>JBEKNN010000098.1:0-29963 GCA_049522755.1 Bryobacteraceae bacterium | reverse complement strand
AGAATTGATTCAAAAATAGGGGTTATTCCGATATCCCCGGTCTAAGCGACAGCCGAAAGGCGGTCGATTGATCCTAACTTATTGAATTTCTGGGCACTTGGCCGTCGTTCCAAAGTAGCCGCACCCATTTCTTTTGCGTAAGCTCCAGGGTACGTCCGTTGGCGATGATCAATTGAACGTGATCTGGCTTGACTCTGTGTGCTTGGCTGATCAGCGAGGGAACGCCCTCGCGTGAATGAATAATCCACGACGGGTAACTAAAGACATCTTTGGCCAAGCGCACGAATGCCCGCGTGAGACTAGTCTCGCCTGCCTTGCGGCACCCCGGTGCTCAACCGCCTTCCTGATCTGCTCGGGCGTCGGCGAATGTTTCGATTCCTGGACGTTAAGCTTCGCCCCCCTTGTTAGGATTGATTGAAGCCATTTCATCGGGTACACCTTTGAATCTACTATAATCGGCATTGGCGGAATCTGGGGGAGGGCGAGAGAGCAACTGGCAGCTGGCGGGGCCGGCCAGCCCTCCCCACTTGCTACCCTGAATCCATGGGCTTCCGCCTCGGCATCGACTACCGCCCTCGCGGCGATCAGGAAAGCGCCATCGCGGAACTGACGCGTGGCATCCGCGACGGCGAACAGCATCAGGTTCTGCTCGGCGTCACCGGCTCCGGCAAAACCTTCACCGTCGCCAAGGTGATCGAGGCCGTGCAACGCCCCGCGCTCGTCCTCGCGCACAACAAGACTCTCGCCGCCCAGCTCTATCACGAATTCAAGAGCTATTTCCCGGAAAACGCCGTCGAATATTTTGTCAGCTATTACGATTACTACCAGCCCGAAGCCTACATTCCATCGAGCGACGTCTACATCGAAAAGGAAGCCACTACCAACGACGAGCTCGATAAGCTCCGCCTCGCCGCCACCAAATCCCTCTTCGAGCGCCGCGATTGCATCATCGTCGCCAGCGTGAGCTGCATCTATGGACTCGGTTCGCCCGAAGCCTACTACGGCATGCTGCTCATGCTCGAAAAGGGCCAGAAGATTTCGCGCAATCAGATTGTCTCGAAGCTGGTCGAGATTCTCTACGAGCGCAACGACGGCGATTTCCGCCGCGGCACGTTCCGCATCCGCGGCGATGTCATCGAAGTCTATCCCACCTATGACGACAATGCCTTCCGCATCGAGTTATGGGGCGACGAAGTGGAGAGTCTGGCGCAAATCGACCCGCTGCTCGGCCAGGTGAAGCAGACTTACGTGCGTCTGCCCATCTATCCCAAGACGCACTACGTCATGTCTCAGGAGTCCAAGGAAACTGCCATGGCGAGCATCCGCACGGAGCTTGAGTGGTGGCGTCCAGAGTTGGAAAAGCAGGGCAAGCTGATCGAGGCGCAGCGGCTCCACCAGCGCACCATGTTCGACCTGGAAATGATGAAGGAGATCGGTTACTGCCACGGCATCGAGAATTATTCGCGCCATTTTTCCGGCCGCCTGCCGGGCGAAGCTCCGCCCACGCTGCTCGATTATCTGCCCAGCGACGCCATTCTCTACATCGATGAAAGCCATCAGACCGTGCCGCAGCTGCACGCCATGTATCATGGCGACCGGTCCCGCAAAGAGGTGCTGGTGGGGCACGGATTCCGTTTGCCTAGCGCGCTCGACAATCGCCCGCTGACCTTCGAAGAATTCGAGCACCGCGTCAATCAGTTGATCTACGTTTCGGCCACGCCCGGCCCTTATGAGCTCACCAAAACCGCCGGCGCCGTGGTCGAACAAATCATCCGCCCCACCGGCCTGGTGGACCCGACCGTCGAGATCCGCCCCGTGAAGGGCCAGGTGGATAACCTGCTCGGCGAAATCCGCAAACGCACCGAAGCCAACCAGCGCACGCTGGTCACCACGCTCACCAAGCGCATGGCGGAGGATCTCTCGGAGTATTACGCCGAGGTCGGAGTCAAGTGCAATTATCTGCACTCCGAAGTCAGCACGCTCGACCGCATCAAGATTCTGCGCGACCTGCGCCGCGGCGAGTATGACGTGCTGATCGGCATCAACCTGCTGCGCGAAGGCCTGGACTTGCCCGAAGTGTCGCTGGTGGCGATTCTCGATGCCGATAAGGAAGGCTTCCTGCGCTCTGCCGGCTCGCTCATCCAAACCATGGGCCGCGCCGCGCGTCATCTGGAAGGCCACGCGATTCTCTACGCCGACGTGATGACTGACAGCATGAAGCACGCGCTCAGTGAAACCGACCGGCGCCGCCAGATCCAGCTCGATTACAACGAGCGCAACCATGTCACGCCGCAATCCATCGTGAAGCCCATCGACATGAGCCTGGTCGCCATCGCCGAAGGCGATTACGTCACGGTGCCGCTTGAGAGCGACGAAGAAGTGGACAGCCTCACGCCCGAGCAGCGCCAGCGTTTCATCGGCGAGCTGGAAGAGCGGATGCGCGAAGCGGCACGCAAGTTCGAGTTCGAGAAAGCCGCGCAATTGCGGGACCGTGTGAAGGGACTACGGACGATCGGATAAAGTTGTAGGGCGGACCCCCTGGTCCGCGGCCGACCCCCCGGTCGGCCTCTCAGAGAGATCACGTTGGGCCGATTTGGCAGGGCGAAGAGCGGGTCCGGGGGGACCCGTGCGGACCAGGGGGTCCGCCCTACGGCCTTGCGCACAATTCTAACTTCCCGGCGAAAACTCGTCAAGTCGTTCAAAAAGCCAGCTTGAGTGCGAACTGAATCAGTCGCGGATTATTGACCGTATAGTTGATCACAGCGAACGTCGGAGAGTTGAAGTCGGCCCCGGCTGCGTTGCCCCCAGGCGCACCGAATTGCGGGTGATTCAATAAGTTAAAAAACTCCGTCCGGAAGTCAACCCGCATTCCCTCTCGCGGTACAAAGTGCTTGATGATGGAGAAGTCGGTGTTCACAAACCTGGGACCCGAGAGTGGCGTCCGGTTCGCGTTTCCCAACTCGCCAGGCGCCGGCTGGGCGAAGCAGGCAGTGTTGAACCACTCGGACAAACTCGGGTGGGCCAGCACCGGATTGCAGATTTGATCGGGGCGAATCTGTGAGACGTCATTGGTGTTCTCTAAACCTGCCCCGGATGAGTTATTAGTGTCAATAATAAATACCGGGAAGCCAGAAGTGGCTTTCTCAATTGCCGTCACTTCCCAGTTTCCAAGGATCGCGTTGGCCGCACCGTTCCAACTGCTTCCCCATTTCTGACCTTTGCCGAACGGCAGTTGATAAATTACGCTGGCCGTGAAATTCTGATTCAGGTTGATTTGCGAGAGACCCCAATCCAGGGTTTGCCATCCCGGGAGAGGAAAGTAAGTGGCGCCAATGATACTCCCCAAACCATCCGTAAAGCCTGTGTCGTAGTCTCGCGAATAAGTGTAGGCTATAAGCGCGTAAATGCCGTGCCGCGCGCTCTTAGTCTCGGCTTTGATTTGAAGCGAATTGTAGTGCGCCCTGCCGTTGTCGAAAATATCGTCGATGGTCGAATACGCGAAAGCGGGATAAGGCACGCCGAACGCCGACCCGTTCGGACCGCATCCCAAGGTGTATCCGGAGACGGTGCCGCAGGCGGAGGGCGATCCCACGTTGATGTTATTGCCGAATCCCAGAATGTGGGAGCTGCGCGAACCCGCATAACCGGCCGTCAACACGATCCGTCCGGGCGCTTCCTGTTCCACATTCGCGTTGAACTGCTGAATTCTGCCCTGCTTGAAGTTGGTGTCTTGCGCCAGAATGGTCCCGGTGAAATCCGCCGGGTTGGGAGGGGCCGTGAAGGTGGGGAAGCCCGAAGAGAGACTGATGGCCGATGGCGTCAGACCGTAGCGCGTGGCGCAGGCGGCGGTCGCGAACGTACAATTGCCGCCGAAAGCGTAAGAATCCGATTCGGCGTAGTCGGGCGGATTTTGCCACAGTCCCTGCGCGCCCTGATTCCAGGACGAATCGTGGAAGATCGCATAGCCTCCGCGAATTACGGTATTGCTTCGGCCGAACGGTTTCCAGGCGAGGCCGACCCGCGGCTCCAGCGCGGTCAAATCCATTTTGATGCCCGCGCTCGCGCCCGCATTCTGGCCAGCAACCAGAAACTGTCCCGTAGCGGGGTCGAAGTCCGACTGGCGATTGGCTACCTCCGTGACAGGAGTCACCAGCGCCCAGGCAAAACCGAGGTTCAACGTCAGGCTCTTAGTGACTCGCCAATCGTCCTGCACGAATGGGCGGTAAAGCTTCCAGCGGCGGCCTGTATTAGTGCCATCGAACTCCTGGTCGTGGATCGCCAGGCTGGTGAGACCCGTCAGCAGGTCCGCGGCCGGGTCGCCGGTCCAAAGCCCACTGACCACCCAGAATCCGTTGGGGAAACCGACGGCCACGGTATTCAACTGATTGGCGCGAACTGAGAGACCCAGTCGAATATCGTGGCGGCCGCGTACGAGATCCAGGGAATCGGTGGCCATCCAGACATTCGTTCCACCCACGAACGGCGTGTAGCCGCGATCGCCCAACGACCAGTAAGCGCCTTCCATTTCCACGGATGTCAAACCGTTGCTTACGCCTCCCAGATCGGCGCCGGGGATGCCCAGCGCATTGGCGGCATAACTGCCCGTGCCCTGCGAAGTGATGTAATCGAAAATGCGATTGAAGCCGGCGCTGAACTGATTGACCGTCGTGGGTGAAAAAATGTGAGTCTCCGACACGGCTACGTTGCGGGCGTGATTGGCGATGCTCTGGTTGCTGGCAAAAGGTCCCTGTTCGGCGAAGCCCGGGGCGCCGCCGGGAACATAAGACTCCGCCTGATCGTAACTGAACCGCGCGAACATATTGTCCTTCGCGGATAAGTTCTCGTCCATGCGGATGTCAAACTTGGTTTCGTTCAGCTTCCTCACCGGCTCGCTCACGTAGTTGTAACCCAGGGCGGCGTTGTCGGCATTGGGCAGCGGATACAGATTCATCAACTCTTGACCAATCGGGTTGATCAGTCCCTGCGGAATTTTATTGCATGGCGTGCCGGCGGTCTGACTCCCATCCGGGGCCACCGGAAGCGGGCTGCCGGAGCTGGTGCACATGAATGGAACGGAAACCGGGTTCCCATTCACCACCTGAGTCGCATACGGATTCACCAAAGCGATGGTGTTCGGTTGACCGAAAGAATTTTCCGAGAAATCCCCGCTGCGCTGCGCCACCGTGGGAACCACACCCGTGAACGGTATCCCGTGCCGCTGATCTTTTTGCTCCACATCGGCGAAGAAAAAGGTCTTGTTTTTCTTGATGGGGCCGCCCAGCGAGCCTCCGAATTGGTTGAGATTGAACTGTTCGGTGGACGCGGCGAAGAAGCTGCGCGCATCGAGGGCGGTATTGCGGAAAAACTCGAAGAGGCTTCCGTGGAACTGGTCGCTGCCCGATTTCGTAGTCACCAGAACGGTCGGGCCGCCGCGCGTTCCCCATTCCGCGGAGTAGTTATAAGTGAGCACCTTGAATTCCTGGATCGAATCAATCGACGAGAGAATCGAGATAGCGCCGGAAGTAAGTTCGTTGTTATCGTTGCCGTCCAAAAGCCAATCGGTGCTGTTAGCCCGCGATCCACCTACCGAGAGCGAATAAGAGCCGCGCGCGGATGCCTCGCTGCTCGGGCCGCCGTTAAAAAAGCTGCTCGGATTCGTCTCCTGCGCAGTGCCCGGCGTCAGCGTGGCAAGCTGGACGAAATCGCGGCCATTCAACGGCAGGTCGGCAACCTGTTGGCTGGTAATTACCTGGCCGAGAGTACCGTCCGAAGTTTGCACCGCAACCGGCGTGGCCGACACCTGCACGCTGGTTTGCACAGTCGATGGGGAGAGCTTGAAATCCAACTCCCGGTGCTCGTCCACCTGCAGCCGGATGTCTTGAGCGGTAGCATTTTGAAAGCCGCTCAGTTCCACCTGCACCGTATAATTGGCTACGCCGAGCAAAGGAACAATATATTCGCCGGCGCTATTGGTGACGGACGACCGCGTCAGTCCGGTTGCCGGAGCCGTGACAGTCACCTTCGCGCCTGGCACGGCCGAACCGCTCGCGTCCCGCACAGTCCCCGAAATGCTTCCGGTGGCTTGTCCAAAGAGGAGTTGACCCGATGCGAACGTAAGTAAGCAAACGAAGGCTGCGCCGAGTATCTTACCGGAGCGCATGGAATGAAGAAAGAGCTGCCGCTGAAATGCACCTGCGCGTGTCATTTGATCCCCCGTATTCTGTTGGTCCTAGAATGGCCTCAGACGCTGAACAAACGCAGTTCAACTTTGTGAATCCGGCCAGCGACTAGGAGAGCGGATTAAGGGTAGTTTTCGCCTTTTTCAGAGCTTTGTCAAGGGAAAACGGGAGTATCGCGCGGCGAGTTCGCACTGCGGATCTGGCGGCGACCGGGCTAGCGCAGGGTAACAGCCCGCCGGGGAAATCCGGCTATCCGCCCTTGTCGCCCTTTCTGGCGAATATCTCCTTGTACTTCTCCTCATCGGCCTGTGCGCCGCGTTCGTCGCCCAGAGCACGACGCGCGTTGGCACGTCCGCGATAGGCGCTGGCGAGATCCGGCGAGAGCCGGATGGCGTCGTTATAATCGGCGAGGGCCTTGTGATAGGCCTTGCGCCGCAAATAGATCGCCGCGCGACCCGCCAGCGCCAGATGGGCGTCTGGTTTCAGAGCGAGCGACTGGTTGAAATCGTCAAAAGCCAGATCGTCTTGCTTCTGGTGGACATAGCATTGGGCGCGCCCAAGGTATGCGCTGAACAGTTTGGGATTCAAGCGAATCGCCCGCGAAAAATCTCGAATCGCGGCGTCATACTGCTCCAGATGCTGGTACGCGCCGCCGCGGTTGACATAGCCCGGGGCCCAGTTAGGGCGGATATCGGCGGCCTTCGTGAAGGCTTGAACCGCTTCGGCGAATTGCTCCTGCTTCATCAGCTCGCGGCCGCGGTTGATGGCGTCCACGGCGGGCCTGGGAGTGTCGGCCGGCGGCGTCGCGGCATCGGGCGCCACATCGTCGGCGTGCTCTACCGGCCCGGCCTTGGCTTCGGCGGCCTGGTGCGGCGGGTCCGCCGGGGCTTTCTTCACGGGTGACTTCGCCACTGGCCCCTTCGCCGCTGCTGCCTTTTCCAAGGATGCCCCGGGCTGCAGCAGCGGCCCCTTCGTAAGGTTGGTCGGCGGCGCAGGTTCGGCAGCCGGCTTCGAAACGGCCAGCGCGGAAGTCGCTGGTTGGGCCGGCTGCAGCCACGGCTTCCACACAATCATGGCGGCGATCGCGCCGGCAGCGCCGGCCAGCGCGACCGCCACCACCGCGGTGCGGATGCCGCTCGACCGTGGAGGCGGCGGCGTCGGCGGCGGCGCCGTCATGGCCACCGTGGGTCCCTGGCGATCCACGCCCGCCATGGCTCCTCCCAGCGCTTCGGCGAATTCGGCGCAGTTGCGGTAGCGGTCGTCCGCCGCCTTCGCCAGCGCCTTGGCCAGCACCGGATCCACTCCGGCGGGCAGCCCGGAATTCCGCGAACGTACCGGGGCCGGCGCCTCGTTCACAATCTTGTACGCCAGCGTCGCCATGGACTGGTTGCCATACAGCGTGCCACCAGTCAACATGCGGTAGGCCACCACGCCCAGCGCAAACTGATCCGCGCGCCCATCCACCTGCTCGCCCTTCACCTGCTCCGGCGCCATGTATTCGATGGTGCCCATCACCGTGCCCGTCATCGTGGTGCTGGCGCCTTCGGTGATGCGCGCGATGCCGAAATCGGTGATCTTCGGAATGCTCGCGGCATCCAGCATCACATTGGCGGGCTTGATGTCGCGATGGATGATGCCGCGGGCGTGGGTGTAATCGAGAGCCGCCGCCATGGCGCGGATCACGTGAACCGTGAATTGCGGATCGGCCACGGGGTTGCGCGTAAGATACGCCGCCAGATCCTCGCCGGCGATGTATTCCATCACCACGCAGGCCCGGTCGCCCTCCACCACCACATCGTAAATGCCGACGATATTGGGATGCGTCAGCGAGGCGGCGGCGCGCGCATCGCGCAGCAGGCGGCTGCGCAGAAACTCGCGGCGCGTAGGGTCTTCGATGGCCAGGTCTATGGTCTTAATCGCCACCTGCCGGCTTAACAGAGGGTCGTCGGCGAGAAACACCACACCCATGGCGCCCTTGCCCAACTGGCGCAGAATTCTGTAGCGGCCCACTTGCGGCAACATACCGTGATTCAGAAGGCCAGCATATCCTTCTTCGCCTCCACTTTCTTGGAATCTATCCCGGGAACTTTGAGCAGGTCGGGCAGCTCCTTGAAATCGCCATGCTCGTCGCGATAGGCGATTATAGCCTTGGTTTCCTCATTGGTAAAGCCCAGGACGACGCGGATCTCGGAAACCGGCGCGGTATTGATGCGGACCTTGGAATCGGGGCCGAAGTTATGGACCAGGTACTCGACGATAGCGGTCTGTTCCTGGGCGGTGGCATTCGCCCCCTGATCGACCATCTGGCCGACCGTTTCGGTCCAACCGTCCTGGTCGAGGCGCTTCTTGCGAAAGCTGCCGGCATCGTGGCATTCCAGGCAGGTGCGGACGATCACCTCTTTACCCGGTCCATCGGGCAGCATTTTGACGTCGTCGTCGGCGGCCGCTGCCAGCAATGTGACGGCGAGAAAACAGAAAGCGAGTTGCTTGTAGGGCGGCCCCCCTGGTCCGCAGCCGGCCCCCCGGCCGGCCGGCCGCAGCCGTGCGAGGTTGATCGCGCCGGCGAAGATCGGTCCCAGAGGCAACCGTGCGGACCAATTTGCGAACCAGCTGGGCCGCCCCACGGCCTTTGCGGGATCTGCATTGGTATTGGAAAAAGCGGATGGATTGGAAAAAACGGGCGGCGATAGTTTCATGGCGTGCCTTTCAATGTTATCGCGCAGCCCACCGATTTGGTGGCGGCATGTGGTACTGGTTTGCCATCCAGCACCGCATCCAGCGAATCGCGCAGATCGAACACAGTGGGCTGAAGGCGCTGCTTGCCGAAATCGGCGACGCGGTTATCCACGCGGCCCAGGTACAACAGTTTTCCATCGGGGGCCAGGATGGCCGCTTGGGGCGTGATGGAAGCGCCAGTCCAGCGGACCAGTTCCTGCTTCGGGTCGAGCAGCAGCGGATACGCATAGCGAAAGTCGCGTGCGTACTTGGCGACATCGGCTTCCGGAATAGTGAGATCGGTCTGGACCGCATAGAACAGCACCGAACGCGGGGCATAGGCGTCGTGGATGCGGTTCATTTCGGGGACGTAGCTGTTGGCGATGGGGCAATCGGTAGTGGTGAAGAACAGAACGACGGCCTTATGGCCGGCGAATTCGGCCGCCGTATGCAGCGCCCCTTGGGTATCGCGGAGCTGGAAAGACAATGGGGCGGCGAAGGCTGCGGCGGCGCAGAGGCAGAACGATGCGGCGAGTCTCATCTCTATCTATGATGAACCAATCCGCGCGCGGGAGACGCGAGCCCGCCGAAATCCGGCCGCACCAGAATTGGGCCGAAAAACGGCCGGGAACGGACGCGGATTGTCCCCGGCCGTCCGGGAACAGAAAAAACCCGGTAAACCCAAAAAAGCCCGGTAAACAAAAAAGCCCCACGCCAATGAAGGCGTGGAGCATAAAGGTCTACTACAATCTGTCTCGGAGGATGACAGACCGGTCACGATATTAGCATCAGCCAATAGATAAAATCAACGGAAAATCGAACCCGGCCCTCCGATTTCCTCAGCAAAAGTTAACGTAGCTGTTCCATAAGTTCGTCCAGTACTGCCCTGGACGGCCGGATTTTGGCTTCCGGCAGCGTGGCTAATGGCTCGTCCGATAAATTTAGTAGATCCACAAAAGTGGGCTTCTCGGGGTTGACGTAGAGCACGCCGGTAAGCACTTCCCCTTTGGTTTCAGCATCTTCGAGCGCAGCCAGGGCGGCCAGGCGGTCGGTCGGGTCGAACTCGCGGTTCAGCTTGCGGATGCGAAGGTGTGAACCATCGTGCATCCGGACGTCCCGGACCTCGCCCTCGGCGATTTCAACTGAAATATCTTCAAAAAATGGTACGTAATCCAACTCGTGCAGCGCCGTTTCGTGGTCCTTCATATACCCGTAGCTCTTGGTCGAGCCTTCATGATCGTTGAAAGTGACGCAGGGGGAAATCACATCGATCACGGAAAGTCCGCGGTGGCTGATGGCGGCTTTGATAATCGCCTGAAGCTGCCGCTTGTCGCCGCTGAACGAGCGTGCCACGTACGTCGCGCCCCATTTCAGCGCCAGCGCGCAGCAATCGAATGGCGGCAGCTCGTTGGCCGAGCCGCCCTTGGCAGTCGACCCCAGATCGGCAGTGGCGGAAAACTGGCCCTTGGTCAGCCCGTAGACGCCGTTGTTTTCGATGATGTACATCAGCGGCATATTGCGCCGCACCAGGTGCATGAACTGTCCGATACCGATGGACGCGGTGTCCCCATCGCCGGTCACTCCCAACCCCAGCATGCTGCGGTTAGCCAGCAGCGCGCCGGTGGCGACGCTCGGCATGCGCCCGTGAACGCTGTTGAATCCGTGCGACATGCCAAGGAAATACGCGGGCGATTTCGACGAACAGCCGATGCCGCTGAACTTGGCGACGCCGGTCGGCTCAATGCCCAGCTCATAGAAGCATTCCACCACGCGCTCGGAAATGGAGTTGTGGCCGCAGCCGGCGCAGAGCGTGGTCTTGCCGCCGCGGTAATTGACCACCTCCAGGCCGATGCGGTTGGTCTTCTTGGGTGGAGTTACGGGAGTTACCACGGTGCTCATATGCCCTCCTGGCGGACCACTTCGTCGGTGACGGTGCGCGCGTCCAGCGGCAGGCCGCCGTAGTAGCGCACGCTGCGCAATTTGGCGATCAGCTCAGGGTCGAGCTCAAGACGCATCAGCGCCAGCCATTGCCCATCGCGGTTCTGATCGACAACATACAGGCGCTCGTGGCTGCGTATGAAATCGAGCAGGTGACTGGTGAATGGATAGGCGCGCAGCCGCAGGTAGCTGGCCTCGATGCCGTGCTCGTTGTGGAGCTGTTCGCAGCTCTCGCGCACGGCATAGTCGGAAGTGCCGGAAGCGATGAAGCCGATCGAAGCCTTCGGGTTGATGGTGACGACTGGCTCGGGGACAAACTTGCGCATGGTTTCGAACTTGCGCGCCAGGCGGTCCATATTGTTGACGTAATCGTCTTCGCGCTCGGTGTACTGCGCCTTCTCGTTGTGCCCGCTGCCGCGCGTGAAGTAGGCGGCCTTGTTGTGCTTGGTGCCCGGTAAAGTGCGATACGGAATGCCATCGCCATCCACATCCTGATAGCGGCCGAAGCCGCCCAGGCGATCGAGATCCGCGGCGTCCAGCACTTTGCCGCGGGCGATGGGCTTCTCGGGATAGGCGAACGGGTCGGCCATCCAGCTGTTCATGCCGAGATCGAGATCGGTCATGACGAAGACCGGCGTTTGGAACTTCTCGGCAAATTCGAAAGCGTCGATGGTGAGGCTGAAGCACTCTTCTGGCGAGCTGGGGAAGATCATGGGATGCTTGGTGTCGCCGTGCGACAGCAGCGCGTTAGAGAGAATATCGCCCTGCATGGTGCGCGTGGGCAGGCCGGTGGAGGGTCCGACGCGTTCCACGTCGAAAACCACCGTGGGAACCTCGGCGTAGTAGCCGAAGCCGATGAACTCGGACATCAACGAAATGCCAGGCCCGGCGGTTGAGGTCATGGAGCGCGCGCCAGCCCAGCCGGCGCCGAGCGCCATGCCGATGGACGCAAGCTCGTCTTCGGCCTGCACCACGGCGTAGGTGGCCTTGCCGGTTTCGGGATCGTGCCGGTAGCGCTTCAGGTAGACCATGAGCGATTCCACCAACGACGATGATGGCGTGATGGGATACCACGTAACCACCGTTACGCCGGCGAACATAGCGCCCAGCGCGCACGCCGCGTTGCCGTCGATGATAATCTTGCCGGCGGTGCCGTTCATGCGTTCGACGCGGAAGGGGTCGGTCTTGGTGAAAGTCTTGGCGGCGTAAGTGTAGCCGGCCTGAGCGGCGCCCCAGTTGAGATCGGCGGCCTTGGCTTTGCGCTTGCCGAACTGGCGGACCAGCGCCGTGTGCATCTCCTCCATTTCGATGGAGAGCACCCAGGCGACAATGCCGTCGTAGATCATGTTGCGCACCAGCTTGCGCAGTTTGGCGTCGGGACAGACGGGCGCCACCAGCTTGTCGAATGGGACGGGGTAAAAGTGGACGTCGCTGCGGAGCTGCTTCAGGCCCAGCGGCTCGTCATAGACCACGGCAGCGCCGGATTCGAGCTTCATGACATCCTCGCGCGCCGTTTCGGGATTCATGGCGACCAGAAAGTCGATTTCTTTGCGCCGCGCCACGTAGCCATGCTTCGACACACGGGTGGTGAACCAGGTAGGCAGGCCGGCGATGTTCGAGGGGAACATGTTCTTGCCGGAGACTGGGATACCCATCTGGAACAGGGAGCGCATCAGGACGGTGTTAGCCGTCTGGCTGCCGGAACCGTTGACGGTGGCTACCTGGATGCTGAAATCGTTGACGACGGACTCCGGATACTGGCCGGTGGGAGTTTCCGCGGGGGACACTTCAAGCGTTGACATCGATAGGAGAACCTCTACCAGGGAACCTTGGATGATTTCACGTTCACTTTAATTATAGGAGATGCGGGCAGGCGGCGTGTGAATCCTTACAAGCCCCAGGTGGCGCGGGCCCATGGCCTGCGGAGTCCCCAGCCGCTCTTAGCGCTTGGCTTGTCGGCCTCACAAGGCAGGCCACGGGCCCGCCCCACCATGCTGCTAAGCTTTGGTCATGGCCAGCGACACCAACCCGCTTCTGATTCCCCAATTCCGAATCCCCTTCGATCGCATCCGCGCGGAACATGTGGAGCCCGCCGCGACCGCGTTGCTGGCCGACGCCCGAACGCGTTTGGAAGCCGTCGCCGGCGCGCCCGGCGAGCGCACGTTCGACAACACCATGCACGCGCTGGACGATTTGACCGAGCCGCTCGACTATGCCATGGGCGTGGTGCGGCACCTGGAGTCGGTGGCCACCTATCCCGAGTTGCGCGCCGCGTTCAATGGCGTGCAGCCCCAGGTGAGCGCGTTCTATTCCGGCATCCCGCTGCACGAGGGCTTGTGGAACAGCCTCAAGAGATTCGCCGCCACCCCCGAGGGCAGCCGCCTGACCGGCGCGCGCCGGCGTTTCCTGGTGAAAACCATGGAAGCGTTCCGCCGCCACGGCGCCGAGCTCGATACCGCCGGTAAGACGCGGCTCGAAGTCATCGATGTGGAGCTGACGCAGCTCACCACCAAGTTCTCCGAGAATGTTCTCGATTCCACCAACGCCTTCGAACTGGTGATCGCCGACGAAGCCAAGCTGGCGGGCCTGCCGCCGAGCGCGCTGGAATCCGCGCAGGAAAGCGCCAAACGCAAGGGCAGGGAAGGCTGGCGCTTCACGCTGCAGGCGCCCGATTACATCGCGGTGATGACGTATCTGGACGATGCGTCCATCCGGCGCGGAATGTACGAGGCCTACAGCGTGCGCGCCACCGAGGGCGCGCACGACAACCGGACCATTGTGGCCCGCGTTCTGGAATTGCGCCGGGAAAAGGCAAACCTGCTCGGCTTCGGCAACTTCGCCGACCTGGTGCTCGAAGATCGCATGGCGCACACCGGCAGCCGCGCGCTGCAATTCCTGGAAGATCTGAAGAGCAAGACTGAGCGCCGCTTCCGCGAAGAGAACGAAGAACTGCTGACGTTCCGCCGCTCCATCGAAGGCGCCGATGCGCCGGAGCTTTCGCCTTGGGACGTCGGATACTACGCCGAGAAGCAGCGCGCTGCTCTCTATTCCTTCGACGAGGAAGCGCTGCGTCCCTACTTCCCGCTGGAAAGCGTCGTGGATGGTCTTTGGAACCTGGTGAACCGGCTGTATGGCATCCGCGTCAGCGAAGAGTGGAACGTGCCCACATGGGACCCGCAAGTGAAGTTTTATAACATCCACGACGAAAACGGCGCCTACCTGGGCGGCTTCTACGCCGATTGGTATCCGCGCGAGAACAAGCGCGGCGGCGCGTGGATGGACGCGCTGATCACCGGCGGCCCATCGGGCGACGACTTCAAACCCCACCTGGGATTGATCTGCGGCAACCTCACGCCGCCCGTCGGCGGGAAGCCCGCGCTGCTGACGCATCGCGAAGTGGAGACCATCTTCCACGAGTTCGGCCATCTGCTGCATCATCTGCTGAGCCGCGTGGAAATCCGCTCGCTGGCGGGTACCAGCGTAGCGTGGGATTTCGTGGAGCTGCCGTCGCAGATCATGGAGAACTGGTGCTGGGAGCGGCAAGCGCTCGACCTGTTTGCGCGCCACTGGCAGACGGGCGAGCTTGTGCCTGACGAGCTGTTCCAGAAGATGAAGCGCGCGCGCAACTTCCGCGCCGCCAACGGGCAAATGCGGCAAGTGGGCTTCTCGTTCATCGACCTGCTGCTGCACATTCGTTATTCGCCCGAGCGCGATGGCGATCCGGTGGAATACGCGCGCCGCCTGCTGCAGGAGTTCAGCCCCGCGCCGCTGCCGCCGAATCACGCCATGATCGCGGCGTTCACGCACCTGTTTTCGAGCCCCGTGGGCTACGGCGCCGGCTACTATTCGTACAAGTGGGCCGAGGTGTTGGACGCCGACGCCTTCACCAGATTCCGCGACAACGGAATATTCAGCCGCGAGGTTGGGATGGATTTCCGCGCGAATATTCTGTCGAAGGGCGATAGCGAAGACCCCGCGGAATTGTACAAGAAGTTCATGGGACGCGAGCCGGACCCGAGCGCGCTGCTGGTGCGGTCGGGGCTGGCGTAGGCCGGACGCCTCGAAGCGCGCGCGCCGGCTAAGGCGCATAATTGGAGATACCATGATGCCAACTTTTCCAAATAGCCGCCGTCAATTCCCGGCAGTTTGCGCACTGTCGGCGCTAATTGCCCTCTCAGCTTCGCTTTCGGCCCAACAGCCGTCCGCGCCTCAAAATGCACAGCAGAAAGGGGCTCGCGGCAACCCGAAAGACACCGAGGTGTGGGAACCGGAACCTAAAGTCGTCACCCCCGGCGCGGACAACGCGGCGCCCCCGTCAGATGCGATCGTTCTCTTTGACGGCAAGAATCTGGACGAGTGGGTATCGAACCGCGATAAGTCGCCGGCCCGATGGATTGTCAGCGATGGCGTGCTCACCGTCAATAAAGAGAAAGGCGTGGGAAATATCGAGACCAAACGTTCTTTCAGGAATTACCAGCTTCATATCGAATGGAGGATTCCAGAGAATATTACCGGCTCCGATCAGGCGCGTGGCAACAGCGGCGTATTCCTGGCGTCCACCGGTCCGGGCGATGACGGATACGAGTTGCAGATTCTCGATTCGTATAACAACAAAACCTACGTCAACGGGCAGGCCGGAAGCATCTACAAGCAAGGCATTCCGCTGGTAAATCCGAGCCGCAAGCCCGGGCAGTGGCAAACCTACGACGTGGTCTGGACAGCGCCGCTGTTCAATGCCGATGGCTCAGTGAAGACTCCCGCTTACGTTACGGTGTTTTTCAACGGCGTACTGGTGCAGAATCATTTCGAGCTGACTGGACAAACGCTATTCATCGGCAAGCCGTTTTACAAGAAATACGAGACCGCGCCCATTAAATTGCAAGCCCACGGCGATTCAAGTCCGCCGATCAGTTTCCGGAATATCTGGGTCAGGGAACTGAATTAAGCTGTAGCAGACGGCGCCCATGCTACGCTCGAAATTGTGTTCCGACGCATCATCTGGATAGTGCTCGACAGCGCCGGCATTGGCGCCATGCCCGATGCCGCGAAGTACGGCGAATTCGACCCGGACAGCGATACCATCGGCAATATCGCGCGCATCCGCGGGCTCAAGCTTCCTGACCTGGCGCGGCTCGGGCTCGGAAATATTAAGCCGCTGACGGGCATCCCTCCGAGCGATTCGCCGGCGGCTTATGGGCGCTGCGCGCTCGCATCGCCCGGCAAGGACACCACCACCGGACATTGGGAAATGGTGGGCATCCACCTGGCGAAACCCTTCCCGCTTTATCCGCACGGATTTCCAGCGGAGATCATCCAGGAATTCGAGACTCGCATTGGCCGCCGCTCGTTGGGAAACAAAGCTGCGTCGGGCACCGAGATCATTCAGGAACTGGGCGCCGAACACATGCGCACCGGGTCGCCCATTGTCTACACTTCGGCCGACAGCGTTTTCCAGGTGGCGGCGCACGAAGAGGTGATTCCGCTGTGGGAGCTCTACAAGATCTGCGAAACCGCGCGCGCGATTCTACGGGGTCCTTACGAAGTGGGACGCGTGATCGCCAGGCCGTTCACGGGCGCGCCGGATAACTTTACGCGCACCGCCAACCGCCACGATTACGCCGTGCCGCCGCCGAAAGGGATGCTGCTCGATCAACTGGAAGAGCGCGGCGTCTTCATTCACGGCATCGGGAAAATCTTCGATGTTTTCCTGGGCCGCGGCATTCGCGAAAGCACCAAGACCAGGAACAACGCCGACGGAATGGCCGCCACGCTTGAGGCGATGCAATCGGCCGCGGATGGCTTGATTTTCGTGAACCTGGTGGACTTCGATCAGCAGTACGGACACCGCAACGATATCGCGGGCTACGGCGCCGCGCTTGAGCAGTTCGATGCCTGGATCCCGCGATTCGAGCGCGCTCTGGGCGAAGGCGACCTGGCCATTTTCACCGCCGATCACGGCTGCGACCCTACGATTCCCGGTACCGATCACACGCGCGAATATGTGCCGCTACTCGTACTGGGGCCAGCGGCGCGGCGCGGAGTGGATCTGGGGCTGCGCGCGTCGCTCTCCGATATCGGGCAAAGCGTCGCGGAGAATTTCGGCGCGAAGATCGCGCATGGAGAAAGCTTTTTACCGCAAATCATATGAGAAAACCTGTCATGGCGGGCAATTGGAAGATGTACAAGACGCCCGCCGAAACCATCGAGTTCTTCGAGCGTTTCCGCGGCCTGGTGGAACAATCCGCGCACTGCGAAATCGCCATCTTTCCGCCGTTCACCAGCCTCGCGGCGGCCGTGGAAATGGCCAAGGGTACGCGCATCCGGATTGGCGCGCAGAATATCGGATGGGCCAAGGAGGGCGCGTTCACCGGCGAAATCTCCGGGCCGATGATCGGGGCCGTGGGCGCTACGCACGCGCTGGTTGGGCACAGCGAACGCCGCCAGTATTTCTGCGAAAGCGACCACACGGTGCTCAAGCGGACGCAGGCTGCGCTGGAGTTCGGATTGACGCCGATTGTTTGCGTGGGCGAGCTATTGGAAGAACGCGAAAGCGGACGCACCGAAGAAGTGCTGTCGAGCCAGTTTGCGAAAGCAATCGGCGGCCTTACGGCGGCGCAGTTCGAGAAGATCGTGATCGCTTATGAGCCGGTGTGGGCCATTGGGACAGGGAAGACGGCCACGCCGGAGATCGCTGCCGACGCGCATCGGGCGATCCGCGCGCAGGCGCAGTTGAAGTTCGGCAAGGACGCGGCGGCGGCGATCCGAATTCTTTACGGCGGCAGCGTCAAGCCGGATAACGTACGCGCGCTGATGGGGCACCCTGAGATCGATGGCGCGCTGGTGGGCGGCGCAAGTCTGGATGCGGCGGGGTTTGCGTCGATCGTGAATTTCTGAGTGGGGCGGCCAATCCTGGCTGCAGCCGGCTGCAGCCGCCTTTAAGGCGGCTTTTTCGATCTATGCGCGAGTCTTCGCGCCAGAAAGCGCCGGTTGAAAGCCGGCGGAGACAGGCCAGGAGGTCTGTCCCACATTATTGCTGGCGCAGCGCTTGGGATGGCTCGATAGCGGCCGCGCTACGCGCTGGAATGTAAGCCGCCAGCGCGGCCACGCTGAGAAGCGCCAGCGCCACGCCGCCGAACGTCAGCGGGTCCGCGGCTTTCACCCCGAACAACATGCTGCCCAGCACGCGCGTCAGCCCGTAGGATGCGGCCAGGCCCAGCGCAACTCCGGCGACCGCCAGCTTCAAACCCTGCCAGACCACGAGCTGGAGCATATCCGCTTGCCGCGCTCCCAACGCCATGCGGATGCCTATTTCCTGCGTCCGCTGCTCCACCGAGTACGCAATCAATCCGTAGATGCCGATGGACGCCAGCAGCAGCGCGATGCCCGCGAACAGGCTCAGCAGCAGCATTTCGAAATTGTTGCGCTCGAGCGATTTTGCGATTACCTGCTCCATGCTGCGAACCGCGGAAAGCGGTATGACGCTATCCACGGCGCGGAATTCGCGCTCCACCGCGGCGCGCATGGTCAGCGGATCGGCGGCGGTGCGGATTTCCCACGAAAGCGGGATGACGTCATTCGCCAGCGCCGTCAGGCCTTGCGGCGTCTGGCCTTGTGGAATGTACATGACGCCGACTTCGCCATCGCTCAGTCCGGTTTCGCGCACGCTGGCGACAATGCCGACGATTACGCGCGGCGGGTCGTCGAACTGCGGGCCCAGGCCCTTGCCGATAGTAATCGCCTGGCCGATGGGGTCGTCCTTGGGCCAGTATTTCTTGGCCATAGCTTGATTGATCACCACCACGCGGGCGGAATTGGCGGAATCGGCATTGTTGAAAACGCGCCCGCGCATCAGGGGCACGCGGAACGCCTTGAAATAATCCGGCGTGATGTTGCGCCATTGCTCATCGCCGTTGTACAGGCCTTTTTCGGGCGGCTTGCCGGCGATGTTGAAGGGCAGATCGACGTCGTTCTCCATGGGCAGCATGATGGATGACGAGGCCGCCTGGACGCCCGGCAAAGCTTCCAGCCGCTGCAGGACTTGCGTGCAGAACGCGTCCACCTTGGCGGTGGTTGCATACGATCCGCCGGACATGGATGTTTTCAGCGTGAGCACGTTATGCGGGTCGAAGCCGGGGCTCACCGAGCGCAGTCCAACGAAAGTGCGGATGAGCAGCGCGGCGCCGATGAGCAGGACCAGCGAGAGCGCGACTTCGGAAATCACCAGCGCCGCGCGCACGCGGTTGTGCCGCCTGCCCGTGCCGGTGCGGCCGCCTTCCTTGAGCGTGGAAGCAAGGTCGGGATTGGAAGTGTGCAGCGCCGGGAAAAGGCCGAAGAGAATGCCGGTCAGCAGGGCGACGGCGGCGGTGAATGCGGCGACGGTCCAATCGAGCGGCGGGGCCTCGATGGCGCCGTCGCTGGTGAGGCGCGGAATATCTCCAGGAACCAGCGTCAAAAGCGCGCGCACGCCCCAGGCGCCGAGCGCGAACCCGAGGACGCCTCCAATGCCCGCGAGCAGCACGCTTTCCGTCAACAACTGGCGCAGCATGCGGCCGCGGCTGGCGCCGATGGCGGCGCGGATGGAGAGCTCGCGTTGGCGCGCGGCGGCACGGGCCAGCAGCAGGTTGGCTACGTTGGCGCAGGCGATGAGCAGCACGAACATCACGGCGCCTTCAAGAATCAGCAACTCGGCGCGGGCGTCGCCCACCATGGCTTCGCGCATGGGCATCACGCCCACGCTCTCGCCTGTATCCATCCACTTGGGATTGGCGGCGCGGAACCGCTCGCCCACCACCTTCATTTCGGCGCGCGCCTGTTCCAGGGTCACGCCCGGCTTGAGGCGGCCGGCGACAGCGAGGTAGTGGCCCTGGTTGACGCTGTTGGGGTCGACCTGCTGCGGCATCCACACCTCGACGCCGGCGGGCTCGGGCTGGAAGCCCTTGGGTAGTACGCCTACCACTGTGTAGGGCTGCTTGTTGAGCAGGATGGGGCGTCCCACAATTTGACCATCTCCACCGAGCCGGTTTTGCCAGAGGTCGTAGCCGATCACGGCGGCGGCCGGGCCGTTGGGCGCATCCTCCGTATCGTTGAACACGCGGCCCATCAGAGGCGCGACGCCGAACACCGGAAAATATTCTTTGGAGACGCGGACCGTTTTGACTTCATTAGGACGGTCGCCCGAGCCGAGATTCGCGGCGGGCCCGCTATCGCCGTAGAGAGCGAGCGCCTCGAAGACGTCGTTGTGGCGCCACGTCATGTACTTGGGAATCGAGGTGGAATAACCGACGCCGTTGGGGAATTTGCGGCCCACCCGCATGACGCGATCGGGCTGCGGATAGGGCAGCGGCCGCAACAGGACGGCGTTGACCACCGTGAAGATGGCGGTATTCGCGCCGATGCCGAGCGCCAGTGCAGCCACGGCGATGGCAGTGAACGCCGGATTGCTTTTCATCATGCGCAGGGCATAGCGCAGGTCGGCTGCGAAGGTGGTCATATGGATTATCTACGCACTGGCAGGGTGGCAAAGTTGCAGATTTTTGGGGACCGTTTTCTTACTGCCGGTGGTCTGGCGCGATCAGTCGGAAAAGTTCCAGCCAGCGGAGCGTGCGAAGGTCGCCGGGCTTGGTGGAATCTTTTAACTGCTCCGGCGTTTGCCCCCAGTAGAAACCCGGATACCCGCTGGCGATGGAACGTGAGCGCTCAATGAACGCGCGCAGTTCAGGCACGCTGCACCGGAGCGGGTAAGTCTCTTCGATCAACACCGGCTTTCCGGCCGCCTTCCTATAGCGGGTGAGCGTCTCAATGGCGGTATCCAGTTTGTCCTTTTCCGGGTACATGTGGATGGCGAGGAAGTCCAATTCCGGCGCGATTTTCGACGGCGGAAATCCGGCCTCTTCCTCCGGCTTGCGCAGATTGAGGAGGACCATGCCAACGGTCACCATGCTCCGCGCGTCGTACTTGCGAATTGCAAGCGTCATCTGGCGAATCCATCGCTGTGCGATCTCAGTGCGCTTGCGGCCGGCGGGATCGAGGTTGATGTATTCCAGATAATGCAGCCCGCCTAGCTCGGAGGGGTGCAGCCACGCGCCGGGAAGCCGCCGGTCCGAAGACACCACCGGCTCATTCATCAAGTTGTAGGCGAACACGCCGGGGCGGCCGGCGCAGGTCTTGGCGATAGCCTCCCAGAATTGCGCCTGCGCCGCCCAATGAGCGCCTTCGGGCATGGCGCCGTACCACGCCGGAACGTCCTTCTCGCGATAGCTGCCTAAGCCCGTGATGTCGAGATAGAGACCGAGGCCCTCGGCTAGCTGCACCAGCTTTTCGAGGCGCGCCAGGTTGGCTGCGTTCGGCTTCCCGGGGGCATCCATGAAGCTGGCGAATTGCAGGTCTATGCGGACGAGGTTGGCGCCGAGCTTTCTCATTTCGCGGAAGTCCCGCTCGACGGTTGGCCATTCCGCGGACCAGTAATCTTCGAGCAGGCGGTGCTGATAATCGCGGTCCTGGTTGAAGCCCCAGGGAGTGAAGGGCGCGCCCGAAGGAGTCAGCACGAAACCGGCGCCATCTTTGCGGACCGCTACTTTTTCGGGCGGAGTATTGGGCTGAGCGGCGCTCAAACACGCCAGCATGCACGCGAGGAAAGCCCGGTACGCCATAACAGAGCTTACGACGAATGGTGCGGGCTTACGATAGCGCAGTTGCGATTTCGGATACCGCTTGCTAACGCGCGCGGCTCCGATCGGAGTCATGCCCGTCGATCGGAGCCACGACCGTAAGAGAGTGGACCTCGTTCAGCGCGCTACACAGGCTATGAACGAATTGCCACGCTGGCAGCCTGATTGCACATGTAATGGGCGCTATGCCGGAAAAAAGAACCATCGAAAGAGCGTGGAAGGATGCGCGTGAAGGTAAGGCCGCGAGCACGCAAGCCGGGGAGTTCGTGCACGAGGAGATAGATCATATACGTGAAGGGAAGCACGGCGCCCGGTCTGCAAAACAGGCGATTGCCATTGGGCTTTCGAAGGCGCGGCGCGCGGGCGTGAAGTTGGCGCCGCCGAAGAGCGGGAGCGCATCGAAGCGGACGCGCGAACAGGCTGCGCGCGATTCGGCCAAGGGATGCAGCGGCGGGGCGAAGAAGCCCTCGGCCAAACGGTCGCGCGCAACATTGGGCGCGCTGAAGAAAGAGGGGCACAGCGCGGCATCTCACGAGGCGCTTTCGAAACAGGCGCGCTCGGCTGCGGCGCAAAGGCGCGCAGCTACTCACTGAGGCGTTGGCGGACTGACTCCGGGACCTCGGCGGGGCTCTGAACCGCCAGCACTTCGAAGCCTGCGGCGCGGCCGCTGGCGATTCCGGCTGGGGAGTCTTCCACCACCAACGGGTTGCTCGCGCCGAGCAGGCGGGCCGCCATCAAGTAAGGTTCCGGAGCCGGTTTGTGCGCGCCGGCTTCCTTGTCGCACACCATGGTTTCGAAATAGCGGCGCAGCCCGCCGGCCGTCAAGAGCGGCTCAATCTCGGTGCGGGCGCTGGAGCTGACTACGGCCATCTTGTAGTGACCATGCAGCGTCGCCAGGAAATGATCGAGGGCCGGATGAAACGGCGGCGCGCTCAAGGTCCGATCGCGAAACAGTTCCTTCTTGGCCGGGTATTGCGCCCAAAGTTCCTGCCAGTCGCGCGGCGGATCGGACTGGGTGGCCATCATGCGCAGCATCTCGCGGTCGTCAATGCCGATGCAGTGGTCGCGGTAGAACTCCCATTCCAGTGTCACTCCCAGCGGCTTCAACACGTCCGCCCAGCAAAGACAGTGCAAAGGTTCGCTGTCGATGAGGACTCCATCGAAATCGAAGAGTATTGCGTCGAACGGCGTCAACCGGGCGCCCCTTCTATCTGACATCTAATAACATTCGGCGACATTATCTGGCGAGACAACGCGTCCCGGAGTTCTAATTGACCAGATCTCCGGGACGCGCCGCAACGCGTCCTCGATGCCCGGCGGGCGTTGGCTTACTCGGCCTGTCGCAGTAACACCATTCCCCGCGCCCTTTCCAACTGGTCCCGGCCAGCAATGCCAGGAAAGGTAAGTTCCCTATTTGACCACGCTGGAGAAGATGACCGTGGCGGCGAGCAGGTCCCGCCCCAGCGGCGTAGGATGCACGTCGCAAGTGGTAGGAGTAAGCCGGATAAGTAGTCCCGCCGCGCACGGGTCACCGCCATAAAACGCCGACGCGATCTGAAACGCTGTGAACGAGTCTGCGAATTTGACGCCAAAGCTCGCGCCCACCTGCGTCATTACCTGATTCAGCGCCTGAACTGCCTCGATGAACAGCGAATTGGAGCTTGGCGAATAATTATTCACCACAATCAGCAAGCCTCCATAATTGGCTCGAAGGCCTTTCAGAATGACCGTGAGGTTTGCCCCGAACGATTGCAAAACTCCGGGAAGGTACTGTTCCACACATCCGGCAAACGATGGAACTGGAGCGGCGGTGCATTGCTGCTCCAGCAGCAAGAGATCGTTCCCGCCAATGCCTAGCGTCACGAAGTTGATGTGCTTATTGGTGGCTAGCTGCGATTCCGCGAATGCTAACTGCGTACCGGTGTAGTTCGTGTGCAGACCGACGGTGGTCTTGAACGGTGGTTGCCCATCGGGGCCTGGATCGAGGCATCCGTTGTCCAAAGCACCCGCGATCCAAAAACTTGCGCTGGTTTCTCCGGGACAAGCCGCATTGACCAATTGCACATTTACGACCTGCCCTACGGTCTCTGGATAGCCAATAAATTCAGAGGGCGTCGGCGTAGGGAGGGTTGGGCTGAAGAGAAGTGGGTTCATTCCGAACGCGATGGAATCACCCAAGGCGAGATAAGTGTAGTTTGTGTCATTTCCGGCGAGCATGGGAGTCGCTAGCACTGCAATGGCTAGTATCTGTCTCGCCATGAAACCACTGAAGACCTTCCGTTTTGTGCGCATGGCAGATAGTTTAGCTCACGCGAGTCGTGACTGACTGTCTTTTTTACCGCTTAATCAAAAGAAATGCGGCCGCCATGCCGAAAGGCGGGAGTTACCTGACCGGCCTTATGCAGAGTGCCGGCCTATACCGCGCGCTGCGGGGATTAGTTTGCCTCAAAGGCCGAAGAGAAGCAGCGCCGGAGTATTCCCGATTTGGCCTTCCCGGCATAATCTGCGAGCGTCTCCACGCGGTGACTCTCAAATATTCGCGACAGTACCGCAGCAAATTGTGGCGCCCATAGGAACTGACCAATAGGTGGGGATGCCCGCCGGAGTTACGGATGTGCCGGTCCACGAACAACCCTGTCCCGCAATTCGGCGCCATCGTGAAACTGCATGTTGACGGGCGGTCCTCTCGAAGAGATGCCCAATTGCCATCATTGGAATCCGTAAAGGGCGCGGGCGTTGTCGCGCAAGACCATGCGTGCAAGCTCCGAGGCGCGGGCGCGCGTAATTTCACCATCGCGCATCATGCCCGTGAGCGCGATGGCCAGCGCCTGGCGTCCGGTGCGCGCGGCGATCCATCCGGATTCCTCCCATCCCATTTCGGGGATGTAGGGATAGGCGTCGGTGGCGAACAGGATCTTCTCGGGGACAAACTCCAGCCATTCGCGCAGCGTGTGCGCCAGCGCGTGCGGCGTGCGCGCCAGATCTTGCGCGGAGAAATCGAGATAGGCGTTGGGCTTGGTGAGCAGCGCCGTGATTTCGCCCAGGAACGGCCATCCGCCATGCAGCATGACGAACCTGGTCTTGCGCAGATCGGGGTCGTCGAGAACCGATTCGAGATTCAGCGGATTGGCGCCGGCTACATCGAAGTACCCCCCCGCGCCGGCTTCGGTGTGGATGTGTACGGCCATTCCAAGGCGTCCGCACTCGGAGGCGATATAGCGGAACAGGAAATCCTGGAGGAGTTTGTAATCGGCGGGCTGGTTGGCGGCGTACATGTACTCGCTGGGCTTGCTAGCGTAGAGACGCTCGGCGAAGCCCCGATCCACTTTGTCGAACGTCAGCGACCGCAAGTATGCAGCTTCGAACTTCACGGCGACGGCGCCGCCCTGGCGTTGCTTTTCGAGCGTCGGAGTAACCACGCGCGAAAGGTATTCGGCGAGCGTTGCGGGGGGCGTAGTAAGTCCGGCATCTTGCAGGTAGCGTGCGCGCAGGTTGTCTTCCAGCGCGAAGAAAGACTTGCGGTCTGAGTTCACAGCCGCGAGCTTCGAGTTATCCAGCGGAAAAATCAACGCATCGGCGTATGGGACCCAGCGGAAGCGCGGCGCCTGAATGCTTGGGCCCATCGACACGCGGTTGGCGAGCATCACTTCCACGCCCATCTGGTCGAGCACCCATTCCGGATACGCGCTGCCCTTCTGCTGCATCACGGCCTGCTTGCGCTGCTGGTCCACCCGGCCGGCTCCATACAACGCGCGCCAGGCATCGGCTATCGATGGGGCGTTGGGCCGCAAATTAACCGGGTCGGATTGCGGCTCCATGTTATCCACGGGAAGAGCGTCGAAGAAGCGGTCGACAGCTTCGCCGGGCTGGGTGACGCGCACGGGATGCGCGTGATTATCGATGGCGCGGATGCGCTGGATCTCAGCGGCGAGGTCCGGATCGGCGGCGGACGGCGGGGCCGGCCTACATCCCGCAAGCGCGAGGAGTGACAGCGCCCAATAGCTTCGCATGACGACTCATTTTAGCTGCAATGCGCATACAAACCGAATGCGGGAATTTTCTGGAGGTTTCCCGGATAGGGGGAACGCGACGCGGTTGAGTGAGCCCCTCGCCGGCAGGCCGCCAAGCGCTGTAACATCGTTGCGGAACGGCCCCGCGGTGAGCTATCCCCCGCAGCCTGTGGTTTTCAAACCATCCGGGCAGAGAGCCGGCGCGGCATCGCTACTCCGCGCACCGCAACAAACTACGCCGCTGCCGCCCACGCCCTGCCCTTGGCGGAACTATCAAAACCGAAACGCAATGCAGGACGGTAAACCGGTTTGCGTGAAGGTGAGGGACGCGATCGGAATCGTGGAACAATAAATGGACACTGGTTCGACGGAAAGGGAGCCATCGGCAGTTTCATCATCCATTGAAGCCAGGCACGGTGACGGTCGCTGGTCACCCTGCGGAAGAGATGCCTACGGGTCTGCTTAAGAATATAAATGTGACAGGCGGGCATAGAGAAATGAGATACACGGTTGTTTTTGAGCAAGGGCCTTCCAGCGTGGGAGCTACCGTTCCCGATCTGCCTGGCTGCGTTGCAGTGGCCAAGACGCTAGATGAGGCGCGCGCGCTAATTGCCGAAGCCATTGAGTTTCACATTGAGGGAATGCGTCTTCATGGCGAGCATGTACTGGAGCCGACGACCTTGGCCGAATGGGTCGAGGTCGGCTGACCTTATAACTTTGCACGACGACTCATGTTAGCTGCACAACCCACCATGTCTCGTACACTGACCGTGAGCTTCGCCGCCTCAATGAAGATACTTCCGATCGCGATTGCCAGCCTCGCGCTGTCGAGCGCTCAGCCCGACTTCGAGGTCGTGTCCGTAAAGCCGACGCCGAAAGAGCGTCTCAGGAATCCCGAGCAAGTAAAGTATTGCGAAAATGGCCGTTTCTTTTCTGCCGGTTTTCCCGTTTCCTTTTTGATTCGATCGAGCTATCAGATAGGCGCTGATCAAATCCTGGGCCTGCCGGAGTGGGCCATGGCTTGGGAATCCGGATACGATATCGATGCGAAATCGGCGGCGCCGGTGAGTCAAGATCAATGCAGACTAGTGGTGCGGTCGCTGCTGGCGGATCGCTTTCGGATGAAAGCGCATCGGGAAACCCGCGAGATGCGCGGATATGCGCTGGTTGTGGGAGAGCATAGGCCTAAATTGGAGGAAGGGACGGACGCCACGATCAACGGACAGACCGTAACCGGATCCGTGGGCGTGAAGGGCTTATCGATGTCAAGCCTGGCCCAGATGCTTACGGATCACCCAGCAGTTCGGTTGCCAGTGATCGACAGAACCGGGCTCAAGGGGAGTTACGGCTTCAGTCTGACTTTTTCCCTGAGAGAGGATGACGGCGCCGCCCTTCGGTCTTTACCGCTATAAAGGATCGGCTCGGATTGAAGTTGCAGCCAGAGAAATTGCCGATCGCGATTCTGGTGGTGGATCACATCGAGAGAGCCAACGGAAATTGACGCCACGGCGACTTGGAAAACTACCGGCGGCAAGACCGCCGGCGCTACCGGATATACGAAACTGCTATTATGCGATTTCATGCGCACGGCACTTCTTCCGGCACTCATCGTGCTGACAGCTATGACCGCAGTCTCTCAAGACAGATCTCAAGCTCGCTCGATGGTGATTTCCGACCGCGGCATTGTGGCTACCAGTCAAACCTTGGCGTCGCAGGCCGGCGCGCAGATATTGGCGCGCGGCGGCTCGGCGATGGATGCGGCCATCGCAGCCAACGCGGTGCTCGGAGTAGTAGAGCCGGAAAGCTGCGGCTTGGGCGGCGATCTGTTCGCCATTTACCAGGACGCGAAAACCGGCAAGATCACCGCGATTAACGCCAGCGGGTGGTCGGCCAAAGGGCAGACCATCGAACTGCTGAATTCCATGGGCATGAAAGAGATGCCGCAGGAAGGCATCCAATCGGTGACGGTTCCGGGCGCGGTCAGCGGATGGTCCAGCCTGCACAAACGCTTCGGCAAGCTGCCCTGGAGCGAGCTGTTTCAACCGGCGATTTACTTCGCCGAGCACGGATTCCCCGTCACCGAAATGATCGGCGAAGCGTGGAAAACCGAAGAAGCCAAATTAGCCAGGGACGATAACGCCAAACGCGTGTTTCTGCGCGACGGGCGCGCTCCGGCGATCGGCGAGATGTTCAAGAATCCGGAGATGGCCGCGGCGTACAGGCTGCTGGCGGCCGAGGGCGCATCGGCGTTCTATAAGGGAGCCATCGGGCAAGCGCTGCTCAAAACCAGTCAGCGCCTGGGCGGCAAACTGGACGCGGCCGACTTGGCGCAGTTTGAGCCGGAATGGGTGCAGCCGATCTCGACGGACTATCGCGGTTGGACCGTGTACGAGCTGCCGCCGAATGGCCAGGGCATTGCCGCGCTTGAGATGCTCAATATTCTTTCGCTTTTCCCGATGTCCCAATACCAGCCGCGCGGCGTGGAGGAATTGCACACGCAGATCGAAGCGCAGAAGCTGGCGTACGCCGACCTGCATCGCTATGTGGCCGATCCGCGCTTCAGCAAGGCGCCGGTGGAAGGGTTGCTTTCCATGGATTACGCGCGCGAACGCGCCAAGCTGATCGACCCGCAGCTTGCCCGATGCCAGGTTGCGCCCGGCAGCCCGAAGACGATGGCGGGCGACACCATTTACCTGGCGGCGATCGACCGCGAAGGCAACATCGTGTCGCTGATTCAGAGCTTGTACCAGCATTTCGGCTCGGGCGTGGTGGTGGATGGCTATGGCTTCGCGCTGCAGAACCGCGGCGGCCTGTTCGACATGGATCCGCAACACCCCAACGCGCTGGCGCCCCGCAAACGGCCGTTCCACACGATCATTCCGGCGTTCATGGAGAAGGGCGACATACACATCGGCTTCGGCATCATGGGCGGGCTCAACCAGGCGCAGGCGCACGCGCAGTTTGTCTCGAACATGGTGGACCACGGCATGAACATTCAGGCCGCTCTGGAGGCTCCGCGATTTACGAAACTGACGTTCGGCGGTTGCGACGTATCGATTGAGAGCCGCATTCCTCTCGACGTGCGCGAGCGGTTGATGGGCCGCGGCCACGAGCTGCAGGTGCTGGGCGATTTCTCGAGCCAGATGGGCGGCGGCCAGGTGGTGGTACACGATGCGCGGACGGGCGTGAACTTCGCGGCCTCCTCGCCGCGCAAGGATGGCGCGGCTATCCCGGAGCCGCACCCCTATCTGAAGTAGCGCCGAAATCCGCCTCGAATGTCGCGACCTTGCCCAATCGCCGACGGTGCTCGACGCCTGGCCGCGACGCAGGCGCCGGCTCGCCGCAGGCCAGAACGGCGCGGTCCGCGCGGCCATCGGCGGCGGCGGCCGGCTTATCATAGCAGCCGCAGTCATGCGCGATCCGCAACCAAGAGGCACGTACATAACCTGGCCGCTCACATCAAGGAGCGCCAGAGTGCAGCATCGATCGATGGCGGTCCCAGACGTGCTATTATCCTTTTGAAATCCGAGTTCCATTGTGCGGGCTAAAATGCAGATGATGGTCACAAGCGACCGCAGACATTTCCTCGCTACCCTGCTGGGCGGCTTGTCGAGTTTGCCGCTGGCCGCTCAACAGATCCCGACCCCGCCGTTCGTGCCGAAGCAGAGCGACCGGCCGGAGACACTCAGCGGAGACGAACCTGGGTTCAGAACCATCTTCGACGGCAAGACACTCGACGGCTGGGAGGGCGATCCCAAGTATTGGCGCGCCGGCGACGGCGTCATGACTGGCGAAATCACGCCGTCCACTCTCATCAAGAGCAATACCTTCCTTATCTGGCGCGGTGGGACGCCGAGGGATTTCGAGCTGAAAGTGGATTATCGCATCACGTCCGGCGGGAACAGCGGAGTCAATTATCGCAGCGTGGTGGTTCCAGACACAGTAACGCCGGGCAACCGGTTCGCCATGCGCGGGTATCAGTGCGACATCGACGGCGAGAACCGCTACACCGGCAATAACTACGAAGAGAAGGGACGCCTTTTCCTGGCAGTGCGCGGCCAGGTGACTCACGTTACAGGAACGCGGACGCCTGTCATACTCTCGAGTCTTGGTGACAACAAGGATCTCGCTTCGTTAATCGCCACTGATTGGAATTCGATTCACCTTATAGTTCGGGGCAATGTGTTGATGCACATGGTGAACGGGCGCGTCATGAGCGTCACTATAGACGACGATGTTGCCGGGCGTAAGATGGATGGCCTGATCGGCGTGCAGGTGCACGTAGGCGGTCCGATGAAGATCGAATACCGCAGCTGGCGATTGAAAGACCTCTAGTACTACTGGGTCACAAAAAGAACATTTTACTGTAGAATTGTTTTGTGGGATCACGCCTCTCTGCGCCAGGCCCACAAGAGAAACGCTTCGCGGCATATACTGAGGGCCTGGCGAACGCC
>JBEKNN010000097.1:0-30088 GCA_049522755.1 Bryobacteraceae bacterium | reverse complement strand
GCGGTTGCGGTACAGAGTGTTCTCGCGAACCCCCGTCACGAACAGGTCCGGCCGCCCATCGTTATCGAAATCCGCCGCGGCCACGCCCATCGAGTAGCCCCGCCCCGCGACGCCCGCCTTTTCGGTGACATCGGTGAAGGTTCCGTCATGGTTGTTGTGAAACAGGCGATTGCTAAACGACGCGTCCGGCTTCTTGAGACTCGGGATCTGAGCCCCGTTCGCGATATAAATATCCGGCCAGCCATCGCCGTCGTAATCCAATATGGCAACGCCGGCGATCATGGTCTCGATCTGGTGCATATCGCCCTGCGCGCCGTTGTTGACGATCATCGGCAGGTCCTTGGCGGAGAACTTGATCGCGGTCGCGCTGGCGTCGGCCGGAGCTCGTTCAGGAACCGCGCCGAGTGCGCGAGCCACCCTTTCCAGGTTCGCCCGATCTCCGGATTGTTGCAAAACCGCCAGGCTATCATTGAGGCGACCCTGGCGGAACAGGAATTGACCATAGTCGGACAGGGCATCCTTGTCGTTACCGGCCGCGGCCTGCTTCAAATACCGCTCCGCTTCGGGTGCGCGGCCCAGCGCTTCGAGCGTCAACCCCATCCCGCGCAGGATGCGGCTGGATGCCGGCTGATAGCGAAGCGCCGTTTCGAATGCGCTACGCGATTCCTCATAGCGGCTCAGCGCATAATCGGCGCGCCCCAGGTAGTAACAGGCAAGCTCCTCGCGCGGATCTATCTCGCAGGCGCGCCGGAATGGCGATTCCGCCAGGTCGAACTTATTCTGCGCTGTGTAAACCATGCCCAGCCATTTGAGCGCCGCCGCGCTGCCCGGCTTCTCGCGGACCGCGGCCAGAAAACTCTTTTCCGCTTCAGCCCAGTCGCCGCGCCGGAACGCCGCCTGCCCGCGCTGCATGGCGTCCGATCCGGCAGGCGCCGCCAGACCGAGGGCGATGAGGGCGATCGGCGCCAGAAGCGCCGCCGCGGTTTTCAGCACTCGCCTTCCGCGCATCTGTCATCGCCTCGATCGCACTTCGCTCAGCAGCCTGCGGGCGACCGTGTTTGCGGGGTTCAGCCCCAGCAGTTTCGTCAGGCTGCCTTCCGCTGCCGCGGAATCGCCGCTGCGATACTGGGCCACCGCCAGGCTCAGGCGCACGGTTTCGAGACCCGGGCTTTTTTCCAACGCATACTGCCACAGCCGAATCGCCTCCCGCGCCTGGCCGCCTTTAATAAACAGGTTGCCGAGATTTACCGCCGCCGCCACTTGCGACGGATCGAGCTTGAGCGCCTTCTGGTACAAGGGCGCCGCCTTCGATAGGTCCCCATTGGACTCGTATAGATAAGCCAGGTGCGCCAGAACCTCCGCATCGTCCTGCGGGGCGCGTTCCAGATATTCCCGGGCCTGCTTCTCGAAGCCGGGCACGGCAGCATACGCCAGTCCGATTTCGCGGTCGCCTGCCTCCACGCCGCCGAACGGAACCAGCTTGCGCCCGCTTGCGGCGGTGAGCGCGCCCGTCGCCGCGCCCGGCTTGCGAATATCGTGGTCGGTATACGCCGAGTGCTGGACGTCCCGCACCGGCCTTTTCGGCATGTGGCAGCCCGCGCAGTCCGGGCCGCGGCTGCATTCGGCGGTCTGGTGGCACGCCAGACACTTGGCCCGATAGAAGGACGCCTTCTCGGATTCCGCCGGCGCCCGATGCGGATCGTGGCACGAGCCGCACCACAACCGGTCGCCGCTGACTCTCTTGCACGCGCTCTCGGCAAGGGTCTCGAAATGGCTCGTCACGTTCATGTCCGGCTTGCCGGACCATTCAAAAACCACCACCGAATCCGCGAGCCGGTCGCCCGGATGAAAGCGGCCGTCCGCCCCTGCGCGAGCGATGCGCGCTTCCCCTGCGAGATGGCATTGGGCACAGATGCTGTCGCGGCGGTCCGGCGCAAGCTTCGCCGGATTGATGGCGGCGTCGATGGTCTTCCCGCGTCCGGCGACATGCGCCTCTCCCGCTCCGTGGCAGCGCTCACAGGAAACGCCGCCCTCGTGGAACGGCGGTGAACGATACCCGTTCGCAGTGCCCGCCACCGGCTGCAAGCGGCTGGCATGGCAGTCCAGACAGACTGTCTCGACGCCCCGCGTCAGATAGAGCCGATCGTACTGTTGATAGCCGGGCGAGAGATCCCACTTTGCCGGCGCCGAGTACCACGAGACGGGCGCCTGGTACAGAAAACCATCCACCGTGTAAAGATAACTCCGCCCAACGGCGCCCGAGCCGATGAAATATTCGAGGCGCCGCCTGCCCTGCACTCCGGACGCGTTAAAGCTGAACCACGCGGCCGAATCCTGGCGGTAGACCCGATATTCCACGCCCGAGGGTTTATGCGCGAATGAGCCTTCGATTTCGATTCCGGTAACAGCGCCGCTGCTGCGCGCCATCCCGGTTTTCCGATAAGTCTCTGCAATCTCGCGGTGGCAGGTCGCGCACACCTCACTCCCGGTCTCGCCATGCAAGGCGTCAATCGGCAGCAGGAAGATTAGCCCAAAACCAAAAATGGCCGCCGATGAACGCAGATAAACGCAGATAACACAAAATCTCTTATCGGCGTTCATCTGTGTTCATCGGCGGCCATACTTCGTCAGAAATCCAGCCGGGCGGCGAGTTGGCCCGTCCGGTTGCCGCTGGCGCTGGTGATCTGCCCGAATAGCGGACTGGTGATGCTGGTGTTGATCCCGCCCAGCACGTGGCGATTGAACACATCGTAGAATTCGACGCGCAACTGCCAGCGGAACCGCTCCTTGAACCGCATATTCTTTGAGAGCGCTATATTCTCGCTGATCGTGCCGCATCCCATGATCGAAGTATAATCGGGCGCTGAAGTGCCCAGCGTCAGCGGCGCCGGTTGCGAGAATAACGCCTTGTTCAGGTACGTATCTTGAGGCGAGCTGGTGTTGGCATAGTTGAATGCCCGGTTACACGAACCGCTGCCCATGTTTCCGGGGGCGATGTTATCCCGGTTGGTGGCGCCGTTCCATCCGGTCGCCAGCGGAGTTGGGGCAGTGAAGCCGAGGGGCGTTCCATCGGCGTAATTCAAGATCCACGCCATCGCCCAGCCGTCTATCACGGCCGCCACCGGTTTCGGCGCTTTGGTCAGGAGAGGCTGGCCCCGCCCCACCGGAAGCTGGTAGTTGATGTAGGCTTTGAAAACCTGCGGTTGATTCCAGTTGATGGGGGCTTTTTCGAGGCTCAGGTTGTAGTAATTGATGGGTCCGGCGTTGCCCGCGCACCCCGAGCAGGCGCTGGTGTCGCCATTGCTCATGCCCCTCGACCAAACGTAATCCGCATATACGCTCAAACCTTTGCTGAACCGCTTGTTCACGACGATTTGCATGGAGTTGAACGAAGAGAACCCGAGCGGCGCGCCGTAGTCGCTTATCGTGCTGTTCGCGCGGAGCTGCGGATAGGTGCGAAGCGCGCTGGCCACGGTTCCGCTGAATCCCGGGTACGGGTAGGGGATGCCGTATTTGGCGGCATCGGCAGCGCTGGCGACGGTGTTGTTCAGAGTTGTGCCGAACTGCGCCAGAACCGACGGGGGCAATTGGTTGATTACGGATAGTGCGCTGTCCTTCAGCCGTGTGCCTTTATTGGCGACATAGCCTACGTCCAGCACGATGTTCCCGGGAAGCTCCCGTTGGATGTTCAGGTTCCACTGCTGCACGTAAGGTATCTTGTCGTAGCTGGGATCGATCATCGTGGCCCCGCCGATGTTGTCCGCATAAGATCTGTTGTAAGTGGGAGCCACATATTGGCCGGACGGAAGTCCGTTGTCCCAGTTGAAAATGCCCTGCCAGGGATTAGTCGGATTCGCGCCCAGATTGGAGGTGCCCGCCCATGGGAACGAGGGCGTGGGCAATCCAAAATCCTCCTGGGTATCCGGTGAATAGAAGATCCCGTAAGCGCCGCGCACCGTCCACTTTTGAATCGGTTGCCACGCAAAACCGGCGCGCGGCCCAAAATCCTTATAGTCCACCTTGCCGAAGTAGGTCTGTCCGGTGCAAACGCCGCAACTGCCGCCAAAAATATAGGCTCCGTTCAGCCCGCTGAGCGGGTCCGGCTGAGTTGGGCTCCAGGCCGCGAGGCGGTTGAAATCCTCCTGGAAGGGCGGCTGTACCTCATAGCGCAGACCCAGGTTCAGCGTGAGCCTGGGGGTCACTTTGAAATCGTCCTCGACAAAAGCGCCATAATATTTGTGGATTTCACCCAGGCCCGCCGGCACCGAATCGCTCGCGCTGTAAACCGTGCCCAACAGGAAGCTGGCTAAGGAATAACCGGTGCTGACGCCGGAAAACGCCGCGTTCGGAATGGACGTGGTCAGCGCGTTGAACGTGAACGATGGGTTGCCTTGCGGCCGGTCGTTGGTATAGTTGCGGCGGAAATCGAACCCCGCCTTGATGAAATGCCGGCCCTTGGAAAAGCTGACGGTGTCGTTCAGCCCATAGCCGTTGTAGACCTGGAAATCGTTCTGGCTATAGCCGATGTTCGACAGGGGGTAGATTGGGCCTCCGCCCCAGTTCACCACGGGATATCCGGTGCTGTTGCAGTTGGCAATACCCCATTGCTGGCAGCCATCCGTGCTGTTGTAATCGGCGAAATACGGGTTGGACATGCGGTTGTAAAATATCGTGAAATTGTTCAGCAGGCGCGGCGAAATGTTGCGGTCCCAGGCCGCGCGCCCCAGCGAGCTGTGAATCGTCTGGAAGCCCTCGGCGTACAGCGGTCCGCCGGTGGTTGGTTCGGCGGGGTCCCAAAGCTCGCCGCTGCCGTTGTTGTTTTGACGCGGGCGATAGTTGTAACTGTAGGAAGCGCTCAGCCGGTTAGTGTCGTTGACAACCTGGTCGACTTTCTCGGTGAAGTTATATTGGTCGAAGATCGGTTGGCCCTGCGACGAAGCGGCGGCGTTGTTGATCAGCGGGTAGCTGCCATCCGGGTTCTTGACCGTAGGCAGGCAGCAGGCTTCCGCCATGGCAATGATATTCTGCGATACGTGGCTGATGCGCGACGCAGGAATGACATTGCCTGGAAACATGTTGCCCTCCCACTGGCCGTTGGGCAATTGGTAGAAGGTTTGCGGATCGAAAATCTCTCCCTTTAACACCGGATTCCCCAACGCGTCCGTCTGTCCCGTATTCGCTCCCAGCAGGGCGCCGAAGTTTCCCGAATACTCGGCGGGCGTGGGAAAGCTTTGGGTGGTGGCGCCGGGGCCAATCTGCCGCTGCTTGTATCTCTCGTAGGTGGTGTAGAAAAATGACTTGTTCTTCCCGTTGTATACCTTGGGAATATAAATCGGGCCCCCGAAGCTGAACGCATAGTCGAACAACCGGTCGATGGCGCGCGGCGTTCCGTGGAAGTTGTTGGTAAAGGTGTTGGCGTCCAGGGCTTCATTGCGCATCCCAAAGTAAGCGCTGCCGTGCACCTGGTTGGTGCCCGACTTCAGCACGAAGTTGAACACGCCGCCCTGGCTGCGCCCGAACTCCGCCGACTGCCCGCTGGTCTGTAGCTTCATCTCCTGCAAGGCTTCGGAGGAGACCGAAGTTTCGGCGAAATCCGACATGTAGGTGGTGATGGACGCGCCGTCCAGCAGCACCTCTTTCGAAAAACTGGCGGAACCGTTGATATGCGACGTCCACGTGCCGCCGGCGGCGCCGGGCATGATGGAGTATGCCAGCGCCTCGGGATATCTGCCGCCGCTGATCGATAGCGGCACGTCCAGCAGATCCGCGCGGTTCAGGTTGGTGCCCACCTCGGGATTGTCCGTATTTATGTACGGCAACTGGCCGCTTACCACGACGGATTCCGTCACCGCGCCCACTTCCATCTTGGCATCCACGCGCACCACTTCCGTAACGTTCAGCGTGATGCCGGTGCGCACCAGTTTCTTGAAGGCAGGCGCCTCGAAGGCGATCTCATACGGGCCGACGATCAGGTCGGAAACCGTGTAGACCCCGGCGCCCGACGTGACGGTATCGCGCACCACGTTGGTAGCCGTGTTTCGAACCGTCACCCTGACGTCTGGGACCAGCGCCCCGCTGGGATCGGTGACAGTTCCGGTGATGGAACCGGTGTTCAATTGGGAAAATGCGATAGGGGCCCATAGAAGGGGCAGCAATGGAAGCCAAAAACGAGACGTCATGGTCTAAACCTTCTTTGCTGAATTCCCCGATGCCGGCTGCATAAGGAAAACCACCCAGGATCATCGAGGTTTTGTGTTTCATAGTATTGCTAGCCATTGTCAATGTCAAACCCTTTTCTACCCGATTTCTCTGCTGGCAACTGGTTTGCGCCGGGGAAATGGTTGGCCGAAGAGCGGGTCAAGGGCAGCTGCGCCGCCCGAGGCAGGGCGTCAGGTTTAGAATGGCCGCCCCTTACTGCCCGGCAAGGTCGAGGAGCACAATGTCGGAACGCTCCTGCACCCGTTCCAGGACAACTTCACGGCCGTTCGGGGAGATGTCGAAGTCCCGAATATCGAAATCGCCAGGGAGGTTGGTCAACTGCCGCTCGGCGCCGGTGTCCGGGTCCGTCACCCAGAGATCCTTGTGCTCGATGCTTCCCCGCAGGAAAGCGAGTCCACGTCCTCCCGAGAGGAATTTTAGGCGTCGAGCGCCCCGCGTCAAGTCGGTCAGACGCGGAAGCGGATGCGCGACACCCTCGGGCGTCATGGCCTTCACTGAAAACGTTGTGCCAACGTCGGGCCCCGAGTAGACAAAGAAGCGGCCGGCGGGTTGCCATGCCGGATCTACCGCGTAGTCGCGGAGAAGGACAGCCGCGGGGCCGCCATCGACCGGTACCTGGAAAAGGTGCGGCACGCCGTGATCGTTCGCCGCCGAGGTAATCGATCGGCCATCCGGCGTCCATGCGGGAGAGCCTTGCAGCTCGAGTGAATCGGCAACCACCCGCGCGTTGGTCCCGTCCGCCTGCATCACATACAGCAGGGTCTGCGAGCGTTGACGAACCGAAAATGCGATACGTCCGCCGTCGAGGGAGATGGCGGGGCCGCCAACGATTTGCGCCCCACGGCCGCTCCACAGTTCTATGTCCGCTCCGTTCGCCTGCTTCCAAATGCTTTCGCTGCCGCCGGCCGAAGAAACGCATAAAAGATAATCGGGCCCCAGTCGTGGAGAAAACGCAGTGGCAGGCGTCAGAAAGATACGATCCGGGGGCGGCAACCCGGCGCGTGAATCGCCGATACGCAATCGCCAGAGGGTTCTCTTCGGACTTGCGCGTGTGACGACCAGGCGCTTGCCATCGACCGTGGCGGCCAGTGAAGTGTACCGGTCCACGCCAAAGGTAAGCCGGTGAGGAATGCGGCGCTCGACGTCCATGCTGTATAGCCACGGCCCTGAACCGTCGGGATCGCCGGCGAGGTACATCAACGTGCGTCGATTCAGCAGGACTGGATGGCTCACGCGCCCATTGTGCGACGTGATCCGTTCCGGCATTCCACCTGCCGGCCTGATGCGCCAGATGTCCAGTTTGTCTGGAAGCGCGCCGTGGACAAAATAGATGAACCTGTTGTCGGGCGCCCACAACGGAAAGTGAGAATGCATGCCCGCAGGCGCAGTAAAGATTGGTTGTTCCTGAGGATGCGGCGCGCCGTCCGAAACGAACAGCGGATCGCCGGGCCGGGACGTATGGTACACGAGCCGGGAGCCGTCGCGCGACCAGTCGAATTCGGCCACGCCTTCCAGGTACGGCCTCGGCTGTCCGGTCAATGTTGGCACTGCCCAGGTGCCAGTGACGACGCCGCCCGAGCCGCCCAGCCTGCGAACCCAAAATGTGACGAGAGAGCCGTCGGGTGAGAACCCCGGGGTGCGGACATCCGGATTGGCGATGTCCGGCATGCTGCCGCGAGTAAGGTTATGGAACCGTCCGGAGCCGGGTTGTGTGACCCAGACATCGGTATGTCCCTCCCGGCCAGACAAGAAAGCCACAAACTTGCCGTCGCGTGAGACAGCCGCCTCCTGCTCCGTTCCATCGAAGTCGGTCACGCTCTGAAATCGCGCGTCCTCAATGGGGCTTCGCCAGAAGCGCTCCGTCTTTTGAACCCAGACGATTGCGGCGACCGCCAACGCGATGGCCGCCGCTATAGTGACCAGTGTCGGGATCAGTGTCGGGACCAAGTTATTCGCCAGCCAGACGCGCTGGCGTATCTTCGTTGCAGGCAGCCTCGGTTCGGACCTAGGTTGGGACCCAGGTTGGGACAACGGGTCCCGTAAGCGAAAGACCGGTATGTATCCGCCCTTCGGCAGCTCGATGACCGTTCCATCATCTTTTCCTTCGCCCACGTAATATTCAGCCAGCCGGGCGCGAAGCCGGCCGGCTTCAGTCCGCACTATGGAGTCCTGCGAAGGATCATGGTCCGTTTTGCGCCCAAACACCTCGACGGCAATTACGGATTCTTTGAGCTGGTTATCGCTGCCTTCCAGATGGCGCTCGGCCAGGAACCTGAGGAATCGGCTCATCCGCTCATTCCGCAGAAATCCAGCACTCGCAAGGACCCGTTCCAACTGCCGGCGCGCGCCCTCGGGGTCTGTAGGTGCGATGCGCACGGCTCCGAGTATACATCTTGTTTTCAGCGCTGTGCAAATGTATGAAACACGCTTTCAACCTGTTCGGACTTGCTCTTTTTCCCCGTCGGGAGCATCGTGGGAGCCTGATCGGGTCGCAAAAAGCGACCCAAGAGGAGGAACTATGAGAATTCGACATAAACGAGCTTTTTGGGGCGTCGCTCTCACTGTGGCGGGGGGGCTGGTGACAGCTCAAGATCTCAGGCCCGTGAGCTTTAGCGGCGTTGTCAACGACTATACGCCGTCAACCGTTTCAGGCGGTCCGTATGAAGTTCGCGGCGACTGGTCCTTAAACATCGTAGGAGGTAGCACAGCCAATTTTTCGGCGGACCTGAACATGGAGACGTCCGATTACGGGATCACCGATACCACCCAGGTGGACCCCACAAACCCCGCAACCCGGAGTCCCCACACTCACCATATCAGCATGACGAACGCGACGGTCAGCTATGACACCAGCGCCTGCCCCGCCAACAGCCCTCCGACCACCGTTTCCGGCCTCGTGGTCAACGGTACGGCCACGACCACCGGGAATGGCGGGCCAGCGACCTTTGAGGCTAAGGGTCCATCCACCCTACAGTTCTGCATCATGGGAGGGTCGGAAGTCTCATATTCGAACGTCACTCTGGTGTACACCGGACCTGCAACTACGCATTTCGGTCCCCAGCCGATCCATGGGGTCGTAAGAAGCGTGTCAACAAAGTAGGCCGGGTGGACTCTCGGATCAGGGCAGCCGCCCTACAACTTGTCAGAATTTCCAGTTCGAGCAAAGTAAGCGGCATCGGTTAACAGCCTGCCCACAAATTTGCTCAACTCTCGCGGATTAATTCTCGGGCGGCTTCTCCGCACGGTCGATCACCAACACTTCCTGCTGGATTTTGCGCGCGTCCAGCTTGAGCCCAAGCTGATCCTCCAACGCATGCGATAGTGAGGTTGCGAAGGACGCCGGGTCCGAGGCCCCGGCGCCTGGGGTATCTCCACCGGCGGGCTCTGTGCGGTTGTCTCGCGGCGGCAATTCCAGCTTGAAATCGAAGACGCCCTTAACGCCGGTCGCATCGTCCACCGGAAACCCCGACCGCCTGGATAGGTTTCCCGCCAGGCTCGCCATTGACGCCTTTTCCGCAGTCATGCTGCTATTGTGCGTGCTCAAGTTGGATTGGCCGGGTTCCACCGCGTGCATCTTCAAGCCGGCTTTACTTACCACCAGCGCATATCCCGGAGATGTCTTGGTTTCGCGATGCAAGGCTAACTGGAACCGCTCCGCCAGCAGCGTTTGCAGCATCGCCATCCGCTCCAGCGCCTGCGCTGCGCCGGCCGGCTTCGCATCGATGTCGTAGCGATCGGAATCGAGCCACTTCGGGCCGCCCAGGACTTGAAATTCTTTCAAGTTGTACGCCATCCCGATGCAAGCTCGGAGAGTCATGTTGCGCATCGTGAGGCTCCCCAATGTCCCCTTGGAGGAATCGGAGCCGGGCGGCGCCTTGCTCACTTTAACGGACGCCACTTCAAACGCCGGCGGTCTCGCGGGGGTCTGCCCGAGGCACAGGACAACAGGCAACACAACCTGGAGAATAGTGACCGCCAAAATCGCTCGCCGCATCGGAATCTCCTCGCGCTATTGGACGGCTGTTAGACGATTACCGTTGATGCAAAGTTAGGTCCGGAACTCTACTGCCAATCCACCGACACCGGATTCGAGTTCTCGCATTGGCCCGACTCGGTGATGCCGCTCGCAATCAGGGCGCAGGCGTTGGTGGTGGCCTCGCGCAGCGCAACCTCGCGCTTATCCGCCGACGCCGTGCCGCAATTGGTCCCGCCTTTGTAGCTCATGCAAACCCTGACCCGGTACGCCTTGGGAGAGAACGAAGAATACATCACATAGCCAACCACCAGCACGCCGAATAGAATCGCCAACCACCAAACCGTTTTTTTCACGCGAAGAAGTTCCCCATCTTGCGGAATTTCGCGCACCGCTGGTCCACCAGTTGAGCGGCGGTCAACCCGGTCAAGTCCGCCAGCCGGCACACCAACGCTTTGCGCAGGTTGGCAGCCGACAGATCGGCATCCTCTTGCGCTCCGCCGGGCGGCTCGGGCACAATGCCGTCGATCAGGCCCAATTCGAGCAGATCTTCCGCGGTCAGTCGCATATAGGGCGCTACCTGCTCCGCTTTGCCGGCGTCCCTGAAGATGATGTTGGCGCAGTTTTCCGGCGAGATCACGCTATAGACCGCATTCTCAAGCATCAATACCACGCTGCCCACGCCCAGCGCCAGCGCGCCGCCGCTGCCGCCTTCACCGATGCAGACGGCGATCACCGGGACGGGCAACCGCGCCATTTCCCGCAGATTGCGCGCAATGGCTTCGGCTTGCCCGCGCTGCTCGGCATCGACGCCGGGGTAAGCGCCCGGCGTATCGATCAGCGTGATGATGGGGCGGTTGAATTTGGCCGCGACCTCCATGGCGCGCAGGGCCTTGCGGTAACCCTCAGGCTTCGGCATCCCGAAGTTGCGGAAGACCTTTTGCTTGGTGTCGCGGCCTTTCTGCTCAGCCACGATCATTACGGGATTGCCGTCGAACCGTGCCATGCCCGCGACAATCGCCGGGTCATCGCCAAACGCCCGGTCGCCGTGGATTTCCTGGAAATCGGTGCACAGCCGCTGAATATAGTCGAGCGAATGCGGCCGCTTGGGATGGCGCGCCAACTGCACGCGCCGCCACGCCGGATTCGACTCCGGCCCTGCGGGTTGGGCCTGGGCCGGCCACGACGGCTTTTCTTCCGAGTCCATTCATCACATCTTAACAGTCGCAGCTTGACCGTCGCGGTGGTAAGGCGGCAAGGCGCGCAAGGGGCCATGTTCGGGAACGCACGCTGCAAAAAGGTTCGCAAAATAACGTTCGAGGCGCATCCCCATCTTGTCAATCCGGCGATCCAGCCGGAAACTCAAATCAGGAAGAAGGAAGGAAGTGGAAACATGTGTGACTATTCCCTAATGGCAGTACCGAACCGGTTGGCGCACGAAGGCGAGGACCTGGTAGCGCACCGGTTTCCCACAGGTTCGCTGGGGCTGGCGGCGCCCTCGGACATATTGCGGGTGGCGCACCCGGCTCCGGAAGTGCGAAAAACTTTTTGGATGAAGCTCAAGGAGTTTTTCCAACCGCCCGAGAACGATCCGGTTCCGGCGGTCTGTATTCCGCCGGGGGCGCGCCTTCGTCTGGAGGATATCCCGGTGCGGCTGCAAACGGAATGCGGCGTAGGTCCGGTGGAGGAAGTGACGTTTACACAGCTCTCCGCCGCGGCTCACAGCTATCGCGATGCCGTGCGTTTTCCGAACGGCCGCCAGGTGCGGCTGCAGGAATTGCGCGAGGGCCAGCGTGTCCGCGTGCTCGACCTGTCCATGGCTGAAGATTTGGACCTTGCCCGTCTGCGGGAAGAGTTAGCGGAATTCGGCGTTCCCAGCCACCGGACTTAAGCAGGCCGGGGGCTGTTTCGAAGGCGCGACAGGCCAGGAGGCCTGTCCTACGGCCATGTAGCCACACACTACGATGCTCAGGAAGGGCGTGAGCACGCCGCTCTCGCCTAAATTATATTCTGCGCATCCCACCGTCAGAGTACCGGCCATCATAGCGATAGCGCCGTAGAGAACGGCGCGGGCATCGCGGGCGTTGGGGTTGTCGCGCGCCTGGCGGGCGCCGCGGACGAAATCCACGAGGATCTTCACCAGCAGCCAGATCATGACTAGCGCAGCGGGGATGCCGCGTTCGGCCGCCAACTGAACATACAGGTTGTGCAGATGGCCGTACCAGCCCGTGGGCAGGGGGCGCGGGATATCCGCGGGGATCCACTTTTGGAATTCGCCGGATACTTCCAAAGCCTTGATCTGCTCAGGCCCCAGCCCGAGCCATGGGTGCTTCTTGATGATCTCCCATCCCTCGCGAAGGCACACGTAGCGGAACCCGTTGGAATCGGTATCGACTTGGGGATGGAACACGGAGATGGCGCGCTCGCGGAGATCGAATGGATTCACCAGCAGCACCGCGAGAATTGGCAAGGGCAGCGCCAGCACCCACCAGCGCCGCCAGAGCCATATCAGATACACTCCGCCGCACAACGTTCCGAACCAGATGACGCGAGTTTCGCCGACCACGATAGAGATCAAAATGATGGAAACCGCGGCGGCGACCCAGGGCTTCCACCGCCGGTCGCTCGAAAACAGGAGCCACGCGGCTGCCATGAGACCGAGCATCATTTCCTGGCCGCCCAGAATCATCCAGTGGCTGGTGAAACCGGTGAGGCGCGAGCCCACGTAATAGGCGTAAAGCGGCGTTCGCAGCGCGCGGGCGGCGAGTACTTTTTGGCCGAATTGCACCAGGCTCCACAGCGCGGATAGGGTCATCACGCCGGTTGCGGCCAGCAGAAAGGCGCGGACCTGGCGCAGCGTCCGGAACGTGCTGAACAGAATGAGCGGGACGAAGTAATACAGGTAGAACTTGCGAATATCGGGGATGCCGCCTTTCGGATCGGCGGAAAACGCCAATGAGATCAAAGTCAATCCGAAGAAAACCGTGATGGGGAGCAAGATCGGCGGGAAGCGCAGTTTTTCTCCGGAGATCAAGAGAGCGGCTAACGCCAGCGCCACCAGGATCTCGCTAATGGCGATGGAAAACAGCATGGAGATGGCGGCCGCGCACGCCAGGTAGCACGGCAGCCGTTCGAACCTTGACCCGGAGGGCATGTAGTTGAATTTACCGTACTGGTATCCAAGGATTCCAAAGGAATGAAGAAGATCGTTCTCCCGTGCTCCGCTGGCGATCGCAGAAACCAAGACATGATGCCGCACGGTGGCTTGGCCGGCCTGTTTGGATGGTGACGAAGAGCGGGTCCAGGGGGACCCGCGCGGACCGGGGGGTCCGCCCTACTTTTCTAGCGCAAATGCTGTCAGGGTTGCGTCTCTTCCGGTTCCCGAGGCAATCGCCACAAACTGGCGGCCGTCTTTGGAACGATACGTCATTGGCGTCGCCGTGGCGCGGCGGCCCAGGGCGCAAGTCCATAGATCATTGCCATTGGCAGTGTCCACGGCGTGCAGCGACGCGTCGCCGCCGCCTACGAAGATCAACCCGCCCCTGGTCACGATCGCGCCCGGCGCGCCTTCCACGCCCAACTTCTCCGGAAGATTCACATCCTTCAAGGCCGCGTTGTTCCGTACCCGTGCATTGTCGCCGAACGGCGTCTGCCATACAATCTCGCCCTTGTTCAAATCGATCGCCGTCAGATGGCCATAAGGCGGCTTGAACAGCGGCAGGCCGTTATGAAATGAGGCGCCGGCTCCGATATCCATCGCGTAATCCGCATCCACTTCGGCCGAGTGCGCGGGCTTCACCAACCGCGCCAGCGACGGCATGTTGGTCGACTTCACATACAGAATGCCCGTCTCGGGATCGACCGCGCCGCCCGCCCAATTCGCCCCGCCGATATTTCCCGGACGCATCAGCGTGCCTTCCAGACTCGGCGGCGTGAACAGCGGGCCGATGCGGTACTTCTTCATCGCCTCCTGCGCTTCCGCCTTCAACTCCGGCGTCAGGTCGAACGCGTCATCGAGCGTTACGCCCTGCTGCTCAAACGCCGGCGGCTTGGTCGGGAACGGCTGCGTAGGCCACGCATGCTCGCCCGGAACGTTGCTGGCGGGCACGGCCCGCTCCTCGATAGGCCACACCGCCTTGCCGGTAACGCGATCGAAAACGAACGCCCATCCGGTCTTGGTAAGCTGCGCCACGGCGTCGATCTTCTTACCGTTGACGTGAATGGTCACCAGCTCCGGCGGCCCGGGCAGATCGTAATCCCAGAGGCCATGATGCACGATCTGGTAATGCCACTTGCGCTTGCCGGTGGCCGCATCCAGGCACACCAGCGATTCCCCGAACAGGTTTGCGCCCGGCCGCGCGCCGCCATAGAAATCGTTACTCGGCGTACTCACCGGAAGGTAGAGCAGCCCGCGCGATTCATCGAGCGTCATCGGCGCCCACACGTTGGTGTGTCCCGTGATTTTTTCCGAACCGTTGCCCCAGGTATCGGCCCCGAATTCGCCGGCCATCGGCACGGTGTGGAACGTCCACGCGAGTTTGCCGGTGTGCGCGTTGAAGGCGCGGACGTCGCCCGGCGGATCCTGCTTGTAGGCCAGGCGGTCGCCCACGCCGTTGCCCAAAATCACCAGGTCCTTGTAGACGACCGGCGGCGAAGTATTGGTGTATTGTTTCGGATTCGTCTCCCAACGCAGACCTGCCACCAGATTGGCAGTTCCGTTATCGCCGAATTCGCCCACCGGCTTGCCGGTTTCCGCATCGAGCTCAATCAGCCGGTAGCGGCTGTTCATGAGGATGCGCAGCTTCCCGGTCTTCGCGTCGCGCCACGCCGCTACGCCGCGATGTACAAAGCCGGTGCCGTTGGGCGGCTGGCCATCGGCATATGCCTTCGGATCGTAGGACCACAGCTCGCGCCCGCTTTCAGCGTCCAGCGCGACCACGCGATTGTACGGAGTGCTGAGATACAGGACGCCGCCGATCATGAGCGGCGTCACCTCGAAATTGCCCGGAGTAGTCTTGAATCCGGGCAGTGGCGCCTCGCCCGTCTTCCACTCCCACGCCACTTTGAGCTTGCTCACATTGGAACGATTGATCTGGTCCAGCGGCGAATACTTAGAGCCGCCCTGATCGGCGCCGTAGAAGGGCCAGTCCTGGGCGAAGGCGGCGGAGCAGAGTAGCGCGGCGGCAAGTATTCGAGTCATGCATAATTTTACTCCTTCGACGCGGAGACGCTGAGACGCGGAGGCCACGCAGAGAAGACTTAAAAGACTGAAGTTGTCCGCTCAGCGCCGATCTCTGCGTCTCAGCGTCTCTGCGTCGAATTCCCGCTCACCCTTGAAACTATCCCTTTGGGAAGCGGGCGGCAACGCGTTCGGCCGACCGCAGAGTGAGAGCCACGAACGTCAGCGTGCCGTTGGTGCATCCGGCATTCGGCAACGTGGGCGAACCCGCCACGAACAGGTTCTCATGGTCGTGCGTTTGCCCAAAGCTGTCGCAGACGCTCGATGCCGGGTCGGCGCCCATGCGGCATCCGCCGGCCGGGTGGTCCAGATAGTTCCCGGCCCCGGTGTTCAATACCTTTCCGTTGCCGGCCTGCGCCAGCTTCTGAAAGAGCTGCTGGAAGTGCTCGCGCGTCGCGTCACGGCGCGCTTGCGTGGCGGCGTCCAAACGATGCTCGATCTTGGGCAGCGGGTCGCCGAAGCGGTTCTTGATGGAAGCGTCGAGCGTCAACGAGCTCTCGCGGTCCGGATGCACATCGTAGTATCCGCGAACGCGCGCCGTGCCGCGTTGCGCGCGCTGGCGCCAATCGGCCAGCAGACTATCGCCCAGCAGGATGCGCCCATCGGCGCCGCGCAGCCTTGGCTCGTGTCCGGAGGCGCTTTCCCACACCCGCAAATCGTGCCGCACGAAATGTTCGCGATCTGTCACGCGGAAAAACTGGCGCGAAATGAGACCGTGCTGCTCGTTCATGCCCGGATAAATCCTTGCGTCGATCTCAATCATGGCGCTCTGGAATGCGTGCCCGCACATGTAGCGGCCCACCAGGCCGGAAGTGTTGGCAAGCCCGTTGGGAAATCGTGAGGACCGCGAAAGCAGCAGCAGATGCGGGCTCCAGCAGTAGCCGGACGCCAGCACGAAAACCGGCGCGCGATATTCCACGGGGTCGTCGGGCTTCTGGTAACTCACCGCTTCGGCTGCCGCCACAGTCGATTTCGCGTTGTCGAGCACCAACTTGCGAACCAGCGTCTGGTCATGCAGCGCAAAGTTCTTGCGCTGCAGCAGACGGCGAAACGTATAGTCCGGCGAGTAGCGCGCGCCGGTGGGGCAGATGGAGCAGGTATTGCATCGGATACATTTGGCGCGGCCGTCATATGGCTCGGTGTTCTTGGCCTGCGGCGTGGTTTGAAACGGAATGCCGCTCTGGTCGGCCCACTTCTTGAGCTCGATCAGGTTGTGCGTCATCGCCATGGCCGCCATGGGATACGGCTCGGAGCGCCGGTCTTCCGCGAACGGACTCGGCTCGCCGGAGACGCCCAGACGCCGCTCCGCTTCGCAGTAAAACTTCTCGAGCTCGGTCCACGCGAGAGGCCAATCGGTGTAGAGCCCGAACATCGATTTGAGGCGCAGGTCTTCCTCGGAAAATCGATTGCACGTGCCGCCCCAGTGCAGCGCCGACCCGCCCACCGCCATGGTGCGCGAGATGACGCCTTGCGCGGCCTGGTCCTCGATGAAATCGCCGGGCCAGGCATTCTCGGCGTAGTCGATGGTGCGCTGGCGGTACGCCATGCGATTCTCGGTGTCGAAGAGCCGCTTCCCGGCCTCGACTACGGTGATGGAAAGTTCCGGCCGCAATTCGGAGAGCTTGAGCGCCAACATGGCCGCGGTGATGCCGCCGCCGATGATGCAGACGTCCGATTCGTAGCGCGGCATCAAGCCCGTCCTTTGAGCGGCGCGGGCGCCTGCTCGGAGCCATCGAGGCCGCGGCACAGATCGCGTCCGATGGCGGCACGATAGCACAGGTCGTTGCCGTCGCTGGAGCGAAAGTAGAATGCCATCAGGTCGGCGGCCACGTGGCGGCCATCGGGAGTGCGCGGCAGATCGGTGATTTTGGCTTGCTCCAGCGCGGCCGTGACAGCCTGGCGTCGGGAATCCGCATCGCCCGAGAGCAGCGCCTCGTGAAGGGCTTCGAGATGGCGCTGATAGTTCGGCGCGGGTGAGGCGCCCTTGGAGCGAATCCTGGTCATGCCATACCCGTGATCCATTTCGGCGCCGGCGCGATAGCCGCGCACCCAGCGCGCGAAGGCTTCGGTTGTTTGATCGATGCCGGCAGCGCCAAGCTCAGCGGGTAAGACCACGGCCGCCAGCGCGTGAAGCGTATCTTGCCGATCCGCGGGAAAATTAGCCGTCTGCGCCCAAGCTCGCACGCCGGAAAGCCGCAGCGCGCCGGCAAGGTATGCAGCCCAGCTTACGACGGTTCTGCGCCGGATTGCCATGGGTGGAAGTATATCGCAGGTAGCGGCGCTTCAGGCGGCGAAGCGACATCCGGCAGCGCTCTCGAGCGATCCGCCGACACTCATAGCGCAGCGAAGACGTCGCGGAGACGAGTGCGTTGGCCAGATCCGCGCGATTCATCCATGCATAAGCGGAAGCGCCTCTGGAACCGCGAGGCCGGAATCCCTCGGCGACTCGTTCCAATCCACAGTCGAGGTGTGGATTATACTGTGGAGTAGAGTCCACAATGGAAACCATACAAGTAGTGCTGGATGCCAAGCTTCTGAAAGCGGCCGACCTCGCGGCCAAGCGGCAGAAGGTGAATCGATCGGCGTTGATTCGCGACGCACTGCAGCGGCACCTCAAGCGCTTGCGTGAACTGGAATTGGAAGAGCAGGACCGGCGCGGATATCTGGCCAAACCGCAGCGGGCCGAGGAATACCGCATATGGGAGGATGCCGCCGCGTGGCCGGAACTTTGAGCCGAGGCGATGTCCGCCTTTGCCGCTTCGCGCCCCCGGACAAGCAGCGGCCGGTTCTGGTTCTGACGCGCGACAGTGCGGTGGGCCATCTGTCGACCGTCACCGTTGCGCCGGTCACGTCGACAATTCGTGGAGTGCCTTCCGAAGTGATTCTGGATATCGGCGACGGGATGAAAGGCCACTGCGCCGTCAATCTGCACAACGCTGTTACCGTGGCCCAGGCGCGATTGGGACGCCGCGTCGCCAACTTGAGCGCGGCACGGATGCGGGAGGTTTGCGCAGCCCTGCGCTTTTCGCTGGGATGCGACTAAAAGGTAGCCGAGTCAAAACCCCGCACGCGCAGATCCGAACCCCATCGCCCAACCAGCCAGCTGAGGCGACAATCGGGCCAGCATATCTAACAGCCGGTAATCGAGCCCGACGACAATCCGGCTGGGATTTCTGAGGAGTTGATCAAGACACCGGCGGGCGACGCGGTCCAATGGAAGTCCGCGGCGAGTCAGAAACTCCACTTCCAGTTGGCGGCGCCGATCGGAGTCGGAGATTCCGTTGCGAACCAGCGACGTGTTTAATGGTCCCGGATACAAAAGCGTCACGCCGATACCGCCGCCCGCAAGTTCCAACCGCAGCGACTCGGAAAAACTGCGCAGCGCTCCTTTTGAAGAAGCATACGCCGTCTTGCCGGGGTATCCCAGCCAGGCGAAGCTGCTCGCGACATTGAGAAAGTGCCCTTCCGCGTGTTTTTGCAGAAAAGGCAGAAAGGCTCTGCACGCATACACGGTCCCGAAGAAGTTCACGCGTATGATCCGCTCGAACTCCGCCGCGCTGGTGTTAGTAAAGCTGGCCGAAGCCGAAATCGCCGCATTGTTGATCACCAGATGCACATTTCCGTGGGCGCTCGCGATCTCAGCCGCCACGCGCTGAAGCGCTGGCTCGGAACCCACATCGGCGCAGTGATGCGTCAAGGCGAGTCCGGGGTGCGCGAGTGCTTCCCGCGCTTCCAGCAATGCGGACGAATCGATATCCACCAGCGCCAGATGGCATCCGCGCGCCGCGAGCTCTCTCGCCAGCGCCCGGCCGAGACCGTTCGCCGCTCCGGTAATGACCGCGACTCTATCCTTATACTCGCGCAACACTATCAAAACTCGCGCAACACTATCACGGGTATAGCAGATCCCCTGTTCCGCTGTGAAACAATGGAAATCGCCGTGTCTCGACACACTCTCAAATCCGTCATCGCCTTGCTCGTCCTGGCAGCCGTCCTGCTTCCCGCGCAAGGCCAGCGCTGGAAAATCCAGTACTTCTACGACAAGGAAAAAACCTCGCTCACCATCAACGATTTCGTCTTCCCGTCAGTCAAATACGGCATAGCGGCGGGCTACATCACCGAGGGCAAGATCGAGATGCCCGTGTCGGTCGTCACTTCCGATGGCGGCGACCACTGGCAGCTTCTGCCGCTCAAGGAAACGCCCATCTCGCTGTTCTTCCTCGACGACAGCATCGGCTGGATGGTGACAACCAAAGGTATCTGGCGCACCACCGAAGCAGGCAGGAATTGGACCAAGCTGCCCAAGGTTTCCGGCGAGATTCTGCGGGTCTGCTTCACCACGCGCATGGACGGCGTCGCAGTCGGCGTCAAGAAGCTCGTGCTCATGACTCATGACGGCGGGCAGTCCTGGACGCCCGTCGCGGCCGCGGCGGATCAGCCGGGCGACCCACTCTACAGCGCTTACGTTTGGGTGGGATTCGCCAATCCGAACATGGGACTGGTCGTCGGCACCAACAATCCGCCGCGCCGCTTCGCGCCCCTGTTCCCGGATTGGCTCGACCCGCAGGCCACGCTGCGCATGCGCGACGTGCCGCACCTTACCTACTCGCTCGCCACCCACGATGGCGGAAAGAACTGGCGCGCTGGAAACGGATCTCTGCTCGGCCAGACATCTCGATTCCGGCTGATGCCGGATGGCAACGGGGTTGGGTTGATGGAATACTCGGAGCTATCGAATATTCCGAGCGAGGTGTTCCTGCTCGATTGGCATACCGGCAAAAGCCTCAGCATCTATAAGGACCCGAAGGTCGGCATCTCGGATATCTGGATGGATCCGGATGGCACGATATACCTGGCCGGCATTGAGGAGCCGGGGCGCGTTCGCGACATCATTCCCGGGAAGGTCTTGGTCTACAGCAGCCGCGATTACCAGGCATGGGCGACCATTCCGGTGGATTATCGCGCATCGGCGCTGCGCACCATCCTCGCGATGCCGGACGTCCAGCACCAATGGCTCGCTACGGACAACGGCATGATCTTGAAGCTGGTTCCCGACAGCGCGGCCAGCGGTAAGTAACACTCCAGTAACAGAACGTACGCGCCTTGTTTTATACACAAGCGATTCACCGGACCTTTGCCGCAACTGATTCGAAACACGGCAAAAAGAAGTTGTTGAAATGAGCGCCAACTTAGGAAAAAAGCATTGACCCGAATCGTACATAGGATCATAGTGAAGAAGGTTCCAAGAGGTTTGAGGAACAGCAAGCCTCCGGAAATGTAGCGGATCGGGAACGATGATCCGCAGCCAAATCTTTAAATGGAAAGGCTGTGGGGAGCGAACGAAGATCGGGCGATTCCGGAAGGCGGACCGAATGGTTGCGAAGCCAGTCGAGGCGTTGATCCTAAGGGAGCGAAAATTCCTGAGGGGGAGCGGAAGCAGGCGGCACAGCCAGCAAAGCAGGCCGGTATAAGAGTGCAACGGGTTTGAGGCGTGGATGCAGCCGGAAGCTGGGGCAAACCAGCGGCTGGCGGCGGAGCCGAAAAGCCGAACGGGCAGGAAGACCGGCAGGCGAGTGAGCGAAGTGGCAGGCCAGGACCTTTGACCCCGGGATGGAATCCGCGCAAGTGGAGATCGCTCGGGTGAGGGAAAGGCCGTTACGAGCGAACGGTCCTGTTTTGGAGAGACACAAAGGCTGCGGCGCGTCTGGAAGCGATGAAGCGGAAGCCGGATAAACCGGTTTCCGGGGAGCTAAGAGGCGAAGCGCACGGCGCTCCGAAACGCGATGCTCAGTACCGTGCATGCCGGTGATGAGCTAAGCTGCGACTTGAATCACTTGGAACCTTTTTTATTTTCGGGGCAGGCAAAAACACCGGCGGCAAGACCGCCGGCGCTACCTCCGGCGCTACCGGCGCTACCGGCGCTTCCCTGCGGCGGTTCTGGCATAGTAGGGAGATGCGAAAACGCCTCTGTCTGCTCGCGGCCGTCGTTTTGCTGCCCGCTACGGCGCAGGAAGACTACCTCGCGCGGGCCCGCAAACTTGCCACTCAGTACATCGGCATCGATAGCCACATTGACACCATCCAGCGCGAGCTGATCCTCAACGAAGACCTGGGCCAGCGCGCAAGCCATGGCCATGCCGACCTGCCGCGCCTGCGCGAGGGCGGAGTGCGCGCTCCGTTCTTCGCGCTGTGGGTTCCTACATACTATAAGGGCGCCGAGGCGGTGCGCCGCACGCTCGATCTGCGCGACGCCATGCAGCGTCTGCTCGACCAGCATCCCGACCAGATCGAGCTTGCCGAGAGCGCCGCCGATATCGAGCGCATTGCGCACGCCGGCAAGATCGCCGCAGTGCTGACTGCCGAAGGCGGCCATCAGATCGATAACGACCTGGCCGTGCTTCGCGAGTACCGCCGCATGGGCGTGCTCTCGATGACGCTGACGCATTTCCGCAACAACGATTGGGCGGACTCCTCAACCGATAAGCCGGCGCATAACGGCCTCACGGATTTCGGCAAGCAGGTGGTGCGCGAAATGAACCGGATCGGCATGATGGTGGACGTCTCGCATGTCTCCGACAAGACGTTCTACGATGCGCTGGCAGTCACCGCCAAGCCGGTGATTGTCTCGCATTCCTCCTGCCGCGCGTTGTCCGATGTACCGCGCAACGCGACTGACGATATGCTCCGCGCTTTGGCGAAGAACGGCGGAGTGATCGGCATCAACTTCGGCGAGGGCTTCCTGAATCCGAAAGACGCCGCGAGATTGAAGGCCACGGTGAACGCAATCTCGTTTCAGGTTCCGGATCTGGTTGGAAAGGCCCTGGACGATTACGCGGCCGAGGAGTTCAAACGCGACATGGCGCCGGCGAAAGGCATTGCCGCGACTATCGACGACGCCGTGGCGCACATCGATCATGCCGTCAAAGTGGCAGGCATCGAGCACGTCGGAATCGGCAGCGATTTCGACGGAATTTCGGGGCCGCCCAAGGGCTTGGAAGATATCGCCAGGATGCCGTATCTCGCCGCGGCGCTGCTGAAAAAGGGCTACAGCGACGATGATGTGAAGAAGATCATGGGCGGTAACACGCTACGAGTCATTCGGCAGGCAGTGGGTCGATAAGGCGTATTTTCTTGGGGGAAAGATCGGTCAAATACCCGACCCCGTGTTATACATAATTCTTGTTGCCAGCCAGCTTTTCGGGCCTTAAAATATATACTGTCTTCCCAGTTTACATATATGACTACTATTCTCGTGGTGGATGACGACCCCGGTTTTCAGAATGCGGCCGAACAGATGTTGGCCGCAGCGGGGTATCGCGTGCTCCGGGCGGCCACCGGAAAGCAAGCCGTTGACGTGCTGCAGAAGCAACACAGCGAAATCGATGTGGCCATCGTGGACCTGGCGCTGCCAGATATCAATGGGTTTGAACTCATTGGCGCCATCTCGCGCCGGACTACTCAGATCAGAGTGATTGCAACCTCAATCGTCTTCAAAGATCCCTATCTGCAGATGGCCGGAACGTTGGGCGCGCACGCGTCCATCCGCAAGTCGCCGGAAGGTAAGCCGCTCCCGGAAAGCGAATGGCTCGCAACCGTGCAGCGGCTGATCGGCAGTGCGGGCAGCGAAAGCTGCATGGGCGCCGGCTCAGGCGCTTGGTAAAGCAAGTCACTCGGATTCATCCAATGGAACAGAAGCCAAGCAATAGTCTTGCCGATACCCTGGCTCAACGCGAGCCGGAAATCCTGAGCGAATGGATGGCGATGCAGCGCAACTCCGCCGCGCGCCGCGCCGACCCGATCGGCGAAGGGGATCTACAGCGCCAGTCCAAGGAATTCCTTGCCGCGCTCCGCCAGGGCGCTTCCTCCGGAATATTCGACGACATCCTGGCGCCGGCTTGGGCGCCTGCGCGGGAAGTTCTCGCCGATATTTCGCGGTCCCGTGCGCGTCTGGGTTTCACGCCAACGGAAACTGCAACTTTCGTCTTTTCTTTGAAGCAGCCGTTGTTTCGGGCTCTTGGCGACAGCGCTAAGGATGAGCATTGGAACGCCAATCTATTGCTTGACAAACTCGGACTGTTTACCACTGAGGTGTATCAGAAGAGCCGGGAAGAGGTCATCCAAAAGCAGCAGAGAGAGATGTTGGAGCTTTCGACTCCGGTAGTCAAACTATGGGATGGAGTGCTGGCCCTGCCGCTCATCGGCACGCTGGACAGCGAGCGCACGCAGGTAGTAATGGAGAGCCTGCTGCAAAGCATCGTCGAATCTGGCGCCGGCATCGCCATCATCGATATCACGGGCGTGCCCACGGTAGACACGCTGGTGGCGCAGCACTTGATGAAAACCGTGGCCGCGGCGCGGCTGATGGGGGCCGAATGCATTATCAGCGGCATCCGGCCGCAGATCGCCGCCACCATCGTCCATCTGGGAGTGGAGCTGAGGACGGTCGTCACCAAAGCCACGCTGGCCGACGCGTTCGCTTTGGCCTTAAGGCGGACCGGTCAGACCATTCAACGCGCGCATCGCAATTCCACGGTGGAGGCCGGCCTTGGAACGCATCCCGATTCTTAAAATGGGTGAGTTCCTCCTGGTCAGCATCCAGGTGGATATGCACGACCGTCTGGCCATGTCACTGCAGGAGGACCTGACCGAACGCATCGTGAAAGTGCACGCCCGCGGCGTGTTGATCGACATATCGGCGCTGGACGTGGTGGATTCCTTCATCGGCCGGATGCTGGGCCATATCGCTGCCATGTCGCGCATACTGGATGCCGAAACCGTGCTGGTGGGAATGCGCCCGGCGGTGGCCATCACGCTGGTGGAACTGGGCCTTTCCCTGCCCGGCATCCGCACGGCATTGAACGTGGAGAAGGGCATGGAGGTGCTGCGCCGCGCACGCCAAGAGAATCTCCGGGAATCCTGGGAAGGCCGCGATGCCGGTTCTCAGGAGTGAAACCATGCCGATCCACTCGGACGACGACGTCGTTCTAGTCCGGAGGAAGGTGCGCGCCTGGTCCGTCGAGCTGGGTTTCGGCTTGGTCGACCAGACCAAGATAGTCACTGCCGCCAGTGAATTGGCGCGCAACGCGCTGATCCATGGCGGAGGCGGCACGGTGCAAGTGGAGGCGCTGAACGACGGGGCGCGAAAAGGACTCAGGCTCACATTCGAAGATAGGGGTCCGGGGATTCCCGATATAGAATTAGCAATGAGGGATGGTTACTCCACCGGGACCGGTCTGGGTTTGGGTTTGAGCGGCGCGAAACGGCTCTGCAACGAGTTCGACGTCCGTTCCACAGTGGCGCAGGGTACGCGGATAACCATCGCTCGCTGGAAGTGAACCTCTCTCTGGGGAGTGGCTACGTGGTTAACGCCTGCATTGGAATACAGGAACAGACGGATGCCGCTCAGGTGCGCCGCACTGCCCTGGCCTTTGCTTCCGGGCTCTCGTTCGATGAAGTGTCGGCCGGCAACGTGGGCTTAGTGGTGACCGAGGCCGCTACGAACATTCTGAAACACGCGGGCGCCGGCCAGGTGGTTCTCCGCTCTCTCGAATGCGCCGGCGCCGCGGGAATTGAGATGCTGGCGCTCGATAAGGGTCCGGGCATCGCGGATCCCGGACGCTGCTTTAAGGACGGATACTCGACCGCAGGCACATCCGGCACGGGTTTGGGAGCAATCGCGCGACTGGCCACCAGGCACGATGTCTATTCCGTGCAAGGCCAGGGGACCGTGCTCATGGCTCAGGTCTGGAGAGGGGGCCGATCCTGCGAGCCGCCGGGCCCGGCAAAGCGCTTCTGCATTGGCGGTGTGGGGGTAGCGATGGCGGGCGAACAGGAATGCGGCGACGACTGGGTTTTTCAGGAAATCGGCCGCGGTGGCCGAATGACTGTCGCCGACGGCTTGGGTCACGGCGAAAATGCCGCAATTGCTGCCAGGGCCGCGATTCGCACGGCGCGTGAACATGTAAGCGAACCGGCCCATTCCCTGCTGGAGCGAATTCATGGCGCCCTTCGCCATACCCGCGGCGCCACCGTGGCCGTGGCGGAAATCGATCTGGCTGCGCAGGTGGTACGCTTCGCAGGCGTTGGCAACATTGCCGCCGCCGTGGTGACTGCGTCGGGCATGATGCGGCGGCTGGTCTCGCTTGCCGGCACCGCCGGACACGAAGTACGGAAAATGGTGGAGTTCACCTATCCATGGGAATCCGGCGCTCTGCTGCTGATGCACTCCGACGGCTTGCAGACGCATTGGTCGTTCGATTCCTACCCTGGCCTGCTCAATCGGCATCCCAGTCTGATTGCCGGCGTCTTGTATCGGGACCATGCTCGTGGCCGGGATGACGTGACCGTGGTGGTGGCGCGGGAAACCGGCCCGGGATCCTGATGCTCTCCATTCTGAACGCTGAAATTCGATATGAACAGGACGTAGTTTCCGCACGCCAGCGCGCGCGCCACATTGCGGAGCTGCTCGGGTTCGACGCTCAGCAGCAGACGCGGATCGCGACCGCCGTATCGGAGATTGCGCGCAATGCCTTTCAGTATGGCGGCGGCGGCCGTGTGGAGTTCTCCGTGGGCGGCCGGACGACGCCCCAGGTTTTCACCATCCGCATCTCCGACCAGGGCCCCGGCATCCGCGATCTCGACGCCATCCTGAACGGTGAATACACCTCCCAAACGGGCATGGGGCTGGGCATCGTAGGCGCGCGCCGCCTTATGGACCGCTTCGAAATCCAGTTTCCCCAAGGCGGCGGAACCTGCGTTTCCATGTACAAACTGCTGGCGCGCAAAGCGCGTCTGCTGACTGCCGAACTGGTGCCTCAGTTGACGGACGAGCTGATTCGCCAGAATCCCGGCGGCCTGATGGAAGTGGTGCGGCAGCAGAACACCGACCTGCTGCGCACGCTCGACGAGCTGCGGCAGCGCCAGGAGGAGTTGACCCGGCTGAACCGCGAGCTGGAGGACACCAATCGCGGCGTAGTGGCTCTCTATGCCGAGCTGGATGAGCGCGCCGACCATCTGCGCCGCGCCGATGAAGTGAAGACCCGATTCCTGTCGAACATGAGCCATGAATTCCGCACGCCGCTGAACTCCATTCTGGCGCTTACGCGGCTGCTGCTGGACCGTGCGGACGGGGAACTGAGCACCGAGCAGGAGCGGCAGATCTATTTCGTCCGCAAATCCGCCGAGAACCTTTCGGAGCTGGTAAACGATCTGCTGGACCTGGCCAAGGTGGAAGCCGGCAAGCTGGTGGTCCGCCCGGTGGAGTTCGAGGCGCGCAACCTGTTCGGGGCGCTGCGCGGCATGCTGCGCCCGCTGCTGTTGAACACTTCCGTGAACCTGGTGTTCGAAGAACCGGAGGAGATTCCGCCGCTGTGCACCGATGAAGGCAAGGTGTCGCAGATCCTGCGAAATTTTATCTCGAATGCGCTTAAGTTCACCGAGCAAGGCGAGGTGCGAGTAGCGGTGCGGCTCTCCGACGACGGGCGGAGGGCGGTTTTCACGGTAGCCGACACCGGAATTGGCATCGCCCCGGAGCACCAGAGCATCATCTTCCAGGAATTTGCGCAGCTTGAGAGTTCCCTGCAGCGAAAGGTGCGCGGCACCGGCCTGGGGCTGCCGCTTTCGAAGAAGCTGGCCGAGTTGCTGGGCGGGTCCGTCTCATTGGCCAGCCAGCCCGGCTTGGGCTCCACCTTTTCGGCCGATATCCCCCTCGTCTATGCTATGTTCCAGCCATTCTCCGAGGTCATGCTGGCTGCGGAGTTGGACCAGGCTCGCCTGCCGGTAATGGTGATCGAGGACGAAATCGAACAGCGCCTGCTCTACGAGAAATATTTGCGCGGCAGCGGATTCCAGGTGGCGCCGGCGCGCAGCCTGCGGGAAGCGCGCGCGCTGCTCGAAACGGTTCGGCCCGCCGCCGTCGTTCTAGACATCGCCTTGGTGGGCGAGGACGCCTGGGGCATGCTGCCTTATCTGAAGACAAATCCCGAAACGGCCGATATCCCGGTTCTGGTGGTCACCGCCGTGGAGGACCGGCAGAAGGCGATGTCGCTTGGAGCCGACGCGTTCGCCCAGAAACCGGTGGCGCGCCGCTGGCTGCTCGATCAATTGCACAAGCTCACGGGACGCAGCGCGCCGCGCAAGATCCTGGTGATCGACGACGAAGAAGTCTCGCGCTACCTGCTGCGGCAGTTGTTTCCCTCTCCGCCCGATCAAGTGATCGAAGCCTCCAACGGCGGGGAAGGGCTGCGGTTTGCCCGCGATGAGCAGCCGCAACTGATCTTACTGGACCTGCTGATGCCCGAGCTTGGCGGCTTCGAAGTACTCGAACGGCTGCGGGCAGACCCGCTGACATCTGAGATTCCGGTGGTAGTATCCACGTCAAAACCGCTCGACAGCGAGGAACTCGAGCGGCTGGAGCGCTTCTCCGCGGGGCTGCTCTCCAAGAGCCGGCTCACCGACGGCAGCGGCGCGCTGGAGCTGCGGCGTATCTGCCGCGGAATGGGCTTGGGCGACCTGCTTCCGGAGCAGGAAGCCAGGCCGGCGGAACGATGAGGCGCTTATGACACCGCGAAGGCAGCGCATCCTGGTGGTGGATGACAACGATGCGGGACGCTATGCTACCGGGCGCGTGCTGCGCCAGGCGGGATTCGAAATCGCCGAGGCCGGCACGGGCGGCGATGCGCTGAAGCGCACAGCGCAAGACCGCCCCGATCTGGTGGTGCTCGATGTGCGCCTGCCGGATATCCCCGGTGTGGAAGTTTGCCGGCGCATCAAGACGTCACCGGAGGTTTCCTCCACGCTGGTGCTGCAGATGTCGGCATCCGCCATAGACGACGGTTCGCGGGTGGCAGCGCTCGAATGCGGCGCCGACGCGTACATCGCCTCGCCGGTGGAACCGGCAGTTCTGGTAGCCACAGTGCGCTCGCTGCTGCGAATCCGCACGGCCGAACAGGCGCTGCAGGATGCGGCGTTGGAGTGGCAGGCAACCTTCGACGCCATTCGCGACGGTGTGGCGGTGCTCGATGTCAACGGCGTAGTGCAACGCTCTAATGCCGCGCTGCCCGCGCTTCTGGGCCTGGAGCGGAGGGAAATCGCCGGCCGAAACCTGGACGAGCTGATTCCGCCGGCCGAAGGCGACCCGCCGCTGGTGGAAGTACTCGAGAGCCGGCATCGTACGAACGCGGAGCGCGCCTTAGGGGAGCGAAGCTTCAGCATCACGATCGATCCGATGGCCGATGCGGCGGACAAGCTGCGCGGCGGCGTGGCGATTGTCACGGACATCACGGAGCGCAAACGGGTGGATCGGCAACTGCAACACTCGCAGAAGCTGGAAAGCATCGGGCTGTTGGCAGGCGGCGTCGCGCACGATTTCAACAATCTGCTGGTAGGCATTCTGGGCAACGCCTCGCTGGCGCTCGATTCGCTGGAAGACCCGGAGGCGACCCGCCGTCTGCTGCAGGACGTGATGGGCGCCGGCGAGCGCGCCGCCGAACTCACCCGGCAGATGCTGGCGTATGCCGGCAAGGGCCGCCTAAGCGTCGGACCGGTCGATCTTTCCGCTTTGATCCGCGACCTGGCGCCGCTGATTCAATCGTCCATTCCCCGCAACGTGCGGTTGACTCTCGATCTGCGGCGCGACCTGCCCGCCATCCAGGCCGACAAGACCCAGATCGAACAACTCGCGATGAACCTGATTATCAATGCGGCCGAGGCCAACCAAGGCAACGCTGGCGCAGTCACGGTAACCACCGCGAGCAGAAACGTTAGCGCCGCGGAGTTGGGCGCCTTCCTGACGGAACAGAAAAAGGGTGGCGACTACGTCGTGCTGGAAGTCCGGGATACTGGAACCGGCATGGATCAAGAGACGCTGAAGCGCATTTTCGATCCGTTCTTTTCCACCAAATTCCTGGGCCGCGGGCTTGGCCTTTCGGCGGCGTTGGGGATTATCCGCGGGCACAAAGGGGCTTTGAAGGTAACCAGCGCGCCGGCGCAGGGGACTGTATTCGAGGTGCTGTTTCCCGCCGCCGCGGATGCGCCAGTGCGGCCGGCGTCGCGTGAGGAGGCCGCTCTGGCACGGGGGCGGGGCGCCGTCCTGGTGGTGGATGACGAGGAGATCGTCCGTAACATGGCGCAGAAGGCGCTTACGCGCGCCGGCTACGAAGTACTGCTGGCCGGAAACGGGGCGGAAGCGCTGGCCGTTTTCTCCCGGAACGTGAGACGAATATCGCTGGTGCTGCTCGACCTGGTGATGCCGGTGATGTCCGGCGAAGAGGCTCTGCCACATCTGCTTTCCATGAATCCGGATGCGCCGGTGATCGTGTCCTCGGGGCATGGCGAAGAGGAATGCAGGGTGAGGCTGAAGGAGCCGCGCGTGGCGGGCTTTCTGCAAAAGCCGTATACGGCGGCATCGCTGGCGGCGAAGGTGCATGCGGTGCTGGGAGCGGCAGCGGCGGGTAAGGTGGAGGTGCAGTGACCGCCTGTGAAGACTGCTTTCAACGGTCGGAGACTGCGCCTGCACAGGCATGACTCAGATATTCCTGAACGCTGCCGGCGGACGAACAATCCGCGATCAAACCTATGTAGCCGTCCGGCCGGATGAGCACAAGCGCGCCGGCTTCGACGTCATAAGCGCGGTACGCATGACCTGCGGTATCGATGAT
>JBEKNN010000096.1:0-30440 GCA_049522755.1 Bryobacteraceae bacterium | reverse complement strand
ATCGTCTCGGTGGATTCGAAGGCGGAAGGCGCGTCGCTGGCTGCCTTCGCGGCTCTCCGGGAACGATCCGGCGCGTTCCGGCAGCTTTCCGTGGACCGCTTCCGGTCGGCCACGCTGACGGATCGTTGGGGTGACGCGGAGCGGATTTATGGACGCGCACTCTCGGCGGAAACGATGCCCTTGCTCGGCGTTTCGCCTCAGTTGGGACGCGCATTGGGACCGGAAGATTATCGTCCGGGAGCGCCGCGGGTCGTATTGCTTTCGAACCGGCTTTGGACGCGGCGCTATTTGAGCGACCCTCGCGTGGTGGGGCGCACCATCCATCTCGACGAAGAGGACTATACGATCGTCGGCGTGATGCCGCCGCAGTTCCAGTTTCCAGTATCGGTATATGACATCTGGACCCCCTGGACTTTTTCGGGAGCGGAGCTGGCGAATCGCCGGGATCACAATGCCGTAATCTACGCAAGACTGCGCGCGGGCGCGACTCTCGCACAGGCGCAAGCCGAGCTGGAGGCGTTCGCGCACGGCATCGCCGCGCAGTTTCCCGAGACGGAAAAGGACTGGCATCCAAGAATCGGTCCCACTAAGCTCGGGTCACGCGATCAGTACCGGACGGGATTATTGACGCTGCTGGCCGGGGTCGGATTCGTGCTGTTGATTGCGTGTCTGAACGTCGCGAACCTGCTGCTGGCGCGCGCTGCGGCCCGCAAACGGGAATTTGCCGTGCGAATCGCGTTGGGGGCCGGCAGGGCGCGAATCACCCGGCAACTGCTGACGGAAAGCCTTCTGCTCGCCGGCTTAGGCGCGGCGCTAGGAATGGTTCTTGCGTCCTGGGGCGCCAGGGCGCTGATGCATTCGTTTCCAGTGCACGCCCCGCTGGCGCCTCTGGAATACCCGGGATTCGACGGGAGAGTGTTCGGGTTCGCGTTGGCGGTCGCGCTGCTCGCGAGCCTTATCTTCGGCCTGGCTCCGGCGGTTCAGCTATCGCGGACCAATCTCAACCGCGAGCTACGGGGCCCGCGGCGGTTCGGCTCGCGCGGAGTGCTGATTGTCGCCGAAACGGCGTTGTCGCTGATATTGCTGATCGGCGCCGGGTTGATGATTCGCAGCTTTGCGCGATTGATGGAAATCCAGCCGGGATTTCGCGCGGAGAACGTCCTCACCGTTCAGGTCCCGATGCCAAGCTTTCTGAGCGGCATCACCAGCTTCGCGTCGCGATTAGAAGTTGAGACGCGGCAAGCGGCCGAATATGGAGACCTTGTCAATCACTTTCGCGCGCTTCCGGGCGTGATCGCCGCTGGGGCAGGAACGGTGCTTCCACTGGGGGCGATTGAGGTGCATACGGAGGTAGGGTTCGAGGGCGATCCGAATCCTCAACAGGACCATGGGGCGCAACTGTGCGCGGTGAGTCCGGATTTTTTTCGCGCGTTAGGGATTCCGCTGCGAGCCGGGCGCGCGTTCAACGACGCGGATACGGCCAGCGCGCCGCAGGTCGCGATTGTGAATGACGTGATCGCGCGCCGCTACTGGCCAAACGGTAATCCGATCGGCAAACGCGTAAACATGTCCGGCGCACCGCGGGGACCGTGGTACGAAGTGGTGGGCGTGGTGGCGGCGATTCACCATCGCAAGCTGACGGACCGGCTCCAGCCCGAACTCTACCGGCCATATCGGCAGTATCTTGGTCCTGCGTTCGGAACGGCGATCGCGATCCGCTCCATTCGCGATTCGTCCGCGCTAGGGCCGGCGATTCGCAGCCAGATCCGCACGCTCTATCCGAACCAGCCGATCGGCGAGATTAAGCCTATGGCGGACCTGGTGGCGGATACGGTCGCGCAGCCGCGCTTTTATACCGTGCTGTTGGCGGCCTTCGCGGCGCTGGCGCTAGCGCTCGCCATCGCTGGAATTTACGGGGTGATGTCGTATTCGGTAGCACAGCGGACCCGCGAGGTGGGGATCCGCATCGCGCTCGGAGCAACAGGGAGGCAGGTGTTGGGGTTGGTGCTGCGCGAAGGGCTGGCGATGGTGCTCGCCGGCGTTGTGCTCGGCATCGCAGGCGCAGCGGCGCTTACGCGATTGATCCGATCTGAGCTTTACGAAACCACGCCGACGGACCCGGCAGTGTTCGTCTGCGTTTCGCTGATACTGCTGGCAGTCGCGGGCGCGGCCGGATACTTTCCCGCCTCGCGGGCCGCAGGAGTGGATCCGACGATCGCGCTTCGCGAGGAATGAGCCTGGGAACGAGCGAGACAACGGGGTGCTTTATCAACCGATCTGGAGGAGCCGGCTTTCGGCTAACGCTCTCTTCCGACGGTCGCTGCTCTGATCGGAGCCGGGCCCAAAGCACGCCCCGTTAGCACGCGGTCTTCGGTATTTAGCGAATCTCATGGTCAAGCACGATTGTGGGGCAGACAATCATGGCTGCCGGTCGCGACGGCAATCCGGACCCACCTCTGTAATTATTTCTGTGGTCGCGGGTGACTGTCCGATTGTGGGATTAGGTTCGTTTGGAAATTTGACCTTTTGAGGGAAAAGCGCGTTCGATGTATGGGACCGCCCGTTCCAAGGGTTCACCCGCCGGTTAACGAACAATAACAAAGTTCATTGGAAGGACAAGTAGTTGTCCGCGTAAACAGTCGCTTGGCCGGGAGCAGGCTTGCTTTTGAAGCAGGGCAGGCCATGGGCCCGCCCCACTCGCTGATGTCGATTTTATTCAGTTGTCAAAGATCTGAGGCGCGGCAAACGGCAAGGTAGAGACGAGCCGCGGGCGCAAGAGTCCGGCACGAGAGTAGATGGGAACCCTGCGGGAGTGTCGCCGCAAGCGGCACATTAGGGTGAATCGAGAGTCCCTAAATCTATTATACAGGAAGGGAAAAAGGGCATTCTGAGTTTGATGCTTGTTTTCATTAGGATACAGCCTGTGACTGATTTTTCCCGGAGAGATATTGACGCGGAGAGACCGGCGGTTTCCCGGTATCATTGCCGGAATAAAGTGAACGCAGAGATGAGGGTTAAGGCGGAAAGCCGCCCTATTCCGGCGGAAAACGTGTAAGCATAACTGAATTGCGTCCTGGGTGGCAGAAGGCCCACACGCGGGAATGGATCACGAAATAACCCGGACATTAGTGAGGCGGCGTGAGGCGACGCACTAAGCCGGCGCACTAAGTCATGACGCACATACGGCACGCTCGTGCGATGGCTCGCTTGTGTTCCGCGTCGAGCCGATGCGCGTTCCCATGACATAGTTGAAGAACTGTCTCGCAAATCGCGTACTCTCAGCGTGCCGACCATAGGCATTAAAACAAGGCCGGTCTCACGCACCGAAATATCCCCGAGGGAGGGTGGATACAGCCCGGAACGTTGGAGCCCTCGTGGCTGATTGCTGGCGGTCAAGGCTGTTCCCGACAAGAGTCGTCAGTGGGAACTGGTCATCTACCAGAGCGGGACCCTTGGTGCCCGCTACCCCACATACACGTCAGCGAGTCGGCGTTTTGGAGGGGCCGCAGCCCCCAGAATCAGGCCGGTACGTGCGACACTATTGGACATGAGGGCGATGATCGAACTACCCGAGCCGGTATACCAGATCCTGCAAGCCCGCGCCGAGCAGCGGGGGACGAGCGTTCAAGCTGTAATCGTCGAAGCGATCAATAAAGAAATCGCAGACGGACCTATGCCCGTTGGTTTGAAGGGCCGTGTGTCCCTACCACTCATCCGGTCGAGTCGTCCGGGTTCCTTACACTCGCTCACTAACGCCGAGATCGATGATATTGTCGGCTGACGCCAAATGCCTTCCTGACGTTAACGTCTGGATCGCAATCGTGGCCGACCGGCACGAACATCATGCGACTGCCCGCCAGTGGTTCGATTCTGTTTTCGTTCCGGTCTGTTTCTGCCGCGTCACTCAGATGGCGTTCCTCCGCCGGCTGACAAACCCAAAGGTGATGGGTGAAGATATTCTGCGTCCGGTCGAGGCGATCGGCGTCTACCGTCAGCTTATTACCGATGAGCGGGTACGGCTCGCGCCGGAACCTCAGAACATCGAGAGCGCCTGGATTTCCTTGATGAGCATCCGCGCGGCAAGCGGCAGCACCTGGACCGACGCATATCTGGCCGCGTTCGCGATGGATGCAGATTTCCGACTGATCACCTTCGATCGCGGTATGGGCCGGTGGCCGGGTTTGGCTTTGGAATTATTGACGCCCGCCTAGCCAGTGGGGGACGATTCGGGCGGAATCGGGCCGGGCGCTAGGCTAGAGCGCAAGGTTGGCACCGCGAGAACCACGCCGTCGCTGCCGGTTGTCAAGCACCCGATCAGCCGTCTCACTCCAAAGGGGCAAAGAATCCTCACTCGAAGACCGGGCCGAAATGAAAGTCGTACCCGACGCTGCGCAAAATTACCTTGTCTATGCTTTTGACTGAGACGAACCCATCCCGGATTGGGCGGCCAAAGATCGCAAGGTTTTGAACGGATCTCTCCTGCTCATAGGCTCTGAACTGCGGGATTCGGCGATGGGAAATGCCCAGCACTGTCTGAAAGGGCATATTGCCCCTGCGCAAATAGGTGAAATACGACGGGAATACTAGCCCATTAAAGCCACAAAGTGAAGCTACCTCGCAACCTCCCGCGTAATGCCATAAGCATGCTTGCCAGCTAAGAAGAGCATATGGACTGCCATGTCGAGGCTCTCAAATTCCGTGATCGGCAACTGTTCTTCCAGGATAACGGACAAATCCAATAGTCGAAGGGTCGCGTTCGCCGCCAGCGTGGCGGCGTACAGCTCGTCCTCGGCCGTGACCCGGCATTCATGCAAACAGAGTTCCAAGTCAGGTGAGCCGTAAAGTACGGGGAAGTCCGTACTATCGAGACGTCCCCTGCCCAGGAGTTCGCTGGGCGGGCTGTCGTATTCGGACAGGGTGGCCCCTGCCCTTGGATTTACGCGAAGCCGGTAGAATAAATGTTCTGGCGTCAGGCTGACCGTCGGGTACTCGCGAATTATCCGGTCAATAACCGCTCGGCGTTGATCTGAATCCTGCAATGCCTTTAACGGCGCCACCTCTCCTACCATCCACAGCCTTGGCCCGTACTCAAAAAATCCAACGCCGAGGAGCCGCTCGAACAGCTTCAGGTCCGGCAGGAGCCACGGTGACACCTCAATTGAAGTCTTTTGGTGCTGATTGAACTGAATGCGGGGCGCCTAACCATAGTCAAAGCGTCGCAATGATCCCCAAACGAAGAACTTATGAGCGATGCGCTCCAACGCTTGAGCATCCAACTTTTTCCCCTCAGCCTGACCGCAATTTGGACACGGTGTCTCTAGCTCTAGCGAAACGCCATTCCGCTCTGCGTCTATGCGCAAACCACGATCAGAAAAGCAAGCGGAGCATGCAACCGGGACGATGTTCGGTGTCATGTTTCCTCGCGGGCTGGATCTTGACTCACAGCTAATAACTTAACAACGTATGGTCACACAGTGCGCGACGGCCGAGCTGCCCAGCAACTGCTATTACCGCCGGATGGTGCAAACGCGGCCGCTAGCTGCGGTTCCGGCTAGATCGCGCAGACCCGGACAATGCCCTTCACCCAGCCCGCCAGACCAAAGGTCAGGAATCGACACTTCAGCGGCCAGGGCGTTCTCCGTTCAGTTGACGTGAGCCGGACTTCACGGGATTGACCAATCTCCGAGTCGCCGACAAGAAACGCTCAGAGCCGGCGGATACGGCCCCTTGCGCGCTAAGGGCGTTATCTGAGCCACGTCGCCCCCCTCACCCTGGAAGTTTATTTTTCTTGAACGCGCCTTCTGAAGCTTGGGCGCCGTACAGTTTCTGGGACGCCGCTCCCAGCGAGTACCGCTAATCGACTTCAGTGAGCTGCGCCCGTTATTGTTCGTGCCGAAGGGCCACCAGTGGATCGACGCGCGTGGCGCGCCGGGCGGGGAAGTAGCAGGCGGCCAGCGCCACCATCAGCAGCAGGCAGCTTACGCCGATCAGCGTGAGCGGGTCGCTCGGTCTCACACCGAAAAGCATGCTGCCGAGCAATCGCGTCACGGCCAGCGAACCCGCGATGCCGATCGCGGCGCCAATCGCGGTAAGCGCGACGCCGTGCCGCACAACTCCGCGCAGAACGTCCGGCAGCGGCGCGCCCAGCGCCATGCGGATGCCGATTTCACGCGTGCCGTTGGTCACTTCGTACGCCAGCAGTCCATACAGCCCGATGGAAGCCAGCAGCAGGGAGAGCAATCCGAAGAGGCTCGCAAGGCGCGCAATCAGGCGTTCCTGGAATAGCGTGGATTCAATCTGCTGAGTCTGCGTTTCCATGTCGACAATGGGCAGATCGGGACCGGCTCGCCGGACCGCGTTGCGCACCGCAGGTATCAGCGACTCCGGATCGCCCGCCGTCCGAAGTTCGAACGTGTCTGCGTCTCCGCTGGGCGCATATACGGTGGGATCGACCTCGCGCCGCAGGTTAGCGTATTTGGCGTCGCGCACGACACCCACGATCGTCGACCCTGCGTTCTCCTCCGTGTCGGGATCGCCCGATATCGCGGGGCCGTCGGCGCCAATGGTCTGGCCGATGGGATCCACCGTGGTGAAATACGCTTTGACGAACGCTTCGTTGACAATCACTGGCGTCACGATTTTCGCGTCGGCTTTCGGGTCGTCTTCGATTCTGTCTACCAGAGCGAACTCCGCCGGGGTGAACATGCGGCCTTTGACTATGGGAATTTTCATGGTGTCGAAAAATCCCGGGCCAACCGGCAGATAAGCGGCCGCTGTTCGTGCTTTAGGGGCCGTGCCCGCCAAGTGAAAGTCTGTTTGCATAAGGCTTCCGTTCAGCAAATTCATCCCCGAATGGCTGGCGGAGAGCACGCCGGGAAGGGCGCTGAAGCGCTGCTGCAAATCGTCGTAGAACTGTGCTCTGCGTTCGCCTTGATAGCCGGTCAGGGTGGCATCCACTCTGAAGGTCAGCAGCTTTTGGGTAGCGAATCCGGGATCGACGCTGCGCAAGTTCTGCAGAGTGTGGACCAGTAGTCCGGCGCCCACCAGCACCACCATGGTGAGCGCGACCTGCGCCACCACCAGCAGGTTTCCGAGCTTGAACCGGCTGGTTCGCCCATGCCCCCGGTCTTGACCGGAGCGCAACACGGGCGTCAGATCGACGCGCATCGAACCGAGCGCCGGCGCCAGCCCGAACAGGATGCCCGTCAGCAGCGCGGCGCCGATGGTGAACGCCAGCACGCGTAAATCGAGGTCCGCCGAAATCCCCGCCGTGAGCCCGCCGTTTCTGTTGGTGAACGCCAGTAAAGCGCTTGAACTCCACACGGCCAGCAGAATTCCCAGCGCCGCGCCCGCCAGCGCCAGCGTGATGTTCTCGGTGAGCAGTTGGCGCAGCAGCCTGCCGCGAGCCGCCCCCAGCGCCTGCCGGATGGCGATCTCGCGCCGCCGCGCGCCGGCCCGCGCCAATTGCAGTCCCGCCACGTTGGCGCAGCCGATGGCCAGTACGATCGCCGCCGCCAACATCAGGACATACAACATGGTGGACATCCGCCGGCGGATTCCGGACAAAGCGGTCTGCGCGGGAAGCAGAGCGATGGCCGGCGCGTCCTCAGGTTTCGCCATGGGCTTGTCCCCATGCGTGAGTTCATTGGCGAACAGCGCGCTCACCCGGCTCTGCGCGGACTGCGGCGAAACTCCGGGCTTCAGCCGCGCCGCCGTCACGATCCACCAGAAGCCCGCCTCTTCGAGCGCGGGGCTCCACTGGCGCCACAAGTAGCGGCGCTGGATCATGGGAATGGAGATATCGCGCACCGTGCCGGGCGTGAGGTAGGCGAAGCGCTCTTCCGCCACGCCGACGATAGTAAACGGCAGTCCATTGAGATGGATGGTTTTTCCCACGGCCGAAGGATCGCCGCCGAATTCGCGCATCCAGTAGCCGTGCTGCAGCTCCACCACCGCGGGTGCACCCGGAAGATCGTCGTTGGGAGTAAGCACGCGTCCCACGGCCGCACCTACGCCGAGCGTATGAAAATAGTCGCCGTTGACGTATTGTACGTTGGCGTGATGCGCTTCGCCGTGGCCGCTTACCGTAATCCGAAAGGCTGTGGCGAACTCCGCCATGCCGGAAAACAGTCCCAGCTTGCGCACGTCCTCCAGGAAGGGCTTGGAGAGCGAGCAGCCGCGCGGGTTCACGCCGCCGAACTTGGAATCGCAATCTCCGTAGGTGCTGCCACTTTGGATCTTAGGAGAATGGCGCGCGCTCCACTCGAACACCAGCAAGTGCTGCGGGTCGCGCACCGGCAGCGATTTCAGCATGACGGCATTCATGACGCTGAAAATCGAGGTGTTGGCGCCGATACACAGCGCCAGCGTAAGCACCGCCACGGCGGTGAATCCGGGACTCTTTTTCAGGACGCGCAATCCGTAGAGGATGTCCTGGCGCACGCCGGTGAACGCGGACAGCGCTCCGCGGTTGCGGAAATCGCGATCTTCGGCGGCGTTTTGCAAAGTGGTCATACTCGATTCCCTCCCGCGGTGCGATTCTTCGAGCTCGCGCGCCAGCGCGTTCCAATCGGCGACGTGGCCTTCGGCCGTTGCGCGCGCTTGCCGGGGGCTCGAGCCTTGACGCAGCGCTTCCGCGTAGGCGTCTTCCAGTTGCCGGGCGACTTCTTCCACAATTTCGGCTTCGCGCTCGGGACGAAAGCCCCGCAGGCGCAGGTTCCGCCGCACGTAATCGAACCAGTCAGGCATGGCTGGGCCGAACAATCCGGTTGACGGTGGCGACAAACTCCTCCCAGGAAGTGCGCTGGGCTTGCAGGAACTTGCGCCCGGCGGGCGTGAGCCGGTAACAGCGGCGACGGCGCTCGCCGTCTTTCTCCAGCCAGCGGCCGGCGATCAGACCGCGGTCCTCCAGCCGGAACAGGATGGGGTACAGCGACCCGATGCGGAAGCGGATCTGTCCCTGGGAACGTTTTTCGATCAGCTTGCCGATGTCATATCCATGACGCGGCCGGCCCTCGAGTAAAGTGAGGACCAGCAGCTCGGCGCTGCCTTTGTTCAGGTCGCGATTGAATGACATGCTGTACCGAATTATACTTTCGTGAAGTATATAAATCAAGATGGGCGATGAACGCGATTGTGAAATACTCGCTAATGCCGCTTGCGGCGATAGGGGCGGGTGACGCCCCACTCGTACATTGATCCATCCCTGAGCGCGCACCGCACGCAGGAGCGATAGGTGGTAAATCCTGGTAAACGCCGCTCACGGCATCCACTTTGGCTAGTAATCATCCCGTAGAAGTGCTGCCGCCGAAACTGGCCTACCAAGTGACCGGCGTAGAGATGAAAACTGTCCGAAATAGGGTCGGCGGTGGCCTGACCCGCAGAGTGGCGGCGTTGGAGCCAGTGCTGTGACCGGGCGTCATTGTCTCCCTTCTAGGAGTGGATTACAGGCACTGAGCGGCGATAGTCCGCCAAAAACTGTTATGCGCCTGAGACTACCAGGGGCAGACTCCGGGCTCGGCAAATGGTATCATCGCGGAAAACATGAAACGCCGTCGCTTTTTCAAAACTCTGGCCGCGCTGCCGGTGGCTCCGGCGCTGATCGCCCAGGCGCAGTCGCCCGCTCCCCAAACTCCCGCGGCCCAGCCGCCCGCCGGTGGACGCGGTGGAGGCGGAGGCCGCTCCGGTGGCTCCAACATTCCCACGTTCGACGAGACTTCGCCCGAACTGGTGGCGGATGCCGAACCGCGTTTCTTTACGCCGGCGCAGTTTTCCGCCCTGCGCAGACTGAGCGCGTTGCTGATGCCGCCCTTGGATGGAAGTCCCGGCGCGCTTGAATGCGGAGCGCCCGAGTTCCTCGATTTCCTGATCGGCGCGTCGCTGCCCGACCGCCAAAAGCTCTACCGCAGCGGACTCGATACGCTCAACGCCAACGCCAAGAAGAGCTTCAAGAAAGCGTTCGCCGATCTTAGCGACGCCGATGCGGACACGGTCGTTCGCCCCTTGCTCGTGCCCGTCGCCTGGTTTCACGATTCGCCCAAGGACCCGGCGGTTCAGTTCGTCGTCGAGGCGCATCGCGATATCCGCACCGCTACGCAGAACTCGCGCGAGTGGGCCACCGCGGGAGCAGCGTCCGGAAGACGCCGCGGCGGCGGTGGCGGCGGAGCTTATCTGAACCCCATCGATCCCATCTACCGGAGTTAAACCATGCCCGCAAAAGTGTACGACGTTCTTATCGTGGGCTCCGGCCACTCCGGCGGCATGGCGGCCAACATACTGACCAAAGAGGGCGTCGAATGCCTCATGCTCAACGCCGGGCCAGAGCCCGAATTCGAGCACAATCGAGTCACCAAGGCCACCTACGATTTGCCGTTCCACGGTTTCGGACAGCCGGGACGCCTTCCGCACGTTTTTCAAGCCAACGAGTTCAACGCCAATCAATGGGTGGACGAGAAGGAAGTGCCTTATACGCACGATCCCGCCAATCCCTACAACTGGGTGCGCGTCCGCCTGGTGGGCGGCCGATCGCTCTTCTGGGCGCGGCAATCGTTCCGCCTCAGCGATTACGAATTCAAGGCGGGCGATCTGGAGGGCACGGGCCAGAACTGGCCCATCAGCCTGGCCGACCTGGACCCCTACTATTCGCGCGTCGAGGGAATCTTCCGCGTCATGGGCCGCAAGGAAGGGTGGCCGGAGTTTCCCGATGGCAACTTCGTCGAAATGCAGACCGGGCCGGATAGCCAGACCATCGCCAAAATGGCGGAGTTGGGCAAGCAGCGGCATGGCATGAAATTCTCCAAGATGCGGTCGTCATTAGGGCAGAACGGGCTGGCCAGCTCGGTCAATCTGCTGCTGCCGGATGCCATGGCCACGGGCAAATTGCAGATGGTATCGAACGCCATCGTGCGCGAGATTACCACCGATAAAAATACCGGCAAGGCCAACGGCGCGTATATCGTGGACCGGCATTCGCGGCGCGAAATGCAGGTGAAAGCGCGGGCGGTGGTGGTGGCCGCGGGCTGCCTTGAGAGCACGCGGTTGCTGATGAATTCCGGCCTGTGCAATTCGAGCGGCGTGCTGGGACATTATTTGCACGACCAGATTTACGGCGTGCAGGTGGTGGCGTCGGTGCCCGAAGCGCGCGATGGCAAGCGCCCGGAGGGATTGATGGGCGGCAGCGCATTCGTGCCCCGCTTCCGCAACCTTACCAAAGACGACAAGCGCAATTTCATTAAGGGCTATTGCGTCCTGCTCAGCAGCGGCCAGGGCGCCAACCCCGATTTCTTCGCCGAATATGGCGACGCGTTGCAGAAAAAGCTGGATCACTACGCCGGCTCCTGCGTCTCGGGAAGCATTTTCGGCGAGCGGCCCGCCCGCTTCGAAAACCATGTGAGCATCAACAAGAACGTGACCGACGCCTGGGGCATTCCGGTGTTGCACATCGAAGTGAAGGATGGCCCCAACGAGTTGAACATGGCCAAGGATGCCGCCGACACGATTGAAGACATTTTCCACACCGCCGGCTGGGACCTGATTTCCAAGACCGACCGTTTCTATCCGCCCGGATACAGCATTCACGAAGTGGGGACGTGCCGCATGGGAGACAACCCCAAAACCAGTGTGCTCAACAAGTGGAACCAAAGCCACGACATCCAGAATCTGTTTGTGGTGGATGGCGCCGCTTTTGTTACGTGCGGATGGCAGAACCCTACGATGACGATATTGTCGCTCTCAATGCGCGCCAGCGAATATCTGGCCGGCGAAATGAAGAAGGGCAATATTGGCTGAGCCGGCTCGATTCAGGGACGTGGCAACGCTCTTGGTTGTTCGCTCACTGCAGCCTGGCGTATTCCGCCTTGGCTTGCTGGAAGATCGGGATGTCCCGATCGGCGTCTTTCCACAGAGTGAGGAAATCCTGGTAGGCAGCTTTTGCCTTGGCCGTGTCTCCCGACAAAGCCAAAACTCTGCCGAGTTGCAAGCGCGCCACTGCGCCAACAGGATCGCAGAAAATTAGGCCGCGATGATCGAGAATTCTCTGGAATTCCGCGGCGGCTTCGACGTATCGATGTGCAGCCAGATACGCCTCCCCTCGCACGTAGCCCGGATACATGTACCCGAAAAAGCCAAAGTAGCTTCCCGGTGCGGCCAAATCGTAGGGAGCCGCGGTTTGTAGCAATTCGACAGCCTCTGAAGGCTTGCCCCGCTTCAAACCATGGTCCAGCGCCAAAACCGCGCGGAGCGCCGGCACGTACATAAATCGCGCAGACGTATCCTCCGGGAAGCGCTTTTCCAAATCATCCGCGAGCGTTTGAGACCGGGCGGGGTCCCCCGCGAGCGCGAGTGCAAAGGCGGCGCCATCCTCCACATCCCGATCCTTGGAAAACTCGAGTGCGGCCATCGCGCTCCGCCGCGCCTCGGGCGCATTGCCAAAGAAGGCCTCCCTGACTGCCGCGCCTGCTTCGTACAGAGCCGCCTTTTCCTTGTGAGCAGCTTGTTGGGCCAGGGCCACAGCACGCCGCGACATGCTCCTGGCCTGCTGCAAGCGGCCGGAATACGCCAAGGCAAAAGACTCTTCGTGGGACACCCAGTCTTCCGCTCCGGGTTTCCCCTGCGCCAGGGCCACGGCCTGTTCCATTCCCGGCTTGTCGCCTTTCAGAAAGGCGATGTAATATCGAAGGACGAAAACATTCTCGGTTTCGATTTTGCGATCGGAGGCTTGCTGCAGGACCTTTCCGGCTTCCTCCGGGCGATCAAGGTATAGATTGCTCCAGACTTGATTGATATACCCGGGGGTAAAGTCCGGATCGATCCCGATTGCTATTTTGGTTTGCTCGATGGATTTCTCGTACTTACCGAGTCCCTGGTAAACAACCGACAGGAATCCGCGGGGCTGTTTATCGCGAGGATAGGTTTGCGTCCACGACTCAAGAGTCTGTTGCGCCTTGTCCAGGTTTCCCGTCACCTGCCGATCGTAGTTAACCGTGATAAAGAACCTCTCCTGTTCACTGGCGCGATCCCGCAACTGATAGGCCTTGGTCATGCTCTCCCTGGCGAGGGCAAACTCTCCTACATCGCTGTAATAGATACCCAGGTGCGCGTATGCCTTCGCGAATTTGGGGTCGAGTTCAACGGCCCGCTGGAAGAGGGGCAGAGCGGCTGCAGCCCCGGTTGAATAGGCCACCTTCAACGCCAGGCTATAGGCTTTCAAAGCTTCGAGTGACGGCGTGGTAGCCTCGGCGAGCGGAGTCGAGTACTTTTCGACCGTGGCCAGCGATTCGCCGGCTTGGGTTCTGAACTTACTGGCAATTTGACTTAGGACATTCAGGACGTCTTCCTTTCTTGGCGCCTGCACTTGCTCGTCATACAGGACCTCTCCCGTAACGCAGTTCCTGGCGCGTAACCACAATACGTACGGACTCCCGAGCCTGCTAATCGAGCCTTCCAGGAAGGCCGCGCTGGCGGTTCGCTCGCAAATTACCTTAGCGATCTCCGGAGTGAGTCGCGCATCCGGCGGCTGACCCATCAGAGGCAGCGTCTGCTGGATACGTTGGTCGGAGACGAGACTGAGGAAGGGCGACTGTTCCAGCTGTACCGCCAACCCCTGGCGAAGCGTCCCGTCAAACACCGGGTCGCCCGTCTTGTTCTCGAAATCGGCGAGGACAATCGTATCCTTGTTCGTGAGTTTCGGTCCACTGTAAAGTGCCCGGTGAAAATAGAAGTAACCTGCGATGCACAATGCCAGACCCAGCACTATTGCCGCCGCGGCAGCTAGTGGGACAGGCCTCCTGGCCTTTCCGGACAGGCCGGGAGGCCTGTCCCACCCCCGCTTCAGGCGCTGAAGATCGGCGCGTATTTCCGCGGCGTGCTGATAGCGCAGGTCGCGATCTTTTTCGAGACACTTGTCGATGATGCGCTCTAACTCCGCTGGTAAGTCGGGATTCAGGCGCACTGCGGGCACAGGAGCCTTGTTGAGAATGGAATCGAAAATGACCCCCGAGCTTTCCCCGCGAAATGGCAGCTTGCCCGTCGCCATTTCATACAGCACCACTCCGAACGAGAACAAATCCGTGCGCGCGTCCAAAGGTTGAGCGCGGACTTGCTCCGGCGACATATAAGACACCGTCCCCATCGCGCTCCTTGAACTGGTCAGTTGGTCTTCCATAGTGACGGTCGATCCCGCAGTCTCACCGGCGTCTACGCGAGGGTCGAGGATGGTACTGACTTTCGCCAATCCAAAGTCGAGAATCTTCGCATGGCCGCGCTTGGTGACGAATATATTCGCGGGTTTAATGTCGCGGTGGACGATTCCCTGCGCGTGGGCGGCTTCCAAAGCATCGGATGTCTGGATGCCAAAATCCAGCAGTTCTTCCGTGGGGACAGGCTTGTCGCGGATTCTCTGCTTCAAGGTCTCGCCTTCCAGCAGCTCCATGACGATCACCGGCTGGCGATTGTATTCCTCCACTTCATAAATCGTGCAGATATTGGCGTGGTTCAAAGCGGAAGCGGCCCGCGCCTCCCGCTCGAAGCGGCTGAGCGCGCGTGGGTCACGAACGATTTCATCCGGCAGGAACTTGATCGCCACAAACCGGTGCAGGCGAATGTCCTCGGCCTTGTAAACGACGCCCATGCCGCCGGCGCCCACCTTCTCTAGGATTCGATAGTGGGAGATGATCTGGCCGGTGAGAGAGCCGGCGCCTTCCTGCGCATCCGTGCTCTGAAGCGCGATTGCCCGCGCCGCCACTTCCATCGCCGGATTCTCCAGGAACCTTCCTGCCTGCTCCTCCAACGCCAGCAGTGACCGGACTTCCCGCTCCAGCGCCTCGTCGCCCGCGCTTGCCTCCCGCAGGAAGCCGTCGCGGTCTCCCGACGGGCGCTCCAGTACCGCCTGCAGAAGGTTATCGACCTGACGCCATCGATCAGAGTCCATCGGCCGCCCCGCCCGCCAGCTCGCGATAGAGCCATAACTTGGCGGTGCTCCAGTCGCGCTTCACGGTGACAGACGATACTTTGAGCACCTCGGCGGTCTCTTCCACGCTCAGTCCGCCGAAGAAACGCATTTCGACCACTTGCGCTTTGCGTGTATCGAGGCGCGCCAGCGCGTTCATCGCGTCATCGAGAGCCACCAGATCCGCGGGCCTGCCGCCGCCTACTACGGCCGCCTCATCGAGCGAGACATGCTGCAAGCCGCCGCCGCGTTTCAGGTTGTGGCGCCGTGCATGTTCCACCAGAATGCGCCGCATCAACTGGGCCGAGACCGCGAAGAAATGGGCGCGATCCTGCCATTGCATGCGCTCATAATCCACCAGGCGCATGTAGGCTTCATTGACCAAAGCAGTAGTTTGCAGGCTGTGACCGGCGCGCTCGCGCCGCATGTAACGGCGCGCCAGCCGGCGGAGCCCGTCATAAACGATAGGGGTCAGCCTGTCAAGCGCGCGCTGGTCTCCACCGCTCCAGGCGCGGAGCAGCGTGCTTACCTCGCCTACAGCCGGCTCACCGGATTGTGCCGCCCTCTGCATAGTTAACGGGCCTAATTATACCGCCGCGCCCGGATCTCGCCTGGCAAGGGGCTCGGGGAGGGCGCCGAGAGCGAGTCTCAGAAACCGACTCCTGCGAGAAAAGAAAAGCCGCCTGAAAAGCGGCTGCAGGCATGATTGCCCGCCCCACAAAGTACGTGATCCTTCCCTGACTCGTTCTGCGCCTTCTTGAATGGAGGCACATTATGAAATCGATCCTGACTTTGATGGCAGCGGGCAGCTTGCTCGCCGTACTTGCAACAGCACAGACACCACGCTATACCGTCACCGACCTGGGCGCGCTGGGCGGAACGTCTAGCACAGCTTATGGCATTAACTACGCGGGCCGGGTTGCCGGAGCTACGAGCCTTTCCAACGGGAACACACATGCGTTCCTTGCGGGCCCTGGGGATACAATGTTCGACCTCGGCACACTGGGCGGACCAAACAGCGAAGCCAGCGGGCCTAACGCGAGCTACCAGGCGCCGATTCTTGCCGAGACTTCCAAGAAAGATCCGTTTGGCAACGACTTTTGCGGTTTCGGCACTAACCTTATTTGCCTTCCGGCCATCTGGAATGGGACCATGACGCCGCTTCCTACCTTGGGCGGCAATAACGGCGAAGCGCTTGTCATCAACAATCAGGGCCAGGTAATCGGACTTGCGGAGAATAGCACCAAGGACCCAACCTGCGCACCGCCTCAAGTTCTCGATTATGAAGCCGTCCTCTGGGGACCAAACCCGGGCCAGGTCCAGGCACTCCCTCCGCTTCCCGGTGACACCGTCGGATTCGCCTTCGGGCTGAACAACTACGGCCAGGTGGTCGGCACATCGGGTACTTGTGCGAACACCCCGCTTCTTCCGTTCAGCTATGGACCGCATGCCGTGCTCTGGCAAAACGGCTCTGCGACCGCCCTCGCCAACCTGGGCGGCTCGATGCTCGGCGTTGGCGTCGGTATCAATGACCTGGGTCAAGTGGTCGGCGGTTCGGATCTGCCCAGCGAGCTCTCCGGCTTTCCTTTCGTCCAGGTTCACAGCACCCTGTATAGCCAGGCCGGCGCCGAGGACCTCGGGACGGTAGGTACGGACTTCTCGAGCTTGCCGACGTGGATTAACAACAATGGAGAAGTGGTTGGCGCATCCTGCGACAACATGGGGAATTGCCGCGCCTTTCTCTGGCAAAACAAGACGATGATGGACCTCAACGCCCTCGTCCCGGCGAACTCGCCGCTGTATCTGATGTTTGCGGAAGGGATCAACGATGCGGGCGAGATCGTGGGCCTGGCCTTACAGACAAGCACGGGCGAGACTCATGCATTCGTGGCGACCCCGACCAGCCCGGCCACCGCTGCCGAGAGCCTATCACCCGCCGCACAAGGGGCGACCAGCCCGATGGTTCTCCCCGAGAATGCCCGCAAGCAACTTCAGCAGCGGCTGCGCTTCGGCCGGCTTGGAGCTGGGCTCACCGGGTCGCGGTAAGTTGTGCAACAAGGTAGCAATCGCTAATGTCTACGATACGGTAGTGGGAAGCGCTGTGACCAATCAGGGGATCAGCGCTTCCCGCTGGGTTTTCGGTCTGCGCGGAATCGATGCCAGCGAAATCGCGCGGGGCTCTCCCGGGACACGCCGGGGACAGCTCAGTGTTTGCCGAACATCGCCTGCACGTCTTTGCGTAACGCAGCCTGGCTGTCCTTACGGCTGTAAAACATGTGGCCGCCCGGATACTCATGCACCGCGACACGGGTCGGATCGCCCATCACCGGCATCTGATCCACCGTCAGCACCGAGCCCATGAAAGGGCACGACAGGTCGTTCCAGCCGTGCACAATGATGACGCGCAGCTTCGGATCGGTGGCCACCGCCTGCCTTAGATCGGGCACGGCGCCGGTGCGAAGGGTGGCGCTGTCGTTATCCCACTGGGAGTTCACCTCGAAACTGAGCGTGTTGTAGCGCGCATCCGACTTCCAGCCGACGACGCGCGTCACAAAATCCACCATCGCCGTGGTGGTCGGCGCGATGATGCTCTCAAGGATGGGATCGTTGGTGCGCTGCTCCGGAGCGAAGGGATACGGATCATACCCGGTCACATTCGAGTCGTACACGCTGCCAATCTTACCGCTCTCGCGGAAGACCTCGCGCAGATATGCGCCGATCTCCAACCTGCCGCCGGCCCGCCGCACAAACTCCTCTTCCAGGCCGGTCATCTCAGTCACGTGTTTCACGATTCGCGGCGTCGCCGCCGGATCGGATCGGCCTTTCAGCAGGTCGACGGCATACTCGCCGCGGGTGTACGCAACTACCGGCGTCATCGCTTCCGGGGTCAGCTTGTGCTCGCGCTCAAGATGCGCCGCCGCGATCGATGGCAGCGTCAGCATCCATGGAACGGGAGAGATGTCGCCGTTTTCATCCAGCGCCGGATTCAGGTACGGCGAGACCAGCACTACACCGTTCATCGCCACGCCCAACTGCGTTTGCAGGTAATGCGTGATCCGGGGGCCGCGATAGCCGCCGTAACTCTCTCCCACGAGATACTTTCGGGAGATCAGACGCCCGTTCTTCACCAGCCAGTCGTAAATGATGCGCGAGAGGTAATGAATGTCGGCGTCGGTACTATAAAACCGCTTCTTGGTCTCGTCCGGCGGAACCAGCGACCGGCTGTAACCTGTGCCGACGGGGTCGATGAACACCAGATCGGTGAAATCCAGCCACGTACCCGGGTTGTCGGTCAGCTTCGCCGGATCGGACGGACTCTCTCCCTCCTCGCCGAACTCGAGGTGCTTCGGCCCGATGGCGCCGAGATTCAGAAAGACGGAAGCCGCGCCGGGACCGCCATTCAGCGCGAATGTGACCGGCCGGTCCTGGCCATCGATGGTGTATGCGGTAAAGACCACCTCGCCAATCTTCTTGCCTGCGTCGTTGACCGGCAGTGAGCCCACATTGACCGTGTAGTTTAGCGGCTTGCCATTGAGTTGAATGCTCTGCGCCACATGCGCGTCCGGGGGCAGCGGAGCTTCCTTGTCGGCCGCCTTATCCTTATCCTTTGCGCCATCCTTCGCGTCGGTGGAAGACGGCGGAGGTGCGGGCTTGGTTTCCTGGGCCCCGGCGCCGGAAGAGCCAAAGGCCAGCAGGATAACGGCGAGCATGCCCATACCGGCACGGTCGCGAACTGAAGAGGGTGAAATGAAGCTCATGTGGCTACGATAACGTAAACCAGGGCAAACTCAGACGGTCGCCCAGGCCGGGCGCAGCTGCGAAAGTATTCGGTGGCAGCTTTGTCGTTCGAGATTTCGCTTTGGATGCCGATATGTGAAGTAACCGGGCTTGACGCGGGGCCCGGGACGACTAACCGTCCCGTGGAACAATTCCCGCAGCCCGAGGAGCTTTTACTGTGAGCGTAATTTACCAATTCAAAATCAAAATTGAAGAGAAGATCAAGGCCGACGGCTTGGACGCGGCGCAAATAAGAGGCGAGATCGGGCTTCGCACAGGCCGACTCCTGTCGCTTATTTCTCCCAACACCCCTGACGACCCGATCGTGGTCGCCAAATTCCGGCAGGCCGCCCTTGACCTGCTCAAAATGAGTTTGTGAGGTATGTACCAAATGAAATGGAATTCGATTCGAACTAAAGTCCTGGCCGCATTGGCGGTTAGTCTCGTACTGAGCGTTGGCGGCACCTTGATGCTGCTGCGCTACAGCTTTGCAAGAAACTCACAGGCCCTGGCGGCAGAGTCGGTCACTGGAGCGCAAAAGCTGTTCCATGTTCTGGAAGCCAGAGAGATCAGTAAAATGGCCGCCGTCAGCGAGACGCTGATGATGAATCCCCAGGTTCGCGATGCCTTGGCCGACAAGGACCGCCGCCGCCTTCTCGAAGTAACTGCGCCCCTATATTCTAAGTTGACGGCTGAAGGTATTACCAATTGGATGTTCCATACCCCGGAGCCGGATATGTCCGTCTTTCTGCGCCTCCACAACCCCGCGAAGTTCGGAGACCGCTTGGGCCGCTACATGGATCAGCAGGTAGTACGCACGCACGCCATGGTAGTCGGAAACGAACTGGGAAAAGCTGGTTTCGCGGTGAGAATTCTTCGGCCGTTTTATGGTTCGCAGGGTAAGTTGGCCGGCTATGTCGAGTTCGGCGAAGAAATCGGCCGGTTTATTCAAGAGATGAAGAGTCAGACCGGAGACGACTACGCGCTTTTGCTCAGTAAGAAGTTTGTCGACCGGCGGTTTTGGACCGATTCGAGCGCAGTTTGGAAGCGCCGCGATAACTGGGACGACAATCCAAACTTCGTGGTGGCCGACAAGACAACGGCCAACGACAACATCATTCAGTTCCACGGAGAGCTGGCCGCTGTGGCAACCGAGGGTAAGGTATTGGAGAGTTTCAATCAGGGAGACTCGGTCTTTGTGCGCGGCATGTTTCCCATCCGCGACGCCGCCAATCAAACGGTAGGGGCGATGTTCGTGGTGCGGGATATTTCCAGTGTTTACGTGGCGATGCGGAATACGCAGAACATCCTCGTGGCCTTGAGCGTCGTCGCTCAGTTGTTTCTCGCGGCTTTGGTTATGGCAATGCTCGGCCGTCTGGTGTTCCGGCGCCTGAAAAAAATCATTGTGGTTGCCACCCGCGTCGTTGGGGGCGATTTTGAATCGGCGATACAGGCCGGGTCTAACGACGAAATCGGCCAGTTCGAACGGCTGTTCGAGCAGTTCCGATGCGTCTTCGTCGAACTGCTGACCCACATACCTGAGTTTCAAGAGAAGGGATAGCACTTCAGGCAGGCAGGAATGCGCGGGGGAGTCTCATCGGGGCCTCTATCCCAGAGGTACGCGCAAGGCCCCGATCCGGATTTAACCGAGGCCTACTGGTTCCAGTTCTTGCCTTTGAAAATCCCCGGCATCATCTGGTAAATTTGCGGGGATTTTTGTTGCTGTTCTTTGTCGAGCGCGTTGTAGATCTTAGCGAACGCGTTCATCTCAATGCTCGCCATCTGCGTTTCCGCGCCGGCGTAGCTTTTTACCGCGGCGTCAATCTCTTCCTGCTTGCCGCCGGCTACGGCTTGAGCGACGGTGAGACGTCCCTTTTCCATCTGATCTTTGACGGGCGTCGCTTCCTTCTGGGCGTCGTCCATGATCGTCTTCACCGCCTTCTTCTCGTCCTTATCGAGCTTCAGAATCTGGGTGAACTGGTCCAAGCGGCTCACGCTGCCCTGCTGCATCATGGGGCTATTGTTGCCGCTTCCGCCCTTACTGCCCTTGCCTTGCGCGAAGGCCAAGGTGGATACGGCGATTCCAATGACGAATAGTCTTGTACACATCATGGTTACCTTTGCTCTCCCCCGCGGTTGCCGCCGCGGCGGCCGCCATCGAACATGCCGTCCATCTGCTCTGCGAACACCGGCGCTGCTTTGGCCTGTTGCTTGGCGTCCAGAATCGCGTAGAGCTTACCGTAAGCTTTGGCTTCCACGGCGGCTTTCTGCGCCATCAAGTCGGTAAATTGCGCCAGCATTTTGTTCAAATCGTCGCCGGACGTCCCCTGCAAGATCGCAGTGGTAATTGCGCTGCGGCCGTTCCGAACCTGTTCGTTGAGCGGCGCCGCCTCTTCCTGCGCGGCCGCGAAGATCTTCGACGCCTGTTCTTTCTGGTCCTTGTTTAGGTGCAACTTATCGGCGATGATGTCCGCCCTGGTCTGGCGCGGCGCCCGCATACCGCCGTTCATGGCCGTGGTATCGCTGCCCATGCCGCCCATATCACCGCTGCCCATGCCACCCTTTTGGCCTCCTTGGGCTGATGCAAGGCCCACGGCCAGGGTCGACGCCAGTAGCAATCGTACAAACATGAAACCTCCCTCTGAAGTCTTGACCCGATGTGAATGGGTCTCTTGTAGATTAAATCACGGTTTGGGAGTGGAATGTTTTGTTGGGGAAAAAAGGGGCGGGCAAGATTTGCCCGCCCGCGAAGATAGGAGTCTGAAGGCTAAGCGACCTTGGATGCAGTCTTGTTGGCGCGTTCCCAATCGTCGTAGTCGCGCTCGGCCTGCTCGCGCGTATATCCGTAACGCTCTTGCAGCTTGCCCAGAAGTTGGTCTTTCTTACCGGCCACGATTTCCCAGTCGTTGTCGGTAAGCTTTCCCCACTTCTCTCGCATCTTTCCTTTCAATTGCTTCCAGTTGCCTTCGAGTTGATCCGAATTCATTAGGGCTACCTCCTGCATTGAAGGTGCAACCGCCCTACCAGTGGATGGTTCCGTACAGGCGCGAGCGCCGGCTGAAAAGGCGGCTTGCAGCCAGGATTGGCTGCCCCACTACAAGACTTCGAGAATCAGGCACTTCAGGTATAACGTTTCCGGGACGGTCAGCAGGATCGGATGATCCTGGCTCTGCGTCCGCCGTTCCAGAACGCGCAGGGTGCGCCTGGAGTCGAGTGACGCTTGGGCGATCAATTCGAGGAACGCCGACTCGCTCAGGTGGTGTGAGCAGGAGCACGTCACCAGGATGCCTCCCGGCGCCAGCAAGCGAAGCGCACGCAGATTGATCTCCTTGTAGGCCGTGGTGGCGGCTTCCAGGTTCCGGCGCGACTTGGTGAACGCCGGCGGATCGAGCACGACCAGTGAGAATTCGCGGCGGGCGCTATTGTATCCGTTGAGTACGTCGAACACATCGGCCTCGCGGAAATCGATGTTGGCGATGCCGTTCGCAGCGGCATTCTGGCGCGCGCGGTCGAGCGCCGGGCCGGAGCTATCCACGGCCTCGACCGACTCGCACTTCGCCGCCAGATGCAAGGCGAAGCCGCCGGTGGAGGTGAAGCAGTCGAGCGCCTGGCCCCCACGCGCGTAACTGGCGGCGGCGTAACTGGCGGCGGCGAGATAGTTTTCGCGCTGGTCGAGGAAAATGCCGGTCTTCTGGCCGTGCAGTAAGTCGGCTGTCAGGCTCAGCCCGTTCATGCGGACGGGGACGGCGTCCGGAATATCGTGGCCGGACATGGGCCCGCCCCACGTTTCGCCGGCCAGTACCGTGGTTTCGAGCGGCAACTCCTCTTTGGCTCGGACCGCGGCATCGTTGCGCGCCACGATGCCGCGCGGCTCGAAGATTTCTTGAAGGCACGATGCGATTTCCCCTTTCGCCGCGTCCATGCCCTGGTCGAGCGTCTGCATCACCAGGTAGTCGCCATAGCGGTCGACGATCAGTGCAGGCAGCAGATCCGCTTCGCCATGGATCACCCGATAAGCATCGCTGTCGCGCACGACTCGGCGGCGATGCGCTTCGGCGGCGCGCAGCCGCTGCAGGTAGAAATCGCGGCCGGCGCCGCTGCCGCCCAGCATCCGCAAAGTAATTTGCGAGGCAGAGCTGTAATGCGCCACGCCCAGGGATTGGCCCCGCTGGTCCACTACATTCACTGCCTCGCCGGGTTGCGCCTGGCCGCGGTCCGTGACGTCGCTGGAGAAGATCCACGGGTGTCCGGAGGCGATGCGTCCGGCCGCCTTGCGGTTGACGCGGACCTGGTTCATATTGGCCTCTGCTTTATGGCGGGTTGGGTCATGGCAGGCGCACCATGGCGGCGACAGACCAGGAGGTCTGTCGTACAAGGCTGACGCGCCATGGCGCCGGCAGACCAGGAGGTCTGTCGTACATCATCGCATCGCCTGCAGGCGGGCGATGCGGTCCTCTGTGGAGGGGTGCGTCGAGAACAGGCGCATCAGGCTTTGCCCCGTGAAAGGTTGAATGATGAACATGTGCGCGGTGGAAGGCGTCGCGTCCAAGGGGATGCGCTTCGACCAACTATCGAGCTTCTGCAAGCCGTTGATCAGCGGATAAGGCGAGCCGACGTACTTGGCCGAGGCCGCATCCGCGTCGTACTCGCGGGAGCGCGAAATAGCCATCTGGATGAGCATGGCGGCGATGGGCGCGAGGATCATCATAAGGATTCCGCCGATTACTCCGCCCCCGCGGTCTTCCTCGTCGCGGCTGCCGCCGAACCAGAATGCCATGCGCGCCAGGAACGTAATCGCCGCGGCGAGCATGGCGGCGATGGAGCTGATCAGAATGTCGCGATGCAGTACGTGGCCCAGCTCGTGCGCCACCACGCCTTCAATTTCGTTGTCGTTCATGAGCTGCAAAATGCCTTGGGTGAACGCTACCGACGCATGCGACGGATTGCGTCCGGTGGCGAAGGCGTTCGGCGACGGATCGGGAATCAGCCACAGTTTGGGCATGGGAAGGCCCATGCGCTGCGTGAGCCCGCGGACAATCGGCTCCACGCGCCGGTAAGCGTCGGGATTCTCTTCCGGCGTGACCGGTTGCGCATTGTACGTCATCAGCGCGAGCTTTTCGGAGAAGAAATAGCTGCCGAAATTCATCACGGCGGCGATGCCGAGGGCGTAATAGAGCCCCTGGCGGCCGGCGATCGCCTCGCCGCCCACCAGGAGCAGGCCACTCATCAGCCCCAGCAATAGAGCAGTTTTCAGAGCATTCATAAACGCCTCACTCGATGTGCCCCGGAAGCGCGTTCACACGAGTGTGAACGCTGCACGCAGGAGTGCGTGCGCCACGGGGCCAACACTCTCTCCATGGGGCCAACATTCTCTTACGCGGCTAGAGGGACGAGTTTTTCAAACTGCAACTCGCCCTCGTCGCCTTTCGTATCCACCGGGCCGCCTTTGGTCTTCACCAGAATGGTATCGCCGTCGGTGAATTCGCCGGTGATCAGCTTGAGCGCCAGCGGGTCCTGGATCAAGCGCTGAATGGCGCGCCGCATGGGCCGCGCGCCGTATTGCGGGTCGTAGCCCTCCGAGATAATGCGATCTTTTACCGCCGGCGTCACTTCCAGTTTCACTTTGCGATCCTTCAAAAGCTTCGCGACATTCTGCAGCTGGATGTCGACAATTTCGTACAGATGTTCGCGCGTCAACGAGTTAAATACGATGATATCGTCAACGCGGTTCAGGAATTCGGGCCGGAAGTGCTGGCGCAGCGCATCGAGCAACCGCTTGCGCGTATCCGCGTTGCGTGCGTCCTTACCGTGCACCGAGAAGCCGATGACGTTCTTGTCCACCATTCCGGTGCCGATGTTCGAGGTCATCACGATCACCGTATTCTTGAAGCTGACGGTGCGGCCCTGGCCGTCGGTCAGGCGGCCGTCGTCGAGAATCTGCAGCAGCATGTTGAAGACGTCCGGATGCGCCTTTTCGATTTCGTCGAAGAGCACCACCGAATACGGACGGCGCCGCACCTGTTCGGTTAGCTGACCGCCCTCTTCGTAGCCCACGTATCCGGGAGGCGCGCCGATCAGGCGGGCGACGGCGTGCTTCTCCATCAGCTCGGACATATCGACGCGGATCATGGCCTTATCGTCGTCGAACAAGTAGTGCGCCAGCGAGCGCACCAGCTCGGTCTTGCCCACGCCCGTGGGTCCCAGGAAAATAAAGCTGCCGATGGGCCGCGCGGGGTCGCTCAATCCGGCGCGGTTGCGCAGAATGGCGTTGGCGACAAGCTGCACCGCCTCATTCTGGCCCACCACGCGATCTTTGAGCCGCTCAGGCATGTGCACCAGCTTCTGGATTTCGCCTTCCAACATGCGCGTGACCGGGATTCCCGTCCATTTGGCGACGATGCGGGCGATCTCGTCTTCGCCGATCTCCTCTTTCAGCAGCGCGTTTTCCTTGACGGCTTCGAGCTCCTGCTCGGCCGCCTGTATGTCCTTTTCCATCTGCGCAAGCTGTCCGTAGCGAAGCTGGGCAGCTTTTTCCCAATCGCCGGCGCGGCTGGCTTTTTCTTCCTCCTGGCGCAACTGCTCCTGCTCTTCCTTCAATTGGCGAACGCGCCCGATGGCGGACTTTTCGCGATTCCAGCGCTCTTTGAGAATGGCCGCCTCGCCGCGCAGGCGCTCGAGCTCATTCTCCACAAAACGCAAGCGGTCGTGGGACGCAAAGTCGTTTTCCTTGGCGAGGGCCTGACGCTCAATTTCGAGGTGCGAGATGGAGCGGTCCAGATCGTCGATCTCGATCGGCATGGAGCCGATTTGCAGGCGCAGCGCCGAGCCGGCCTCATCGATCAGATCGATGGCTTTGTCGGGCAGGAAGCGGTCCGCAATGTAGCGGTGCGAGAGCACGGCGGCCGCAATGATGGCGGAATCTTTGATGCGCACGCCGTGGTGGATTTCGAACTTCTCCTTGAGGCCGCGAAGGATGGCGATGGTGTCGTCCACGGACGATTCGCCCACCAGGACCGTCTGGAAGCGGCGGGCCAGCGCGGCGTCTTTTTCCACGTACTTCTTATATTCGTTAAGCGTGGTGGCGCCAATGCAGCGCAGCTCGCCGCGCGCCAAGGCCGGCTTCAGCAGGTTGGCGGCGTCGATGGCGCCTTCGGCTCCGCCGGCCCCGACCAGCGTGTGCAGCTCATCGATGAAGCAGATGATCTCGCCCTTGGAATCGATGATTTCGCGCACTACGGATTTGAGGCGGTCTTCGAACTCGCCGCGAAACTTGGTGCCGGCCACCATGGAGCCGAGGTCGATGGAAACCAGGCGCTTGTTGCGCAATTGATCGGGAATGTCGCCACGCACAATGCGCTGGGCCAGCCCTTCGACGATGGCGGTCTTGCCTACGCCCGGCTCGCCGATGAGCACCGGATTGTTCTTGGTGCGGCGGCTCAGCACCTGCATCACGCGGCGAATTTCCTCTTCGCGGCCGATGACGGGGTCGAGCTTGCCCTGGCGCGCGGATTCGGTGAGATCGTGCGCGTAGCGTTCGAGTGCCTGATACTTGGTTTCGGGATTCTGGTCGGTGATGCGCTGCGAGCCGCGGATCGAGACCAGCGCTTTCAAAATGGCGTCGTGAGTCGCGCCGGCTTTATCCAGTAACTGGCCGGCCGGGTCGCCGCGCTGTTGGGCGAGCGAGAGCAGCAGGTGCTCGGTGGAGACGAACTCGTCTTTGAAGCGCGCGGCTTCGTCGAAGGCATGTTCGAGGACCTGGTTCAGCGGCTGCGCCAGATACATGCCGGGCTGCATGCCGCTGGTCTTGGGCAGCGAGCCAAGCAGGCGGCGCGCCTCGGTAACCACCGCGTCGGGATGAACTCCGCACTTTTCGAGCACCGGGCGCACGATGCCTTCTTTTTCTTCCGCCAGCGCCACCAGGAGGTGCAGCGGATACATCACCTGGCTTTCACTTTTCTCGGCAATGGCCTGCGTCTGCTGGAGTGCCTCTTGAGCTTTCTGGGTGAGCTTATCTAACCGGAACATTTTTCCCCCTAACGACAATCAGGGCAGGCGGAATGCCGCCTGCCCTTGGTCGAGGACCCGAAATCGGATTCCTGAATCTATAGATGCATTAATTGGCTGATTCGATCTTGATCGCGGCGACAGGCAAGGATGCCTGTCGTACTTACTTGGCTGTTTCGATCTTGATCTGGCGCGGCTTGGCGGCTTCCTTCTTGGGAAGTTTGACCGTCAGGACGCCGTTTTTGAAGCTGGCGGCGATGTTTTCGGTATCGAACGTATTGGGAACCGCGAAGCTGCGGGTGAAGTTGCCGTAGCTGCGCTCGATGCGGTGGAAGCCCTTCTCATTGGTGGACTTATCGAACTTGCGCTCGCCGGAGATGGTAAGCGTCAGGTTTTCGACGCGGACGTTGACGTCCTGCGCCTCGACGTCGGGCAGATCGGCTTTCAGGACCAGCTCGTTTTCCGTCTCGTAGATATCGACGGCGGGCGACCAGGGCCTGTTTGCCTGAGGCTCGCTGAGCAGCCGGGCAAAGGAATCCTCGAAAACGCGGAGGTTGGCTAACGGATCGAAGTGACTAAGGGACATGACTTTTAAAGCTCCTTTTTTGGAATTGTTGAGAGGCCGTCTCGACCTCATCTGTGTACGATAATATAATATGCGTCTATAGTTGTCAAGTATTTTTTATTGCATTGGTAGCAGATATTGGTTTACCATCGATTCGAGGGTAAGCGCATGATGCGATTCCTGGCTGGTCTGGTTCGTGGACTTCATATGGCGATTGGGATACACACTCCGCCGCCGGAGCAGGAATCGCTATACGTCTTCGTGTGGATCGGCCTCATTCTATTCATGATGGGCGGGTTGGCGCTGCTGTTCTACCTGCTGGGGTAAGTGGGAAGGCGCGGCGGAAGCGGGGGTTCGCGAAAAATAGCGGAACGAAGCCAAGAACTTGGAAGTGGTTTTGGATTGTTGGGATTGCGGACATTCCTAGGGCGGAGCATGGGGGTGGCGTAACTGGGCCGGGGAGCCCGCGTCGAGATTTAAATGAGTCGGCGCGGCTGGCAGTGGCTGGTTTGGGAGTTGGCATCGAAGGGGACTCGATTCGAGGCTAGCAGACGTTTTTGGGGCTGAAGCACGCGGAAGGGCCTAAGTGCTTTAGAAAGGCCTGAAAATAAAGTCAAAGTCGGGTGAACGTGCTTTTGGGGAAGCCGAATAAGGTGGCTCGGCCGCACATGATGGCTGCGTAGCGCGGATACGGTCAGACGTCCGGGTTGGGTGCTTCGCCTCCGGGCCGATTCCCGGTTCGGCGCCTGTCCGAACAACTACGTAGTATCCTCCAAACCTCCTTAGGACTCTTTGTGGCTAGCCTTGAAGCACGCCCCGCGATGCGTGTCTATAATAGGAACGTGCCAAAAGCCAAGGACCTGGAACTGCGCCTCGAACGTACGGAACAGCAGCTGCGGCTGTTCCAGAAGATCAGCCGCTTCATGGTGCGCGACATGAGTCTCCCCGAAGTCCTCAAGGGCGTGGTGTCGCTGGTGGAGGAATTCACCGAGTGCGATTCCTGCCTGGTCTATCTCCTCAATGGTTCCGAGCTGGTGCTGTGCGCGAGCAACACGCCCCACACCAGCGCCATCGGCAAAGTGCGCATGCAGTGGAGTGAAGGATTGACCGGCTGGGTGGCGCGCGAGCGCCGACTGGTGGCTATTTCGCGCGAGGCTTACAGGGACGCCCGCTTCAAAACCTTCGGCGAACTGCCGGAAGATACTTTCGAAGCGTTCCTTTCCGCCCCCATCGTCGCCCGCAACCGCGTAGTGGGCGTCATCAACGTGCAGCACCGCCAGCCCCACCCGCATACGGGCGGCGAAATGGAAGTGCTCACCACGGTGGCCGAGCAGATCGGCTGTGTCCTGCTGCTGGCGCGCATGGGTTCGGCCGCGATGGATTCCGCCAATCACGTGGAACTGGCGCTCTCGGGCCGGTAGGGATCGAAGCGGCGCGTGTGCGCAAGCGGCCGTGCCGCGACATCGCTCGCGTTCTGTTGACCCACGCGATCTGTGTTTGACCCATCAGTGCCCAGTGCCTCGGGGGGCCAAGCTGGAATTCTCAGGGAGCACATGGCGGTGGACTTTTTCGGAGTGTACGGCGCTGGAACTCTTTCGGTACGCCTCCAGCCTGTCGTCAAGGACTGTCCGGTTCCGAACGCGGAATTGAAATTTCGGACATCAAGCTGCTTCTGGGGTTTCGCGGGATACGCTTATGGTGGCGTGACATGCCAGTCTTTGTTCTCAATTGACTTTACGCCGAGCTTCTTCCAGCTTTGCATCCAAGGCGTTACGCAAGGCAACGGGAAAGTCGTCGCACGGAATAAATTTATCCGATCCCATCCGGCCACCGACAGCGTTCAAAACGTGATATCCAAGATAAGACAAACAGATAGATTTGCTCTCCACATTTCCGAAGCCGTCGTCCCAAGAAGTCGTTCCCTTAACTGTTACACTCCATTTGGTATCCGTTGCGTCCTCCCGCGTATATACATTAAAGCGGGGAATTGGGAATGTTCTACCAGTGACATTGAGGAAGGGAGGTCCAGGCGGCAGCGTAGGCCATACAACGCTGTAATCGGCAGATCCCAGCACTGTTCTTTTCGGAAGTGTTTCAGGTGTGACGGTAATCTTTACGGAAATATTTCGCGCAATAGCATGACCGTGGTTCTCGACGGTCACTCCAAGACCTTCTTCGGCTACCCCAAAATCGATAGTAATTATAGCGGGCAGCGTCAAAAGCAGTTGCTGCCTAGTCAGCTCAGCAGAGGCCTTCGCTGCATCAGCGCTCTTTGCTATTTCCGGAGTTTGTCGCTCGATCTGGCGCAGGACCTTAAGGTTTATACGTCCGATCCAGATAGCCGCGCCGATGGCAGTAATTTCCAAGATCGTCTTAAGTCGGCCCCCCCATTTATTATGCTTGTGGGATTTATAGTATTCGGTTACGGATACTGGAAGGGGAAGATCTGTAGTGATTATGACAGGAAGGGTTGGTTGTGGATTTTTGTTTTTATTCTCGGCCTCGTAGTTTTTGGCTATGGAGTCTATCTGTTACTGATAGTCGTGAGATTACGAAGAATCGCGCGGATGCTTCGGTATTCACGTTCAGTCATGTCTATGCGGCTTCCGTCCCGGCGCATTCGGATTCCCGAAGCGTAGCGATGTCTCTTTCGCGTTTCACACGTTCATCCAATCCAGACTTTCGATACCTTTGCTTTGACGGCCCCTATGCTATTCAGGACGCCTTTTGTCTTGCCCAACGCGCCTTAGCTGCCTTCCGGGCGCTTCGGCGGCGCTGTTCCGGTGTCATGCTCGCGGCGCGCGCCTTGCCGCCGATTTTTCCGCCTTCGCGGCCAAGTTCGGATAGGATTTGCGAACGGAGGGAGCGGACGGGCTCGGCTGCTTTCTCGGATGATCCTTCTGGCTCGCTCGGAAGGTCACCCAGCAATCTATGTACGGCCATGAAACCGGCCTGGACTTCGTCTTCTGGTTCTCTGCCTGACGGCTTTCGCATACACTACAAGCGTGGCACGTTCGGGCGGCTTGCGTCAAGCCTGCGGAAATCCAAAGTAGCCCACTACCGGCGTTTCGGGCGACGCGCATCGCTCCGGGCGGCGTCATGAAGGCGAGCGGCCGCAGCCTCACGGCCGGCCGCGAACGGTTTGGGCTG
>JBEKNN010000095.1:0-30448 GCA_049522755.1 Bryobacteraceae bacterium | reverse complement strand
CGTTCATCGGCGTTTATCGGCGGCCAATGCCTCTTTTCGATTTTTGGTCTCTGCCTTCCCGTGTGAATGATGCTCGCATCACAAAACAAAGCATTATGGAAATGTTTTATCGAAACGTTATACTAGTTTGTGGGGCAGCCAATCCTGGCTGCAGCCGGCTTTCAGCCGGCTCTCTTCGCCTAGTGATACCTCGGTTTCGGCCGAAAAAACGCTCCCATCAGGGAGTCCACGCTCCGTGTGAACGCGCTTCGCCGATGGTATCCTTCTAATTGGCATGCCCACGAGCGAACCGATCAGCGTGAGCGAGTATCTACACACGAGCTACAGCCCCGACTGCGACTATGTCGATGGCCTCGTATTGGAGCGCAACTCTGGAGAGTGGGATCACGCCAACCTACAAGGGGCGTTGATCGCCTTCCTCTGGAACCGCCGCAAGCCGTGGAACATCCAGGCCGTTCCCGAATGGCGTGTGCAAGTCGCCCCGACCCGCTTCCGCATTCCCGACGTTTGCGTAATCCTAGGCCAGTGGGAACAAGAGCCCATCCTCCGCAAGCCGCCATTCATCTGCATCGAAGTGCTATCCAGTGACAACCCGCTGTCGCGGCTGCAAGAACGCGTAATCGACTATATTACCTTCGGCGTTCCCTACGTCTGGATCGTCGACCCGCGCACCCGCAAAGGTTATAACTGCACTCCCCAAGCCATAACCGAAACCGCAGTCTTCCGCACCGAAAATCCCGAGCTCATCGTACCGTTGGATGCGGTTTTCGAATTCTAACGCGCCGGCCGCGCTCCTCGGCCTCACCGCGCTATTCCTGCTCGGCCTCTTCTCCACTGAGCTAGCCGACTCCGACGCATGGTGGCACCTCAAAACCGGCCAGTACATCGTCACCCACCATCGCCTTCCCTACCCCGATCCCTTCGCTTACACCACAGCCCTCGCCAAACCCGCCTACGCCGGCGAGGCCGCCACGCAGCGCTTCAATCTGACCCATGAGTGGCTCGCGCAGGCTCTCATGTATCTCATCGCGAGCGCCGGCGGATTGGGCGCCGTAGTTCTGTGGAAGGCGCTCCTCCTCACCCTCTGCTGCGGCCTCACCGCGTCCATCGCGCGCCGCCGCACCAACTCCTGGTCGTGGGGAATCGCGGCCGCTCTTGCCGCAGCCCCCGCGCTCGTCGATTTCGCGCATGACCGCCCCAGCCTGCTCAGCTACGCTTTCCCGTTCGTCTTCATGGCCATCCTCGAAACGCGCCGCCGCTTGTGGCTGCTTCCAATCCTGGCGTTGATCTGGGCCAATTGCCACGGTGGCTTCTTTCTCGGATGGGTGGTCTGCGCGGCCTATTGCGCCGAAGCGCTGCTCACCCGCGCGCCCGATGCACGGCGCATTCTGGCCTTCAGCGGCGCCGCCGTGCTCGTCTCCGGACTCAATCCGAACGGCTTCAACGTGGTGACCACACTCGTCAGTTACCGGCAAAGTCCGCTTACCGCCACGCTCATGGAATGGTCGCGGCCCGGCTTCTGGGGCGAGCCGTACGCGTTTTTCCTCCTGCTTTATGGCGCCGCCGCCGCGCTCGCGATCTCCTGGAAGCGCGTGCGCATCGCGGACTGGCTCCTATTCGCCGCCTTCGCCGCCGCGTCGCTCGCCGCATTCCGCAACCTGCCGCTGATGGCGCTGCTCGCGCCCATCTTGATCGCCACTTACTTTCCGTGGCAGCGCAAGCTGCAAGCAATGTGGAAGCGCACGCCGCCGTCCATGTGGAAGCGCACGCCGCCGGCCATGGCGCAATATGCCCAATACACCGCAGCCGCGGCCCTCGCCTGCGCCCTGGTTTGGGGAATTGCCCGCGGCGCCTTCTTCCAACTCCGCGCGGCCGAATGGCGGTATCCAGCCGGCGCTGCCGATTTTCTGCGCCAGCACGGCATCGCCACCCGCCTCTTCAATACCTACGAAGACGGCGGCTATTTCATCTGGCGCGGCATGCCCGTTTTCATCGATGGCCGCTCCCTGAGCGAAAACGTCTTCCAGGACTATCGCCTGATCATGGGCACGCCGCCCGGCGACCGGCGCCGCGACGATACTTTGTTCAGGTATCAAATCGGCGCCATCGCCATCAACGCCTTCGAATACAACTCCGGCGTACTCTATCCGCTGGCCTTGGCGCTCTCGCAACCCGCCGAATCCGACTGGAAGTTAGTCTACGACGATCCCGCTGCGATGGTCTTTCTGCGCGACCCACCGCCCGGCACTCCCGTACTCAACAGGGCCCAAGTCTTCGACCACCTCGAATCCGAGTGCGCGCTGCACGTGACCCGCGACCCGGCATTTCCGCTTTGCGCCCGCACCCTGGGCGAATTCTTTCTACAAGCCGGCGACCGCGTCCGCGCCCGCCGCAACCTCGCGCTATACCTCGAGCACCCCTACGGTGACGATCCGCAAGCGCGCCAGCAATATCTGCAACTGATCCAGTCGCAGTAAGATCTACTACCACTGGAGCACCTTCCAAACTAACCGGCTGCGCAAAGCGGCATGACCCAAGCTGTCTCGCGATGCAGCCATTGTGTCTCACCCGAGGGGCGCCTTCTTGAGCGTGGGTCGCTCCATACTCTATCGGGCGCTTGCCGCGCTTGACACTCCGCATAGCGGCGCGGCGGAATGCCGCCAACAGCCGCGCCGACGCCAAGCCGAAGACCTCAGAAGTCGACCCGCAAAGCGAGTTGTCCCGTGCGATTGCCGCCCAAGCCTTGGGGCAGTGCGCTTTGCAAGACCCCGAAGTTAGAGGGGTTACCAACGTTCAGCGCGGGCGGCGCGTAATTGGTGTGATTCAAAACATTGGTGAAGGTAACTTCGAAGCGCAGCCGCACTCTCTCTCCGATCTGGAACACCTTGGCCAGACCCATGTTCACGTTGACCATGCCAGGGCCCTGCAGGTTACCGAGACCGCAGCTCCCAAACCGCCCGGCGTTGGCGGGCGGTAGAGCGAAGGCGTTGATGTTGAAGAAGTTTTGCGAAGTCTGGTTAGCGTATGGGTTTCCTATGCAATCCGGACGCGCAATGGCCCCGCCGGTGGTTCGCTCGATCATATCGGTGTTCGATTGATCGTCGGCCGCCGGCATCGTGGCCGTCAGCCACTGGCCGGATTGGATCGTCGTAACTGTGCTGAGATTCCAGCCTCCCAGAACGGGGTTCAGGAACTTAGGTCCCTGCAAAAAACGCCCCTGTCCGAACGGCAACTGGTACACGCCCGTCAGCAGGAAGCGCTGCGTCGGCATGCCCACCACGTTGCCGCGGTCGTACTTTGTGTCATAAGCATTGGCAATTTCCACGGCGTAGGGCTCTTCGCCTGCGTATGCGGTTGGCGCATCGGTGTTTTGCGCGTCGCTGATATTCTTCGTGAAAGTGTAGTTTGCCTGGAACGTCAGCCCGCGCGACACTCTATGGGTGAATTCCACAATACCCGACTCATAGTTTTGATTGCCGATGCTTTCACACTCCATCAACAGAAGCCAGTTCTGGAAGGGCGCACGGGGATCGACGACTGAGTATCCGTTGTCCGGAATGTTGTAGGGGGTCGTGCTCGCCGGAATTTGGTTCCGGTCTATCGTGATGGGAAGATGGTAGCCGCCTTGGCCGGTGTAGCTCAACCGGACCGTCGTGTTGGGTGTCACTTCCCGTTCCACGGTCAAGTTCCATTGCGCTGACGAAGGATCCTTCCAGTGCGGATTGTTTGCCTCCTCGAAATCGCCGCCGCCTAAAGTTGCCGGCGCGCCCGGAGGGGACGTTTGCGGAAACTGGAACGCCGCAACACCGTTCGTGACAGAATTGTTGAAGGTGAGTAGATCCGAGAGAGCGATGATGCCGCTGTTGAAAGACATGGGGCCAAGAGTCGTCATGGTATAGATGCCGAAGCCGGCGCGAATCACCGTCTGGTTGTTGTTGAACGGCCGCCAGGCCATACTGACGCGCGGGTCGAAATCGTGCCAATTCCAATCCCGGAGGCCTTGCGGAAGCCCCGCCTGGCTCGCCGTCTCGATGTTCGAACACGGCAGCAGCGAGGTCTTATCCGCAAGCGAACACGCGTTGAATCCTTGAAGAAATCCAGTGTATATCTGCTGGTAGGTAGGATTGTTTGCGATAAAGGGATAGAATTTGTCCGGAACGACGACGGTCACGTTGTTTCCCTTCGTAAGATAGGTAGCTATATCGCCATTGCTTTCCTGAAACGGCGGAAGCAATTCCCACCGTAACCCGGCATTGACCGTGAGATGACTGTTCACCTGCCATGTGTCTTGACCGTATACGCCCCATTGGGTGGTGAGTGCGTTCATTTGCGGGCCTGTGACCGCGAAGTAAGACGGGTTCGGCATGCCGAGCAGAAAATCGCCCAGGGAGTAGTTCGTGAGCGCACCGCTGAAAGTGAAGTCGCCAAAGTCGTCGGACGGCAAGTAGTACATGAGGCCGTTGAAACGCTCTCTGCGGATATCCACGCCAAATCGGAGCGTATGCTTGTGCAAGATCTTAGTGATATTGTCGGTAAATTGCATGTTCCCCGAAATGGTTGGTCCAACCCGGTCCTGCCCGATCGAGGTAACCGAGCCATCGGCGAAATTGAAGGTCGGGAAGGCATCGCTCGTGGGATGCGCGGCGATGTTTACCGCATGATCGAAGACCAGCCCGAGTTGAGAAATAGCCTGGGACCCTTGGATCGGGAAGGTGTCGTTTTCAGCGTAGTTTGTGAATCCAAAGCGGAATTCGTTCAGTAGCGTTGGAGTGATGGAGTAGTTGTAGGAAACTACCAGGCTGCGGTTTCGTTCGTTAGCTCCATCGTTGGGCAGGAAATTGTTCGCGGGCGCTATGACGCCGGCGTCATTATATTCGGTGTAAAAGTTGTTTTTGGCGCTGAAGCGGACATAGATCTGCTGCTTGGCGGTGATGTTGTGATCCAATCTGATATCGAAGCCGTTGGAGTTCGATGGGGTTGGCACTAGCGTCTGATAGTTGTAAGAGGGGTTCAGGACACCCAGGTTGGCGTTCGGCAAAGGATAGTACTTCAGAATGTTCTGAGCCACGGGATTGATGCAGGATGGGCACGAGCCGGTCGGGATCGTGTTGTTGTCAAAAGCCGTACCGGTGAAGGGATTCAGCAGAGGACCGTTCCCAAGACCAGCCACGAGGTCGTTTAGATTGCCGCTTCTATCCGCCACCGACGGCACCAGAAGCTGCTCCGGATAAGACTGGGTTTTTCGGTTCCCCTCATAATCCACGAAGAAAAACGTCTTGTCTCGCCCATGATAAACGCTGGGGATTGTGACAGGGCCGCCCAGGCTGCCGCCGAAGGTGTTAAAGGTCCGCGGCGCCTTGGTAGTGAAATTCAGAACGCTGGCATCGAGTCCGCTATCCTGAAAATATTCAAACGCGCTGCCATGCAATCGATTGGTTCCGCCCTTGGTCACAAAAGTCACGTCGCCGATCTGGGCGAATTCCGCATTGTTGTTGAACGCGGTGACTTTCATCTCAGCGATGTTTTCCATGGATGGGTAGGCGTCCGCCAGCGCGCCATTCAGGCGCACGTTGGCCGTCGAAATTCCATCCACGGAGAAGCCCGTCTGGGCCGCCGTTGCGCCGCCCACCGCAATATTCCCCTGCGTGTCCGTCGTCACGGAGGCAGATACGGCCAGAGCCGCCAGAGGGCTGGAGGACACGCTTCGGGAGTTGATGGGCAGCTGGGATATGTCGGCATTGATCTTGGAATCGCTAAGCGTAGCGTTTTCCGTATTCACCGCCGCGGCCGCTGCGGTCACCTCGACCTGCAGGCTTGTCGCGGCCAAGGCAAACCTTAGATCCAGACGAATGTCCTGTCTCGCCGCCAATTCCACCTTGTCGACTACAGCCAGGGAGAAACCCTCTTTCGCGCCCTGCAGACGGTAGTGTCCTGGCTTGACATTCTGGAATACGAAATTCCCCGAGCTGTCACTGAGGGTCGAGACGTCCGTATTCTCATCCTCATTGTGCAACTTGACTATCACCTCTGGGAGGGCGGCGCCGGTTTGGTCCTGCGTAGCTCCGCGGATGCTTCCAAAGGTGGACTGCGCCCTCAGCCCCGGTGAAAGGATCGACGTGCACGCAAATGCGCAGACCACAAAGGCTAGGTTTCTAATCGTTCTAAAAGTTTGCGAGTTCATTTGGCTCTCCTTGTTCGTGACCAGGCGGACACACATATCCTGTTCGCTTGGACCAATGTCATTCGGCGTTCACTGAATGGAAATCTCAACGAGGAGGCGGACGTGACGGCTACTCAGATGTCCCCTTCGCCTGGCCCGTGTCCAGGAGTTCACTGACTGAAAATCTCAACGAGGAGGTGGACGTGAGTGCTTATGGAGTTGGATTTTAAACCCCATCGTGTTAGGAAGGCGTTAGGAAGGTATAAAGAATATGTAAAGGCCCTGAAAATATCCGAGTCAAGTTTTGAGTGGTGTCATTTTGAGTGGTGTCATATAGACACGAGTCCAAAGCCGCTTACTTCCACGACGTCATTGATCGGTTGGTATAGACACCGCTTGCGGAGTGGACTGTCATTGCGCAAAATGGTCGTGCGTTGGGGTCGAGTGACCCGCCACGCCACTCCATCGGAATTGGCAGAGATTAGCCGGGTAAGTGAAACGATCTGGGAAATGGCGCATCGGCTGACTAACTGGCGCGAAATCCCCTCCCCGCCAGCAAGCGTCCAAGAGCTGCGGCTCTGGGAGTGGACACCGGACAATCGAGATTAGGCCTGAATTCCCGCCAATTCCACAGCCCCCCCAAAAACCCGTTCACAGCACTTCCGGATTTATTTTTCGCCCCTTTCCGCCCATTCTTAAAGCACTTAGCCTAAGCCCCTCCCTCCAGCCACAAAATCGCCTGCTAGCCTCAAATCGAGGCTCTTATGGCAACTCCTAAACAAACCGCGGCCAACCGCGCGAACGCACAAAATTCCTCCGGACCCCGCACCACCGCCGGCAAGGCCACCTCCCGTTTCAACGCTCTCAAGCACGGCATCTACGCCGTCCACCAGATCATGTTCGACGAAAAACCCGAGGATCTCGCCGAGCTCGCCGCCGAATACCACGAACACCACCGCCCCGCCGACGCCGATCAGCGCTTCCTGGTCGACACGCTCGTCCACAACGAATGGCGCCTCCGCCGCACACGCCGCGTCGAAGCCAATCTCTGGTACCACGCCTACGACGCCTGCTTGGTAAAAAATATCGAGACCACCCTGACATGCACTTCCGGCGACGCCTTCGCCACCGATTCCTACACCTTCGAGCGTCTCCAGTTGGTGGCGCGGGGCCATGCCCTGCGTTGTCCACAACCCGAGTCCGAGTCCGAACCCCGACCCCCACTCGCAACCACCCGCTCCCGCCCCACCCCCGCAACCCAAACAATCGAAAACCACTTCCGCGAATTTGGGTTCGTTCCGTCAAAACCCGAAAACGCCATCCCCCGCAGCCCCCAAACCCGCGGTTGTCCACCCGGATGGCGCGCCCTCAGCCAACCCGCTGGCCGGCCAACAGACCCCGGCAAGCCCCGCGGAAGCCCAGCCGGCATCCTCCGACCGCCTTCCCAAACCCGATGGAAGCAATTGATGGCGCCAGCGATCCCCAGGCGCGCAGTTAGCCGTGGATCAGATACATCACCCACCCGCCAACCAGCGTAGTGACCGCACAGCAGAGCAAGAGGTATGTCGCAACGTACATGCGTTCCCGCAAGGAGCGATTCCCGATCAACGCCATGGCGCAGCAAAGCAGCACGGCGACCAGCATACTGAACATGAGGTGCGTCATCAGCGCGCTTCCGCCTTTCGCGATTCGAGCGCGTTGGACACCGCCAGCAGGTTGAACAGGCCTGCCAAAGTCAGCAGTGTGGTCCCGTACTCGTGCAGGCGTCCGTCCAGGAAGGAATGCGTGCCGCCGAGAAACTGCGCCAGCAGAAACGGGCCGCCGGCGAACACTTTGGCCAGCGCTCCGGCTTGGAACAGCAATGCCGTCAAGCTGTCCAAGCCCTGAAGTTCGACGGGTTGGGGCCATTGATATCCGCCGTGGAGCGCCAGGCCGGCGCCGAACGTAATCGTGACCAGGGCTGCGAAGCCGGCGAACTGCGCGTATCGGCGCATCAGCAGAAACGCCCCTCCCGGGATCAGCCATCCCGCGACTGCGAGCCCCACGGCCCTCACTCCGCGCCTCCGGCTTCCTGCGCGGATTGGGAGCGCGGAACCATCAGGGTCCGTTCCCATCTCGTCCGTGTGAAAAAATGTTGGGTCACATCGAGTAGGTGAGTCAGAGACCACTCTTCCAGGTCGGCCGTGGGCGCATCGTATGACCAGTAGACAAACAGCGGCTTGCCGATCACATAGCTGCGCGGCACGAATCCCCAATAGCGGCTGTCTTCGGAATTCTCGCGGTTGTCGCCGAGCACGAAGAGGGTTTGCGGAGGCACAATCACCTCGCCATTAATAACATGCCTCGCGAACATGTCGCGGCCTCGCGGAGTAGTATTGGCTTCCGGCGCCAGCGGGAAATTGTCTCGATAAGCGTCGGGGTAAGTCGCGATATGCTGCACATAGGGTTCAGTTAGCCGCCGGCCGTTGCGGATCACTTGTTGTCTGTCGAGACGGATGTGGTCGCCAGGCATGCCGATCACTCGCTTGACGTAAGTCTGGCGTATGTCTTCCGGGTAGAGGAAGACCAGGATATCGCCGCGTTCCGGCTCATGATATGGCAGTATGTGGGGTCCAATGGATCCAGCCTTGGCGTAAGTCATGCGGTCCACCAGCATGTGATCGCCCACGCGGATCGTGCCCTCCATCGAGCCTGTAGGAACCACATAGGCCTGCACCAGAGTGGTGGTGGCAAAGAGGTAGATGGCGATGGTGACCGCCCACTCGGTGACGAAGTTCCGGGGAGTCTTCTTGCGGCCGGCCGACCACACCGCGACCCCTCTTTCGCTGACTGTGGTGGTAAGCCAATCGGCCGCAATATGGGTCGCGAAGCGAAGCTTGGACAAGCGGCCGGAAGCGCGCGCCATTTCGCGGCAGCGGTCGCGGAAAACCTGCTGCATGGCGATGCCATATTGCAGGCGAAAGTCACGGGGGTATGCGTATAGAAGGATAGAGTAAATGCGGCAGAACATATTAATCGGTCCGGATTGGGGCGTCATACATTACCTCCAGCTAGTTTGGTTCTGGCTACCATCACCGCGCCGGCGAGTCGCTCCGCTTCGGCGTGAACCACGCGTTTTCCCAGCCGGGTCATACGGTAGTAGCGCCGGCGTTCGTCATCGAGCGCCGGGTCGGGGCGTTCGTCGGACTCCTCCACCAGCCCCGCTGCGAGCATCCGCTTCAGGCATCCATAGAGCGTTCCCGGCCCCAGTTGGAGTACGCCGCCGGTTTGGCGCGCCACGTCCTGCATAATGCCGTAGCCGTGCCGTTCCTCGTCGGCCAAGGCCAGCAGGATATGGAAAACCGGCGGACTGAGTGGACCTGGTTCGTGTGGTGTTTGCGGTTCTGGCATGAATACATCCGTTACGGATATATTAACGGATAGACCGTCCGCTGTCAATAGGTAGCGTATGCTTTAGCTTGCCCGGCAGACCAAATCGTGGCCTTGCAACAAATCGTGGCGCACGCACTCGTGCGTGCAGCGTTCACACTCGTGTGAACGCGCTCTTCGATTCGAAGCCGCTAAGCGAACAGTTGTCGCAGCTATCCGATTTGACATTCCATCCGGATAAGTTTTAGTGTCGTGATGAGGTGAGAATTGCTGCGGCGTGATCTCTTAAAGGCCTGCGCCATCGCGCCGGCGCTCACGGCCCGCCTCACGGGCGCCGCCGATACGCGATACGATGCATCGTGGGAATCCATCGACCGGCGTCCGACCCCGCAGTGGCACACGGACGCCAAGTTCGGCATCTTCATTCACTGGGGCGTCTACTCCGTGCCTGCATATGCGGCGGTGGGTGTCAAAGGCGAGAACCCCTATGCCGAGTGGTACTGGAATTCTTTGACCAACGGCATGAAAGCGAGCGGACCTTCCGGCAACGGAGCGATGACTTGGGCGTACCATAAGCGTGTCTACGGCGCGAAGTTTCCTTACTTCGATTTCGCGCCCATGTTCCGCGCCGAAAATTACGATCCCGACCACTGGGCCGATGTTTTCGCCCGCTCCGGCGCCCGCTACGTGGCGCTCACTTCGAAGCATCACGAAGGCTTCGCTCTCTGGCGCAGCGCCGATGCCAACCGCGCGTGGAGCCGCCCGTGGAACGCCGTGGACACTGGCCCCCGGCGCGACGTGCTGCTCGACCTGATGGAGGCCGGCCGCCGCAAGGGTCTCAAAATGGGCATCTACTATTCGCTCTACGAATGGTACAACCCGCTCTGGCTGACCGATAAGAAGCGCTACGTAACCGAGCACATGATTCCGCAATTCAAGGACGTAGTCACGCACGCGCGCCCCAGCATCATCTTCTCCGACGGCGAATGGGAGCTCCCCAGCGCGGAATGGCATTCGCCCGAGTTGCTGGCCTGGCTCTTCAACGAATCGCCTGTGCGCGACGACGTAGTCATCGACGATCGCTGGGGCAAAGACACGCGTCACAAGCACGGCGGCTACTACACCACCGAATACACGGCCGGCATGTCTGGCGGCAGCCACCCCTGGGAAGAGAGCCGCGGCATGGGCGAATCCTACGGCTACAATCGCATGGAGACCTTCAAGGACTATCACACCGGCCGCGAGCTGCTGCTGATGCTCATCGATATCGTGAGCCGCGGCGGCAATCTGCTGCTCGACATCGGTCCCACGGGCGATGGCCGCATCCCTGTGATCATGGAAGAGCGCCTCACCGAGATCGGCGATTGGCTGCGCCCCAACGGCGAAGCCATCTACGGTACGCGCGCGTGGCGCAATGCCCGCCAGTGGAGCGCCGGCAGCATTCCCAAGCTTGAGGAGAAGGAATTCCGCGCCGAATACGACATCCGAAAAATGGTGGACAGCCCGCCCGCCGGCGCCGCCCGCGTCGAGGCGTTCCTGACGAGTAAGAGCGATGCGCTGTACGCTATCGTTCCGCGCCGGCCCGTGGGTGATCTCTCGATCGACGACATACAAGCGCCCTCGGGCGTACATGTCACTCTGCTCGAAGCGGCGACGCCCATCGACTCGAAGCTGCAGGGGCGTAAGCTGACGCTCCGCATTCCCGAGCGGCTCTCGGCGAGTCTGCCGCAGGGCGAAGCCTATGTCTTCAAGATCGCGGGGGCGCGCTGACTATGCGACTGCTTCGGCTCACGCTGCTCACGGCCCTCACTGCCATGGCGGCCGGCAACTCTCTGGATTATCTCAATCACAATCGCCCGGTCCTCGACGCTCACAACTGTTATCCCTACGAGGGCCAGTGGAAAGACCGCATAGATCGCGCACTCTCGACCGGCTTTCCCGTAATCATCGAGCAGGACCTCGCATGGTACCCTGGCTCGGATGGCGCGCAGGGGCGCGTCGTGGTGTCTCATCAGGCCAAAACCAGCGGTTCCGAGCCACAGTTGCGCGATTACTTCTTCGAGGGGGTGAGACCGATCGTCGAAGATGCCCTGCGCCGCAATGATCGCTCGCAATGGCCCCTCATCGTTCTGCACTTCGATTTCAAAGATGTGCAGGCGCCCCTGTTGCACGCCGTCTGGCAGTTGCTGGGTGAATACCAGGATTGGATCACCACCGCCGCCAAGACCGCCGACCCGCGAGTGCTCTCCCCGTTCGAGCCCAAACCGCTGCTCGTGATCACCGAGGATTCCGACGCGCAGGAGGAAGTCTTCTTCAACCAGGTTCCGGTCGGCTCCAAGCTGCGTCTCTTCGGCTCCGCCCACACCGAACCCGTTCCTGGCGGCAAAGAGCGCAATCACCTGTTAGCCACCTTGCCGCCCGAAAAGCTGCTCGCCGCTCCGCCCACTAACTACCGCCGCTGGTGGAACACCTCCTGGTTCGTCGTCGAAGAGGGAGGCCAGCACGAGGCCGGCGATTGGACGCCGGCCGACAACCGCCGCCTGCGCGCGCTGGTGGACTACGCGCACCAGATGGGCTATTGGATTCGCATCTACACCCTCGATGGCTTCGGCCCCGGCGGCGACGTTGGCGGGTGGGGCGAGGGCTACAACTTCGGATCCCGCAGCGCCGTCGAGGCCCGTTGGAAAGCCGCTCTGGACGCCGGCGTCAACCTCATCGCCACCGATCAATACGAAGACCTGGCCGCCTTCATGAAGAAGCGCAACTAATAAATCACTTGTTCACTTGGTGCCAGCAAAGATACGCGGAGCCCCGCCGCAGCCGACGGCCAGTGCCCGCTCGCACCCAATCGTGGCGCACGCACTTATGCGTGCAGCGTTCACACTCGTGTGAACGCGCTTCGAATCGGTCTGCCCGCCGAACTGGCCGCGCAGGAAGCAGCAGCAGCGGCAGCCGGTGGCAGAGGTGGTCGGACCCGCCCGTCAGAAATCGAATCGCGCGGCCAGTTGCAGAAAGCGGGACTGGCCGGCGCCCGTAATCAACCCATACCCGGGCGAATTGAAGTATGGCGTCCCGGCAGAGGTAGCGGCAACAGTCAACGATCCGGAGGGAGCCGAGAAGTTAGTATGGTTCAGAACGTTGTATGCCTCCAACCGGATGGTGAACTTCAAATGCTCTCTAAGATCGAATGCCCTGCCGACTGCGATGTTCGTATCCACTTGGCCTGGGGCGCGCACCACATCGCGGCCCAAATTGCCTATCGAGGTAGGAAGCTCTTGCACGCGCGATGCGCCGGACCCGGAGAAGTAAGGACCCGTAGGGACAAGCGGGAAGTTGGATGCGCTGGCGGGCAGCAGGTACTGAATGCCCGTGCCGTTCGGCGCTTCGGCAGTGAGCAGACTCGCGCCCGCGCCGGTGTAGTCGGGCCGCTGCTGGCCGCTCGCGTTCTGAGCGGCATTCTCGTTGGTTTGCCCTATGTAGACGGGCAGCCCGTTGTGGACGGTCAACATCGGAATAATCAGGAAGCCGCGCACCCACTTGTTGCCTTTGGTCCGGTATTGGATTGCAGTAGTGAAATCGTTGGGGCGGTCGAACTCGCTGAGTCCCTTGTTGATGTTCAAAAACTGTTGCGGGAACTCTCCCAAGTTGAGGCCGGAAGGTTGGGAGAAGCTATAGATGCCGCTGGCGTCGTCGAGTGACTTCGATCGCGTGTAGTTGGCGACAAAAGCTAGGTTGTCTCCAAATTGGCGGCGGACGCTGGCCTGCAGGGCCTCATAAGTGGAAGTTCCTTCGAAATTCAGCGAGTTGAAGCCGCCGATGTTAGGATATTGCCGCGCCTCCTGGGTCGCCAAAGTGGTATTGGTGTTCGCCAGCGCGGTATCGATGGCCACATTGTATGGCGGATAGTTAGTCGGTAGATTGACGGCCAAGTGCACGCCGTGAGAACCGACGTAATTCACATCGGCAATGACGCCCTTGGGAAGCTGCCGCTCGACGCCCAGGTTCCACTCCTCGGCATAGGGCTGTTTGACTTCCGTGAAGCCGTCATAATCCGTCAGAGTCAGGGGATTCGATGGACTGTTGAATTGAGCGATGTTAGCTTGCGGATTCGAAGGGTTGTTGGTTACCACGGATGGCATTCCCTGAGATAGTGAGAAGGGTTGGGGAATGCCCGTGCCCAGATTCGGGAAGGCCTGCTCCACGTTATAGCCTGGGAACAGCACCTGGCCGCCTAGATCGGAGAAGATTCCGGCATAGAAGATGCCGACCCCGCCGCGAATCACTGTCTTGGGAGCGACGGTGTAAGCGATGCCGACTCTGGGCGCAAAGTCGGTCTTGGGCGCGGTCAGGTTGAGTGTGTCCGAGACCCCATTCTGGCCTGCGAAGAGTATCTCCCCAGTGGTGGGGTCCACGCGGGAGTATTCGTTGTGGGCCGCGGTGAAGGGAGATTCGTATTCCCAACGAAGACCGAAATTCAACGTCAGGTTCGGCCGGATTTTCCAGGCGTCCTGAATGTACAGCCCCAGGTTGTAGTTGCGCCTGCCGATCAAAGGCTGAGGGAGTGAGTAGGACGAAGTCTTGATATCGCCCAGCAGAAAGTCCGCCAGCGAGTTGATAGCGTCGCCCGAGGTATTCTTAGGAGAGGTGATGGAGCCGTCGAAAGTATAGCTGCCGTTCACGTCGGCGATAGGGTTGAAGTCGTCGAACTCATTCTTGCGGAGCTGCACGCCGAATTGAAGCAAGTGATTTCCGATCGACTTATTGTTATTGACTGAGAACTGATAGTTGTTATCGATCTGCGTGCGCAGCGTATTGCTATTGGTGCCGAGCGGCGTGGTAAATCCGTCGATGTTGAATTCCGGCGTCGCTACGCCAAACTGGTTGGCGATGCCCAGCGTCTGCAGGTCGTTGATGCCGTCGCTCGGCGGAAGAATCTCGGAGTTATTGCGGAAATAGCCAAACCGGATATCGGTGATAAAGGTCGGGCTCCACGTTTGCGTCAGGCCGATGGTATTCTCATAGCCGGTAGTAGCGGTATTTCCGACCTCATACTCCAGAGGACTTCCCGGAAGAGCGGGAGCCAGCGGGGAGTAGTCGTTGAAATGGACGAATGTTACGAACAGGCGGGTGCGGTCGGAAATGGTTTCGTCGATGCGAGCCATTCCAGTGTTATTAGTGGGATGGCTCGAACCAACCGAGACAAAGTTGTTGGTTACAATGTTATCGGTCTTGTTGAGAGTGCCACCCGAGTTAGGCGCTGGAACCAGACTTAAAATCTTGAGCGCCGCCGGATTCAGCAGATTGGTGGGAATGACGTTGCCGGGAAACGGGGTATGCGTAGTTGGATTGTCGACAATCGTGGGAGAAGCGGAAAAGTTACCGGCCGCATACGCGCCGTAGGGCAGCGAGGATTGGTTGTTATACGGCGACGCCTGGATCAGGCCTTCGTAATTGATGAAGAAGAAGGTTCTGTTCTTCCCCTTGTAGACCTTTGGAATCGAAAGAGGCCCGCCCAGTTTGCCGCCGAACAGATTGTAGCGGTCTTCCGGACGCTTCTTGCCTTCAAGGTTGTTGAAGTAGTTATTGGCGTCCATCGCCTCATTGCGGAAGTAGCCGTACGCCGCTCCATGGTAGACGTTGCTCCCGGATGCCGTGATCAGCGTGACTATGGCGCCGGAGGTTCTGCCGTATTCCGCCGAGTAGTCGGACGTGAGCACTTTGAACTCCCCGATCGCGTCAGTCGGCGGCAATGTTTGCGGGCCGCCCGTGGAGCCGGTGACCACCGAAACGCCGTCAATCAGGAAGTCGCTGTTGAGCGTGCGGCTGCCGTTGATCGATAGCTGAGACGTGCTCAAGCCGCCTTGGCTGGTCATGTCGCCGCCGGAGGAAACGCCCGCCGAGAGGGCCAGCAGGTTGAGAACGGCGCGGCTGGGAAGAGGCATATCCTGAATCTGCGACGGCGTGATCACGTTGCCCAGAGAGGCAGTCTCAGTGGCTAACTGCCCCGCGGTGGACCCTTCCACGGTAACTGTCTCGGCCACTGCGCCCAGTTGCAGAGTGACATCGATATCGGCGCGCTGATCCACCGCGAGGGTGATGTTCGATATCTGTGTCTGCTTGAAACCGGGAGCGGCCACAGCGAGCTTGTAGTGGCCCACAGGCAGGTCGGGGGCCCGGTAGACTCCGCTTTCATTGGTCTTGCCGGTCCAGACGTTTACACCTGTATCGGCGTTAGTAATGGTGAGAGTCGCCGCGGCGACCGGCGCCTTGGTGGGATCGGTGACAGTTCCGGAGATGATGCCGGTAAGACTCTGGGCCCAGGCGAAGGACCCGAAAACGATGGCTAAGCTGGCAAGACAGCCGATCAGCAGACGCGAGGCAACGTGGCGCGACTTCATACAGTGACTCCTCTAAAGTTTGAGTACAACCCCATAGCATTCCACATTGTGAAATGCTATACTTCACATTCTGCTCCGAGTGTATGATCATTATGACTAATGTGTCAACACCCAAAACGGGCTGTTTTTGTGAAAATACCTGGATAGCGGCTAAAGACCCAGATGTTGCATACACTGAAGCGGCGGCGGCTTTCGATCCTGACCTTGGGGGTTCTGGCGGCGGTAGCTCGCGGTCAAAACCCGGCCGTGCAGACGAAGGATGAGTTCGCCGACCCCAAGCTCTGCATTGGCTGTCACGCCGGCATCTACGACACCTACCGGCACACTGGTATGGCGAGATCGTTCTATCGGCCTGGTCCGGCCAACACTATCGAAGATTACGGCAAGGGCATTCCCTTCTACCATGCGCCCACACAAGCGTATTACGCCATGGCGCAGCGCGCCGGCAAGTACTTCCAGCAGCGGTGGCAGATAGCCGCCGATGGGAAACCAGTCTACCGGCAGGAGTGGCAAATCGACTTCGTAATGGGCTCAGGCAATCATGTCCGAACCTATTTGCACCGCGGCGCGAGCGGAGTGCTGATAGAGCTTCCGCTGGCTTGGTACGCCGAAAAGGGCGGCTACTGGGCGATGAATCCGGGATACGATACGGACCGCTTCATCACGCCGCGAAAGATCGCCTACGAGTGTATGTTTTGCCACGACAGTTATCCGCGTATTCCCGCCGGCCATGAGCGTGCGAACAGCGTGCCGGCGTATCTGGACCCTATTCCGGAGGGCATCGATTGCCAACGCTGCCATGGCGCCGGCGGCAGACACGTGCAGGCCGCTCAGGCGCAGGGCGCGCGCCCGGAGGATATACGGCGGACGATCGTGAATCCCGCCCGCTTGAGTGGTGACCGGCAGATGGAGGTCTGCATGCAGTGTCACCTGCAAACCACCAGCCTGCGCCTTCCGGCTGCTATCCGGCGATTCGACCGCGGACCATTCTCCTACCGCGCCGGTCAGCCGCTGAGCGACTTCCTGCTGTTCTTCGACCGCGCAGCCGTCACTGCTCCGCCCGCTGCCGTGAGTCAGCCGAAGTTTGAGATTGTAAGTTCGGTAGTGCGCCTGCGCGAGTCTCAGTGTTTCTTACAAAGCAAGGGCGCGCTGACTTGCTTGACGTGTCACAATCCGCATCGGATTCCTCGCGGAGAGGAAGCGGCCGGGCATTACAACACCGTTTGCCGCCAGTGTCATACCAGCGCGTTCGATAGTCAGGTGGCGGCGGCTAAGCATACCTCCGCTACAGATTGCGTGAGTTGTCACATGCCGAAGCGAAGGACGGACGACGTGGTACACGCGGTAATCACCGATCACCTGATCCAGCGCCGGAAGCCATCCAAAGACCTGCTGGCGGAGATCCCCGAATACCACGAAACCGGCAAGACGGCCTATCACGGCGAGGTGGTTCCATATTACCCCAGGCATCTGGCGCCGACCGGCGGCGACCAATTGTATCTGGCAGTAGCTCAAGTGGAACACGCGAGTAACTTGAGTCAAGGCATCGAACAGTTAACCAGAGAGATCGAGAAACAAGAGCCGCGGAGCGCAGAATTCTACCTCGGATTGGGTGAAGCGTGGCGAAGCCAGGGCGACGCGTCGAAGGCTGTCACGGCTTACGAACAAGCCGTGGAGCGCGACCCCCGGTCCGCGTGGACGCTACGCAGGCTGTCAGACGCTCTGGAAGCATTGGGACAGTTGCCGCGGGCCGCCGATGCCCTGAACCGTGCGATCCAGGCGGCCCCGGACGATGCCAGGGGATGGTATGCACTCGGCGAGCTGTATTCGCGCGCGGGCCGCCATGCCGACGAAATCCGCGCCTTCCGAAGATCGGTGGAGCTCGATCCCGACCTGCCGGAGGCCTACAACAACCTGGGCAGCGCCCAGGCCGAAACGGGCAACCCGAAAGACGCGGAGGCGTCGTTTCTCTCGGCGCTCCGTGTGCAACCCGATTTCGCGGATGCGCAGGCCAATCTGGGGACGCTGCTCGCTTCAGAAGGCGAACTGTCCCAGGCCGCCGATCATTTCGAGCGGTCGTTGAAGGCCAAGCCGGACAACCCCCTGGCGCGCTGCAATTTCGCTGTGGCGCTGGCCCGCTTGAACCGCCTGGCAGACGCCAGACGGCAGCTCGATCTCGCGCTTCAAACAGACCCGAATCTGCCGGAAGCGCATGAGCTGTTAGGCGGTGTCCTGCAGAACCAAAACCATGTGGAAGCAGCCATCGGCGAGTACCAGGAAGCCTTGCGGCTGCGTCCCGATTTCAGCCGCGCCCATCTGGACCTGGGAACCGCTCTCGCCGAAAAGGGGGATTTGAAAGGCGCCGTGGAACAACTTCAGAGGGCTGCCAGCGGACCCGATCCCGCGGTAAAGCAGCGGGCCCTCGAAGCATTGAGGCAACTTACAAAGCAATAGGCGGAGCACCCTCAAGCAGCAGTGCTTGGCCTGGGGATCACAAGGCCGCAGACTGAGCCGGCGCGTCTTCCTCGTCCGCTAATTCCTCGGTGTCAATTGCGCCGCTCTGCTTCATGATCTTGCGCGCCTTCTCTTCGCCTACCTTGGTCACACCGTGAACCGTAATCAGCGAGCCGCCGCGCTTCACTCCCTCAGAGTAAAACCCGGCTTCGCCCTCGGAGATGGCGTGCTCTCTCAGAAGTCCGACGATGCCTCCTGCAGCCGCGCCCACGCTCAGACCGCCAAGAGCCATGGCCAGCGAGCCCGCGGCGATTTGGCGCCGGTTCCCCTGAGAGACCCCAGACCGGGTGTTTCGTGGCCCCCAGTGTCACCAGCAACGAACCTCACCTCGTCGCGGCAGAACCCGCTTGCGAGAAGCTTCAGCGCACGGTGCGCCGCCATCCATTAGTGCAGGCTTGGCCGCAACTGAATGTACAATGCTCGTTTCTCCCCGGATTTGATACGGAACGGTGTGCCTCGCGGGCCGCCATGTACCGAGAAACGCCATAGTTGGTATCCGGGCGCGCGTACCTCAAGCTCCAAGTCTGCGTCGGGCGGGATTAAGGTCGTGAACTGCCTGCCTATCGGCTGGTCGAAATATCGCCCGTTGTCAGTCAAAAGACGGATCCGAAGTACTGCGTTCTGACCCGCCCCAGTCATGAGGTCCGTGATCGGATATACAGGCAGGCCTGTAACCGAATCTTGGAGCTTCCCTGTAAGGGTTCCAGCTTTGGGACCGATGATCACCGGGACACTCGCGGCGGGGGCTTGGGGTGACAGGGTCACAACGGGACCGCTGTCTTTACTGAAGAGATTGTCACAGATCTCGCGATAGCCCTCGGCTTGTTTACGCGCGCATACTACATACTTGCCCCACGCGAGCCGGCCAAACCAGAATTTGCCCTCCCGGTCGGTTTGATCAGACCGGGCTGCGGCCCCGCTCGGGCGGTCGATTCGGATGCACCCTAACTGTTACATCAGCCACCGGCTCTCCCCGCTGGGTTATGACAGTGCCGCTGATGACGCCGGTATGTTTCTCCTCTTGCGGCTGTTGCTGTCCACTCTGTTTCTTAGCCGGCGCGCAGGCCGAAACACATCCGATGATCACCACGGCGAAAACACGGCGCCGCTGTGGGCGAAGGGCGCCGAGACCAGTGACGCGCCGGGACGCCGACCGCGGCTGCATAGCCTGCCTCACAGTTCTATCGGAACCGCACTTTGACGTCCGGCCGGTTTTCCAGGTGCGTCGTCTCGATGAAGCGCACCCGCGACGGCGTCGAGTTCATCACGATGGATTGCGTGTGCGCGCCATCGCCGGTGAAGCGCACGCCGCGCAGCAGGTTTCCATCGGTCACGCCGCTGGCCGCGAACACCAGCGTCTTGCCCGGCGCCAGCTCCGGCGTAGTGTAAATACGGTTCGGATCGTGAATCCCCATCGCCTGCATGCGCTCTTTCTGCGCATCGTCTTTCACTACCAGCCGCCCCAGAATCTCGCCGTTCAGGCAGCGTAGCGCCGCCGCCGTCAGTACGCCTTCCGGCGCGCCGCCCGACCCCATCACCGCATGTACGCCCGTGCCCGCCACCGCCGCGGCGATGCCGGCTGAGAGATCGCCGTCCGAGATCAGCCGGATGCGCGCGCCCGCCCCGCGAATATCGGCGATCAGCTGCTGGTGGCGCGGCCGGTCGAGCACCACCACCACCAGATCGTCCACGCCCCGCTGCAGGCGGCGCGCGATGGATTTCAGATTCTGCCTCACCGGCGCGTCCAGGTCCACCGCGCCCTTCGCAGCCGGACCCACGACGATCTTCTCCATGTAACAATCCGGTGCGTGCAGCAGCCCGCCGGATTCCGCCGCCGCCAGCACTGTGATGGCCCCGGCGCCGCCGGTACAGCAGAGGTTCGTGCCCTCGAGCGGGTCCACCGCAATATCCACCGTCATGTGCTCGCCATCGCCAGACGCCCGCGCCGCGCCCACTTTCTCCCCGATATACAGCATGGGCGCCTGGTCGCGCTCACCTTCCCCGATGACGATTGTGCCGTCGATCGGTATCGTATCGAGCGACCGCCGCATCGATTCCACCGCCGCGTGATCGGACCCGCCCGGGTCGCCCATGCCCATGGTGCGCGCCGAGGCGATGGCCGCGTCTTCCACTACGCGTAATACTTCCAGGGAAAGGTCGAACATGTGGTAGCTTTCTCCTCATGGACGATAATACAGTGCTTGTGCTGGCCGACCCAGCCGACCCGCTGCTAGCGATGCTTGCGGACCTGCCCGAGAAGACCGGAATTGCCGTCGGAAACTCGCCCGAAGCCTTTGAGCGCGCGGCTCCCGACGCCACCGTCATCTTCAACTGGTCGGGGTCGCGCGCGCTGCTCGGCAAGGTCTTTGCGATGGCTCCGAAAGTCCGCTGGGTGCACTCGCGCTCGGCCGGTCTCGACAGCCTCCTTTTCCCCGAACTGGTGGAAAGCCCCGTGCCTCTGACCAATGGGACCGGCGTTTTCAGCCAGTCGCTGGGCGAATTCGCGCTCGCCGCGATTCTTTACTTCGCGAAGGATTTCCGCCGCATGATTCGCAACCAGATGGCTGGGCGCTGGGAGCAGTTCGACATTACCGAAATTTCCGGACAGACCGTGGGCATCATAGGTTATGGCGATATCGGCCGCGCCGTGGCCACGCGCGTCCGCGCCATGGGCATGCGCGTCCTGGCGGTGAAACGGCACGGGCCGCCGCTATACAATGTGGACCCGCTGGTGGACCAGATCTATGCGCCGGAGCACCGCATCGAGATGATCTCCCGCTGCGACTATATCGTGGCCTCCGCGCCGCTCACTCCCGAAACGCGCGGCATGATCGGCGAGGCCGAGTTCGCGGCGATGAAGCCTTCGGCGGTGGTGATCAACGTCGGCCGCGGCCCCGTGATCGACGAAGACGCCATGCTCAAGGCGCTTACCGGGGGACGAATCAAAGGCGCGGGCCTCGACGTATTCACGCACGAGCCCTTGCCGGACGGGCACCCGTTCTATCGACTGGAGAACGTGCTGCTCTCGCCGCACTGCGCCGACCACACGGCCGATTGGCTGGAGCAGGCGATGCGATTCTTCGTGGAAAACTTCGAAAGGTTTCGCAAGGGAGAGCCGCTGAGGAACGTGGTGAACAAGAAGCTGGGATATTGAACTAATCCGCGCCGATCCTTTCATTTAGTTTGTCAAGTTCTTTGCGAAACAAAGGATTTTGCGGATAGTTCCGGGCCAATTCCTGCAGCAGCTTCTGGGCATCGCGCGGCCGCTTCTCGCGCAGCGCCACGATGCCCAGCAGAATCTTGGCGAAGGGTTTCAGGTAATGCCCTTCGCTGGCCACCAGCTCCAAATTGGAAATACCGGTCTTCTTGTCGCCGCTGACGTTGTCGAAATGTACGAACCATCGGAGGAAGAACGGGAGGCTTCCCACCATGTATTCCGAGAACCCCGCGGCGAGATAAGCGTCGTAGAATTTCGGGTCGAGCTTCAACAACCGCTGCGCATAGTTATTCGATCTCTTGGCAGGCGCCAGACTCAGGATTTGATGCTTCTCTACCAGCGCCATATAGTCGGTGGTGACGCCCTGCGAGATACACATGGATAGAAGCGCCATCTTGTCGTTGGGATCGGCCTCGAGCGCGGCGTCGGCGCGCGCCTGCGCTTCCTCCACGGCTTTGAGAAACTTCGCGCGAACCGCCGGGTCGGGCGCGCTCGCCTTCTTAGCGACGATCCTTTTATCGTCGATGAGAAATTCGCTTTCCAAGATACCGAGCCGGTCCAGTTCGTAGAACAAGTAGCCCGACGCGCGCACCGAATATGGCAGCGGCTCCTGCGGATGCGCGGCAATGTAAGTATCGACCGCCTGTTGCGCAGCCGGAAAGTTGAAGTTATACAAATCGGCAAATGCGTTGTCAAGCAGGGTGGCGTCCGCCGCGGCGCATAAGCGCGGCGCCAGAATCAACGCAAGCAAACACCATCGGCCCGACACGTTTGGCATACCTGGTATCCTCTTATACTTTTTATACTTTACCGCTTATACTTTACCGCCGCCGCTCAGCCACGATCGTAATCTGCATATCGCGAGCCTGCCGCACCAGTTGCTGGACAGTAGTCTCCTTGAATCGCTTGAACCAGGGCAGCGGCGCCGAGCGGCCCATGAAGATCTGCGTAACCCGCTCTTTGCGCGCGAACTCCGCAATGGCCTGCGCCACAGACTCCCCTTCCACAATGTGCGTTTCAATACGCAAATTGCGAGCGAAACTCATATGGCGCGCGACAGTTTCATCCATCGACGGGCCACGCGCAACATGCAGTGCCAGACATCCTGCCTGCAAGTAGTCGGCCACTCGCCGCGCGCGCCGGATCAACATCGCCGAAGAGGGCCGCCCGGTGAGGCAGATCAGGATGCGTTCCGTCTCAATCACGGACGCCTGACCCGCCGGCGGGGCCTCGAGTTTATCTTCCAACTCATGCGCCGCGTGCCGCATGGCCATCTCGCGCAACGCCGTGAGGTTGCTTTCGATGAAGAAGTTCTCCATCGCTTTCTGCGCCTTTTCCGGCGCGTAGACTACGCCGCGCTCCAACCGGTTGCGCAGCGCCCGCGGCGTCAAATCGACGAAGATCACTTCATCGGCGGCATCGACTACCCAATCGGGGACGGTTTCGCGCACGCGGATGCCGGTGACGTCCCAAACCTGGTCGTTCAGGCTTTCCAGATGCTGCACGTTGAGCGTTGTCAACACGTCGATTCCCGCATCGAGCAGGGCGTCCACGTCCTGCCACCGCTTCAAGCGCTCGCTGCCGGGAACGTTAGTGTGGGCGAATTCGTCCACCACCGCGACCGCGGGCTTGCGGCGCAGAATCGCCTCGCTATCCATCTCCTCGAATTGCGTACCCGCGTATGCCACCTTGCGCCGCGGAACTATCTCCATGCCCTCGGTCTTCGCGATGGTCTCCTTACGCCCGTGCGGCTCGAAGTACCCGATGACGAGATCGACGCCTTTTTGCCGGAGCAACTGCGCTTCTTCCAGCATACGGTACGTCTTGCCCACGCCGGCCGCGTAGCCCAAATAGATCTTGAGCTTGCCTCTCATTCCGCGTCTCTATGCGGGAAGATGCGTACGTCGAACTCGTCGGCTGCGTCGATCAACCGGTCCACGGGACTGCGCATAAAAGGCGCGTGCGCATCGCGCAAACTGTGGCCCAGGAACAATTGGGTGATGCGCTGTTCCCGTCCGAAATCGAGAATGGCCTCCACGAAATCGGCCCCGTCCAGGCAATGCACCTCGGCGCCCATCTCGCGCGCCATGGCCATGTGGTGCTCCAACCGCGCACGGTCTTCCGGGTCAAGCTCGGGTTGCTCCACGTAGGCCGCGAGCAGCGCGCCATGGAACCGGGTGGCATTGCGGTATCCGCTGCGCAGCATCTCGACGGCGCTGCTCTTCGGCGTCAGGCACACCAGGATGCGTTCCTGCGCGCCCCATCGCGCGGTGACGCCGTGCTCATCGAGGTATTCCTGTAATTGCCGGTCGATGACGTCGGCGGCCAGCAGCAGCGCCAGCTCGCGCAGCTCGGAAAGTTGCCGCGCGTCCGGCATGTTGGCTGGGGCGGCGCCTTCGAGCAGGGCCTCCGGCGGCGCATCCACCACCTCGATTTCGTCCGCTTCCTGCAGAAACGCCTGCGGAATGCTGTGGGTGGCGCGCTTGTGAGTGATGCGCTCGACCGCGTCCTGCTGCTCGCGGATATGCTGGACGTTGATGGCGGTGATGACGCTGATGCCGCGGTCGAGCAGATCGCGCACATCCTGCCAGCGCTGGGGATTGCGGCTGCCGGGCGGATTGCTTTGCGCCAGCCCGTCGATGAGACACAGCTGCGGGTGGCGCCGGAACACGGCGACCAGATCGATGGCGCCCTGATCTTCCTGCGGTATGATTTCGAGGCGATCGACCACCGCCTGGATATCGGGACCGGCGGGCTGTTGCAGCGCCACCACGACTACGTCTTGTCCACGCGCCTTCCGCCGCCTGCCTTCGTCGAACATGCGCAACGATTTGCCTACACGCGGCGCATAGCCGAGAAATACCTTCAGCCGCCCGCGCCCCTCGCGGCGCTCGCCCGCTTCCACGCGGCGCAGCAGCTCGCCGGGATCGGGCCGGCGGTCTTCACGCTTCGTCATGCGGCTTAGTGGAGCCCGTCGAAACGCCGGATCATGCGTTTGAAGAAGCTGTAAGTCGCCGTACTTCTTCCCAGCGTCACATCGGCGTGCATGGACTCGCTGGCCGCGAGGTCGAACTTCACCGAGGACTCCGTCATCAACTGGGCGCTGTCCGAATAGGCCGCTACCCAATAATGGCCCGGTGTGAGACCGTGCACTGCAAAGGCGCCATCGGCGCCGCTGGTGGTTGTAAGGTGCGAGTTCTCATCCGCTTTATGGATGAACACCTGCGCGCCGGCGAACGGCTTGCCCTCGGCCGTCCACACGATTCCGCGAATCTCGCCGGCCGGCTGGCCGAAACCGGCCATCGGGATAGCCAGCAGAGCTAGGGTGAGTATTAGCCTCATACTCCGTTTATACCGCAATTGAGGGCCAGGCTTCCTGGCCTGTTGCCGTCGCACGCGGGAATTGAGGTGCAGCGTTCGGCATGTCAAAACGGCAGGCCAGGAGGCCTGTCCCACCAGACACTAGAAGAACAGGATTACGTCGCTCGATAGCGTGAGCTGGCTCCTCCTGGTTCCGTTATCGTACGGCGACGCATCGTATGCATGTTCAAACCGGAGCTCCGGACGGAACAGAATGGTGGACCCTACCCAGTGGCCCCAGCCCAACAGGTGCTCGGTGTAAGGCGTGCGATATCCGGTTCGCTGGCCTCGCATATCGTCAAAGTATTCGTTCCGGATACTGATGTAGTTATGCGTCGAGATCCGATACTCCTGGTAGTTGACGATCGCCCATTCCGGAGCGTAACAAGTCACTTCGTAAGCGTGATTGCAGATTGCCCCATTGGCGCCGTTAATCAGGAGAGACGACGCGGCGGGGTTATTCACATTGGGCGTGTGGGCCTCATATTGATACCAGGTCTCGGTGGAACTGTGCCATTTGCCCTCGGCGCTGTACTTGTGATACCAGGTGGCGTAGTAGGCTGTCAGGTTGTTATATCCGTAGCGTCCGTCGTTCAGAGTGTTGTCGCAGACGTAGACATTGTCTAGACCGGTACGCCAGGTATAACCCAGGCAGGCGTTGCCGGTGAGTTTGCGATATTTGCTCCACGGAGCCGTCTCGCAGCCAGCAGAGACGCCAAGCTGGAGGAGCCAATGGTTACTCAGCTTGGTCGTAGTATTGATCCCGGTCTGCGTATAGCAATCGAATGTGTACAGCAGAGAGTGGCTGTAAGTGTAGTTATTGGGCGCCAACTGCGCTTCGATGTCCGGCAAGGAGATATAGCGTCCGACGCGAATATCCATCCCTTGCGCAACATATGGTATGTATAAGTCGAAGTAAACCATCGGCATATCGAAGCCGTTCTCCTGGTTTTTACCCAGAAGCTGATTGTCGAACCAACCCGTAGCCGTGGTGAAACGGTAGTCCAGGCCATAAAGGGCGGAGATGCGAAAACCCCAGTCGATATGGTCGGTCTGGACCGTGTCCGGCTGGCGTTCGATGTAAAGCACCTCCTGGTCGAGCTCAATGCTATTCCCTCTGACGGCGTAGGCTTCGGGAAAGTTCGAGTAACCGGGCTCTTTTGAGGTACTGACATTAGCGCCGGCATTGAGCCAGCCGTAAATCTGAATGCCAGTCTTTTTCCACCAGTCGCCATTCGAGCCGCCCCAGATGGCGGTCATTAGCGGGCCGGCCTGCGTCCACGGCTGGCCGATGGTCACGCTGCCGCCATAAGGCCATACCGTAAAAGGAAACGGCGGATTGGTAACCGGCGCCGCAAAGCCGCGAAACTTGGGAGCCGGACCGCTGCTGCCGGAAGAGGGCTTCCAATCGTCCTTGTATGCCCGGATGAACCTCCGGAAGAATCCGCCCGGCGGCGCTACGGGCGCAACGGCTGGCGCCGCGGGAGGCGTCGCGGATGCAGGCTTCGCAGGGTCCTGGAAGGCGATGTTCACGCTAATGCTTTCGTTCGCGGCCAGTTCCACGGTGTTCTCGGGCGGGCTTACAAATCCATCCTTGCTCGCCATCAGCTCGTATCGCCCAGGCGTTAGGCCGGCCACCGTGAAAGCGCCGTCATCGCCGCTGGTAGCGGCGCGGCCGGCGCCGCCATTCAAGGCATGCACGATAACCTGTACATCCGCCAGAGGCTCCCCACCGGGGCCGCGGGTAGTACCGCGAATGTTGGAGGGCGCCAATGAGCTTTCATCCAGTTCAGTACTGACCGCAGCCGGCTGGGCAAAGCAGGTAGCCGCGTAGAGCACCCCCACAAAAATAGAGGCTGTATATGTTCTGTAACGCTTCATTGGTGTCTCCCGTCTCTTGCAACCTGCGTGCCACGAAGGAGGCGAGCGAACAAGCAAGGCAATTGCAGTATAGGACACAAGGTATAAAAAAGTCATAAAGATTAGACGAGACTTTCGTAATGGCGGCATTGCGCGTACCGAATGCAACATATGAGGCTCCCAAAAAGAATTTTCTTGACACGCGAGGCAGTTTCTTGTTCCACTTGCCTTTTAGCTCTGGCAGCGCCCCGTTTGGCCGAGAGCTGTTGACATCGCTGTCAGCCATTTCACACGCGCCCCGCCTGCGCCGCCCGCATCCCGACTCACGGAAATCAGGAGAAAGTAATGATGACAAAGGCCCTTGTATGGCGTATTCCAACTTTGGCTTTGCTGGGCATTCTGGCAATGCCCTGTCTTGCGGACGACCCGCCAAAAAGCGACCCATCGGGCATTGCGACGGGAGATAAGACCAGCGTGGTCGATGCCGCCGGCAATCCTTTTGTGGCGCCGGCGCCGGCGGATAAGACTGCGCCGGATTACCTCAAGAACAAGAAGGATTACGAAGACTACCAAGCCCAGGCAGCCAAGGAACCGCTCGCGGTCAAGCTTGCCGACTCGGTGGGTCATCTGCGCATCGCCACCAATTTCGCCTGGACCCTCAATACCGGATACCTGGTTCTCTTCATGCAGTGCGGCTTTGCCCTGCTCACTTGCGGATTGGTGCGGAAGAAGAATGCCGCCCACCTTATGATGCTGAATTTCGCGGCCTACGTTTTCGCATTCGTCGCCTATTACGCAGTGGGGTACGCGTTCCAGTTCGGGGCCGTAGCAGTGAATGCCGCTCCCGCCAATTTGGGCGGCGCGGCCACGCTAAACCACTTCCTGGTGGGCGGAGGCCTATGGGGATTTCTGGGCGGCAAAGGCTTTTTTCTAACAGGTCCCGCTTATGATGCGAGTAGTAACTGCCTGATACTGTTCGAAGTGGTCTTCATGGAAACCGCCGGCTATATTATCGTCGGCGCAATCTGCGAGCGCATCACGTTCTGGGCGTTTCTGTTATGCGAGCTTTTCGTGGGCGCGATTCTCTATCCCATATTCGGCTGCTGGGTCTGGGGCGGCGGATGGTTATCGCAGGTGGGTAACACGCTGAACCTGGGTCACGGCTATGTGGATTTTGCCGGATCTACCGTAGTCCATGCGGTAGGCGGGTTCTGCGCCATGGCGCTGGCGGTGATTCTGGGACCGCGCCTCGGCAAGTACGGCAAAGATGGAAAGCCGCGAGCGTTCCCCGCGCACAACCTGGTCTATGTGGTGACTGGCACCTTCATTCTTCTCTTTGGCTGGATGGGCTTCAACCCCGGCTCGACTCTCGGGGCGACGGACCTGCGCATTTCCGTGGTAGCTGTAAACACCAACCTGGCGGCGATTGCCGGATCGGCGGCGTCGATGCTGCTGTGGTACTTCCTGTTTGGTAAACCCGACGTCACCATGGCATGTAACGGGATGCTTGCCGGGTTGGTGGCCATTACCGCGCCTTGCGCCTTTGTGTCTCCCACTTCGGCGGTAGTTATCGGCGTATTAGCGGGAATCCTGGTATGTCTAGGCGTGCTTTTTAACGAGCGGGTCACTAAGATCGACGACCCCTGCGGCGCTATCTCCGTGCATGGCTTTTGCGGCTGGCTGGGGGCAGTCTCAGTCGGCATCTTTGCCGATGGGACCTACGGCGCCGGGTGGAACGGGGTGGGCGCCGCGGCGTACCTTGGCCATTCCGGTCAAGGCGTCACCGGCTTGCTCTATGGAGACACGCGCCAGTTTCTGTGCCAACTCGGCGGCGCGACCCTGTGCGCTCTTTGGGCCTTCGGCGCGACTTACGTGGTCTTCTCCGCGGTGAACAAGTTTAAGTCCATGCGCGTTCCGCCAGAGGTGGAACTGGAAGGTCTTGACGTGCCTGAATTCGGTATGACCGCGTACCCAGAAGACGCGCTGGTAGCCCACGAATACTAATCGAATGATCGCGGTACTGGCGATAGCGGTGATCCTCCTCGCGGCCGGCGCACTCACTACGGCCATGGCGATTGGCGGCAACATCATTCTGATCGTGCTCGGGCTATTGCTGGCGGCAACCTCTATGGAACTATTCCGGATGTCGCACGCCGGTACGAAGTAACGACTGTAAGTCGACTCCGGCGAATCGCGAGACGAAGAGAGCCGGCTGAAAGCCGGCTGCAGCCAGGATTGGCTGCCCCACAAAAAATCGCATGGACGCTCTCACACTGTTCGGGCTGGTTGCTGTCACCGCAATGCTGGTTTGTTACACGCTGGAGAAGCGCAGCCATTGGTTCATATTGGCATTTGCCTTTTCCTGCGCAATGGGTTCGATATACGGCTTCCTTCAGGGCGCCTGGCCGTTCGGTCTGGTGGAATCGATCTGGTGCGTAGTGGCAGTGCGGCGTTGGTGGACCGCAAGACGATAACTGCCGCGCCGCGGCCTGCAAGGCGCTACGGCAAAGCGCTACGGCAATACGGTAAGGCCGCGACTCTCGTCGATGAGCACCCGCTGGTTGGCGGCCACATTCCTGAACTGTTGTTTGGCGCCGCTGGGCCAGACCACCTCCAGACTCGCGGAAGCATCCGGGCCCAGGCCGAAGGTAAGCGCCAGATCGCTTTGCGAACAGTAACTGGATCCGCTGCGCACCATGTTCCACTGCTTTCCGCCGGCGCTCTCGACGCGGACCACGGCGCCGATGCCGTCGCGATTCGATCGCGCACCGGCAAGCCGAACGCTCAGCCAATGGTTGCGGTTGCCGCCGTCGTTGCGGAGCAAGACTGGCGGTCCATCGTTGGTGGAGATCAGGACGTCCAGGTCGCCGTCGTGGTCGAAATCGGCATAGGCCGCGCCGCGCGCCACGATGGCTTTGGAGAAAGCCGGTCCCACCTGGGAACTGACATTTTCGAACTGGCGATTCCCCAAATTGCGGAATAACAGCGGAGGCTCCTTATAACTGACGTTGGACTGCACGCGCCCGATCTGGTCTTCGATATGGCCATTGGCCGCCAGGATATCCGGATAGCCGTCGAGATCGTAATCGAAGAAGAAGACGCCGAAGGTAAGCGAGTGCAGGCTGCTGAGGCCCACCGGGGAAGACGGGGCCTCATCCACGAACAGCCCGTTGCCTTCGTTGTGGTAGAGAGCCAGCATCTGGTTGGAGAAGTTGCCCACCACCAGATGGGGCCGGCCGCTGCGGTCGTAATCGGCTGCATCGGCGCCCATGGCTCCACGAGCGACGCCGTCCTCGCCGTACGCCACCCCGGCAGCTACGCCCTCCTCTTGGAACGCGCCGTTGCCAAGGTTGCGGTAGAGTTTATTGGGCTGAGTATCGTTGGCTATGAAGAGGTCCGGCCATCCGTCGCCGTTGTAGTCGAGCACGGTAACGCCGAGCGACTTACTTGTGGGGTCGCCCAGTCCGGCTTTCTCGGTGACATCCTCAAAGCGGCCGTTGCCCAGGTTATGAAACAGGCGCGAGCGAGTACCTTTGTAAGACTCGGGCGTGCAGTAGGACTTGGCGGCGC
>JBEKNN010000094.1:0-30456 GCA_049522755.1 Bryobacteraceae bacterium | reverse complement strand
ACCGTACGCGGAGCCAACGCCATCATCGCTCTGCGTTGTTGCCGTTTCAATCAGAGGTTCGAAGACTTTTGGGCCGAAAGCCGCGCCGCCTGATTCCCCCGCCTCTCACTTCTATGTCTCGCACCCTGTTAGTCGCAGGCGTTGGACAAGGGCCAAGAACTATGCTATTACTCCGGTCATGCCCGTAAGACTCTGCGGCGTCTTCTTTCTGATCGCTGGTTGCAGGTTGTTCGGCCAGCAGCGGAACGACAATCCTGCCATTGCGGAACCCACGATCAGGCTCAACGTCCGGCAAGTGCTGGTTCCGGTAATTGTGACGGACAAAAAGGGCCAGCCGATTACAGGGCTGCGGGCGTCCGATTTTCAGGTATCGGAAGATGGCGTGCCACAGAAGATCGTGGCATTCACGAAAGAGACCGCGACCTCTGCGACCAATGCCGGCGTTGAGCGCGCGCCGATGCCACCCGCATCTGCCGTCAACATACCGGAGCCGGCTAAAGATTCCCCGTCCGCTCCTGCGGCGCCAGGACGTATCTGGGTCATATGCTTTGACGCGCTGCATACCTCGTTTGCAAGCTTCACGCGAGCGAGGACGGCCGTTGAGAAATTATTCGACCAGGGACGCGAAGCCGGGGATCGCTTCGTGCTGCTCAGCCTCGGACGCCCGCTTCGGGTTATTCAGCCCGCGACCGGCGACGTTTCGGTGATTCGCGCAAAACTCGATAGCAATGAGTTTACGAGTATAATCGGGGGCTCCGAGACGGCCCAATTGGTAAACGCAGTGAACGATGTGCGGAGGCGTATGGACACCTACTGCGCAGGATGCCCTTGCGGCCGCGACGCCAACAACAATAAGAGCACCTGCGATGTCGAACGGCAGCACATCAAGCTGGATCTGGATGCCCGGTCCGACCAGTTCGCCATGTTCGATAAAGCATTTTTCACGGGGTTGAAGAGCGTGGTGGGGGAGTTGGCGAAGATCGACGGGCGCCACACACTGGTTCTGGTTTCCGATGGCTTCACATTGATGCCGGGCAAAGAACTGTACGCCACGGCATCGGCCTATTTGCCCAACAGCCCCTATTTCAAATTTGATCCGGCGCCAAACATGCAGCCCGCTCTCGATGAGAGTTTGAAGGTGGCCGCCGCGCGCGATATCGTGGTCAGCACGATTGATGCGCGCGGCGTCTATTCATCGTCATTTCGTCCCGGCGGATTGAGCGATGCCAGTAATCCGGCGCCGGGAGCTACCGGAAGACAAGAGGTCCTCTCAAGGGGATCGGACCCCCTTCGCGGTGGGACCTTGCTGGAAGAGACGGATTCCAAATGGAACTCGGTTCAGCAGGACAACGGAAGCGTACTGGCGCAACTGGCCGAAGCCACCGGCGGCATCTATTTCCATGACAACAACGACTTGTTCAAGGGATTTCGCGAGGCGCTGGAGGACCGGAGCCAATCCTACATGCTCGCCTACGTTCCGAGCAACCCGGCGGCTGACGGCAAGTTCCGCCATATTACGGTTTCTGTGAATGCTGCCGGAGTGAAACCCGAAAACACGATCATGCGAAATAAATCGGGATATTGGGCCGAAGGGGCGAAAGATCAACGATAGGTAAACGGCCCGGAGGATACATCGAGTGGCCGCGCGGGCGCGACACGACGTCGAGGGCTTACGTTCAGCAGGCCCGCCAAGGTGATTGGCCCCTGTTTCCGGGCCCCCCGACGATACGCCCACTGGTCCGGATAAACGCCGCGCCATTAGCCGGGAGTTCGGGCCGAGTCACAGTTGGCTGGCCGCAACACAGCCGGCTGCAAAAGTTCCATAGCCGGCAGCGCCAGCAACACTCCCCCTTGCGTTACGTCGCAGACGGCTTGAAATGGATGTACGTAGATAGATATAGCTTCGCACCACTTACTTCGCCCGGTTCACATCCTAAGCGATGCTCTGGATTTGTCAGCCATCAAGACCGACCGGATTCGCTACTTCTAGTGTGCAGCGTCCAAGTGGTTACCCTGTGGACGGCTCCTCTTCACCGTTGAGTTCCGGGACGCTACAGTTTGGTCAGATTGGTTCAACTTCGGTCGTGTGGGCTTGCTGGCGTGCGATTGCCGTCAGCTCCCCCAGCCATGCTGGCCGACAGTCGGGCTCTGAGAAAGGTTCAGGACAGTCCGCGCTTACGGCACCGGCGCCTGCCCCGCCACCGCCGTGCCCCACCACTTGGGCAGGTTCGTCTTAGTGTCCCCAAGGATCTCCAGAATGCCGCGCCTGTCTTCCGGCGACAGAGCTGCGAACTTAGCACCCCTGTCGTATCCGCTCAGTATCCCGTACAACCTGCGGTAAACGCGCTCACGCACCAGATCGGGCAGCGCGTCGAACGCGGCGCTATAGATCATGTAACTCAACGGATAGCGAAACAGGCGCGTATTGAGGTCGAAATCGCGCAGGCTGCGTCCACGGCGGTCGCGGGGGCCGCGCAGCGGGAACGTCCTGGTGAAGGCGCCGGCCCCTTCCACCGGCTCTCGTAAACGCGCCTCGTCGGCAAACAGCATGTAGTCGACAATGGGCTCGATATCCGGCTCGCCTCCGATGCGCGCCTCCCAGCCCAGGCGGGTGATCAGGTTCGTCATCTGCGTCTGATGCTCGAAGGTCATCAGCGCCACAATGTCACTGAGAGGCGTCAGATATCCGGCGGGGTTGAACTTGACGGTGAGCTTCTCTAACGCGGCCGGTTCGGCGGGGTCTGGAGCCACGGCGTTGGCGCGGTCCGCCTGCTCGCCGTGCGCAGCGCTGACATACCACCCGCCCCAGCGGTCGCCAAACGGCGTGCGGTGATCGGTAATGATGGCGGCCGTCGCGGAGGGCTGCCCGGCGGAATTCGGATACACCGAACCCACGAAAATTCCGGGTACGCCCAGCGTCGCGGGACCCTGGTGGCACCTCAGGCAAACCTGCTGGCGCGTGAAGACGGGCTTCTCCGCGTTGAACGTATAGAAGACCACTCCCTGCCGTGGATCGAACGCGGCGACTTCCATCGACGGGCTGCCGCGCACCCAGCCGACGGCCACGTCATCGTTGAAATAGATGGCGCGCGGATTGCGCGGAGAGATCTTGTCGGCTTGAAAACTGGTCTTCGAAAAGACCAGCAGCTGCGAATCGTGACTGACACCGAGGCGTTGCAGTAAGTCCGATAAGTCGCCGACGCTGGAGTTAGTCAGGCGAGTAACTGCATTATCAAGCGGCGACTGGAAGTACTGAATAGCGGGATGATCGAGAGGCAGACTAGCCGGGTAAGGTAAGACAGGCCTCCCGGCCTGTCCTTCCGATGTACTAACCGCACTTACAACACAGAGACAGGCCAGGAGGCCTGTCCTACATTCCACCGCGGCCTCGGCCAGCGGCAGCCGGCACATCCGGCAGATACTCAACTTCCTTAAAGCCCATCGCCACCGCCAGCTTATCCAGGCGATCCTTATCGGCCTGCTCGACCGGGCTCAAAACTCGGTTGTAAATATTAGCCTTGCTCTGCACCACGCACTGATCCGACCGGCAGTTATGCGAGTTAGGCGATCCCAGCTTTTCCAGCAGCGCCACGGTCTCCAGATGCGGCTGACCAAAGCGCGTGGGGCCGTTCGCCATGTCCGCGACGAAGTCCCCGGCCTTGCTCTTCACATCCACCTTGGCGCCCTTCGAAACCAGGTAGTTCACCATCTCGTTGTTGCCCAGATAGGCAGCGCCGTGCAGCGGAGTGAAGCCGCGGTTATCGGTAGCGTTCACGTCGTTGCCCAGCTCCACGCAATACTTCACGGCATCCACCAGCGGGACCGGCGCGTTCACGCTCCAGTTCGCCGCCCAGCCGATGCCGGCAGCAGCGTGCAGCGGCGTATCGCCCGATGTGGTGGGCATCTTTGGATCGGCCCCATGCTCCACCAGCAGGCGCATCGCGGCCACGTCGCTCGATTGCGCGGCGCGCCAGAAAGCGGTGGCGCCGGCGGGGTCGATCCATGTGTAATCGTTGGTGAACGAGCGGAACCACAGCTTCTCGCCCACCTGCGCATTCACCTTGGCGCCGTGTTCGATCTCAGCCTTCATCAAGTCCAGATAGGTCGCCTTTTCCTGGTCCGTGCTGGGCTGCGGGAACCAGGTGTGCGGCGCCCATTGCACGTCGATGGTGGCGTAGAGAGCCGGAAGATCGGCATTGGTAGCCAGGTTCGGGTCGGCGCCATGATCCAGAAAATACTTGGCCATATCCAGGTGGCCGTTCGTGATCGCCATCACCAGCGGGCTATACTTATCGCCGTTCAGCGCGTTCAGGTTGGCCCCGGCTTCCACCAGCGCGCGCGCGGTATCCGTATGGCCTTCGCGGGCCGCATAGAGCAGCGCGGTCATGCCACCCATTACTTCAGCGCCAACGCGGCGGGGAGCGCGTGCGGCGATGTCGCCGGCCTTAGCCTTGGGAATCGCAAAACGGGCTTCGGCGGACTTCAGCCCGATAGAGCGCGCCAGCAGGTCCAGGTCCGATTCGGCGGTGGCCTTCGCAGTTTTCGCGGCAGCCGCGGCGGCCTCCGCATCGTTAGCGGCGTCTTCCTCGTCGGCATTCTTAGCGGGCGCGGCACTGGCAGCCGCGGCGCCTCTGCCTCTGCCGCCACGTCCGCCTCTGCCACCCGCGGCCGCGCCCGCAGCCGGAGTTTCCACCACGTTGCCGTCCTGATCGAAACGGACTCGCTCCAGCTTGGCGACATTGCTGGCGATATTCACATCGGCGCCGTGTTGCGCCAGGAACTTGACCGCGTCCACGCGATTGAGCGCGGCGGCGAACATCAAGGCCGTCTGCCCGTGAACGGATTCCCTCGCGTTGATTTCGGCGCCATGATCCAGCAGCGCCTTGAGCGCGCCCACGCTGCCCGATGCGGCCGCAGTCATCAGAGCGGTTGTGCCATTCGGCTTGGCCGACTTGGCGTTCGCGCCGGCGTTCAACAGAGCCTCGACGATAGCCGCATTGCCGCTGGTGCATGCCATAAAGAGCGGCGTCACGCCGCCCTCGCGCGTAGCGGCGTTCACATTGGCGCCGGCCGCCAGCAGCAGCTTCACCATTTCCAGGTCTTCATTGGATGCCGCCCAGTGCAGCGCAGTGGCCCCATCGCCCTGCGGCGCGTTGACCTCCACTTTCTGCTGCAGCAGGGATTTCACCGCGGCCCGGTCGCCTTGCATGGCGGCATCCGCCAGGCGCGTATCGCTGCCCGCCGCGGAAAGCAACAGCGCGACCAACAGCGCACCCGCTAAATGTTTAACCCTCATTAACGCCCCCTGGATTTGTAGCCTGGATTCGTGGCGCACGCACTCCTGCGTGCAGCGTTCACACTCGTGTGAACGCGCTTAGTCCCATCATCTAAACCAAAGCCCATCGCAACCTAAATCGCCACCGTCCCGTTGCTATCGCCGAAGCTTTCGGCCTTCACGCCCACCTTCTGCAACATCGTCAGCAGCACATTCGCCGTGGGCGTCTCATCCTTGGTAACAATATGCAGATTGCCCTTCACCTTGCCGCTGGCATGCCCCGCCAGGAACAACGGCACGCGCTTATGGTTGTGCACGTTGGAATCGCCCATAGGGCTGCCATAGAGCACTAGCGAGTGATCCAGCAGGTTGCCGTCGCCATCCGGCGTATTCTTCAACTTCTCAAGGAAGTAAGGAATCAAGCTCACGTGATACCGGTTGAGCTTAGCGAACTCGGCGATTCTCGCGGGTGTCTCGCCATGGTGTGAGCACGGATGGAACGGCGTCTTGACTCCGCTCTCAGGCCACACGCGTCCGCTCACATCGCGGCTCAACTTGAATGCCGAAACCCGCGTGGTCTCCGTCATGAACGCCAGCGCCTGCAGATCGAACATCAGTTTCACGTGCTCTTCGTAGGAATCGGGCACGCCCAGCGGCGCGGCGGGCAGCGCGCGCGCTTCGCCGCTGGCATTATACTTTTCGATCCGCTCGATGCGGCGCTCAATCTCGCGCACGTCGTCCAGATACGCGTTCAGGCGGTTGCGGTCGCTCTGCCCCAGGCCCTTCTGCAAACGCGATACATCATGCGAGATCCAATCGAGAATGCTGCGGTTCACCTTCTGCCGCGCCAATCGCTCTTGCGGCGTGCCGCCCTCGCCGAAGAGGTTCTCAAAGGCCATGCGCGGGTCCAGCGTCATCGGCAACGGAGCGGTAGGAGACGCCCAACTGATCGTATCGGCGTACACGCAGGCATAGCCGTAGTCGCACGCGCCGGAGGCATCCACCATCTCGATGCAAAGCTGAATGGAAGGCAGCGGCGTATCCTGACCCAACTGCTGCGCGTAGATCTGGTCGATGGACGCACCCACGTAATAGTCCGACCCCTCGGTCATCTTCGGATGCGCGGCGGTGAGGTAAACCGCGCTCGATCGGAAATGGTCGGCGCCCTCTTCGGCGGCGGCCCATGCCGTGGCGGGATGCAGATCGGTGTTGCTGACAATCGTGATGTAATCGCGATAGGGCGCGAGCGGCTCCAGCGTCTGGCTGAATTCGAAATCGGCGCCCTCCTTTTCCGGCGACCAATAGTGCTTGGTGGTGCCTTCCCCGGTGCTGCCGGCGGCCCCGTGTACCATTTCGATGCACGCGAGGCGGGTCTGCGGCGACGCCGCCGTCTTGCCGATGGGCGTCTGCGCGGGAACCATGGAATCGAGCAGCGGGAGCGACAACGCTACCCCCATGCCCCGCAGGACTTCGCGCCGGGAAATGTGCTTCTTAGTTATGAACGGCATTTTCCACCCTCCTCGCCGCGGCCAGATTGGTGGTCGCAGGCGCGGTCTCTTCCGCTCTTCGCATCTGGAAGGGCGGGCTCTTCACGATTCCCATGATAAACGACGAGAAGCGGTTGTTGCTGCGCGCCGCCGCACGGTCGATGCCGCGCACCGCGGGCATGTCGGGGCTTTCCAGCACGCGGCCCAGTGCGTAGGCCAAAAGGTTCTCGGTGAACGTTCCGAGGAACGCGTCGGAATGGTTCAACAGCGCCTGGCGAAGGCCGATGGGTCCATCCAGCTTGGCGCCGTCGAACATCTCGCCCGACGGATCGATGCGGAACCCGCTGTCGTTGGTGCGCCACACGCCCACCGCGTCGAAGTTCTCCAGCGAGAAGCCGATGGGGTCCATCATCTTGTGGCAGCCCGCGCACGCCGCGTTCGCGCGATGTTCCTGCATGCGTTCGCGCACCGACAAAAGCTTGGCCGCGTGGCCCGTGCGGCTATCGGCGTTCTCGGGCAGCGCGGGCACATTGGGTGGCGCCGGCGGCGGCGGCGTGCCCAGCAGCACTTCCATTACATATTTGCCGCGCTGCACGGGGGAGGTGCGGATGGCGGTTGAGGTCAGCGTGAGTATGCTGCCGTGGCCCAGCAACCCGAAGCGGTTCGGATCGGTAACCGTGACGCGTCGGAAGCGATTGCCCAGAATGTTCGGGATGCCATAATGCTTGGCCAGGCGTTCGTCGACGAAAGTATAGTCCGCCGTCAGAAGTTCCACCACGTTGCGGTCTTCGCGCATGACGCTCTCGAACAGCATCTCGGTTTCGCGCCGGAAAGAATCTGTCAGCGTAGCGTCGAAATCCGGGAACAGCAACAGATCGGGGGTGACTCCCTTCAAGTTCTGCAGGTGCAGCCACTCGGAGGCGAAGTTGGTGGTGAGCGCTTCCGATCGCGGGTCGGCCAGCATGCGCTTGACCTGTTTTTCGAGCACCAGCGGATCGCGGAGCTTGCCTTGGCTGGCGACGGTGAGAAGCTGATCGTCGGGCGGGCGGCTCCACAAGAAGAACGAAAGGCGCGAGGCCAGTTCTAGATCGCCAATGCGGAAATTCCGTCCGGGCGTCGTGTTCGCAGGAACGTGCTCGAAGCGGAAGACGAATTCGGGATTCGATATCATCGCCTGAATGGCCGTGCGGATTCCGCTTTCGAAATCGCCCTCATTGCGGCCCGACTGGTAGAAATTCAGCAGCTCTTCCAGGTCGTTGCCAGTGGCCGGACGGCGATACGCCTGGCGCGCCAGCGCCGCGATAATCTGCTTGGCGCACGGAATCTCGTCGGCGCCGGGCGCGGGACGGCAGGTGAAGATCTTGTGACGGCTGGGCGTATCCGAAACGCCTTCCACCTTGACCGGGCCGGTGATGCTCAACTCGTGCAGGTGCGGCAGCGTGGTCATACCTGGCAGCGAGCCGATTTGGACCTCCACCAGGCTCTGCTCCACCATCCTGTACTCGTCCTCGATCGGGCCGTCGGCGAGCTGAATGAAAGACGCCGAAATTCTTTGCGGTCCGGCCTTCACTTGGATCGGCGGCGTCTTCATGCCGTCCTTCGCCAGCGTCATGGAAGGGTTCACGTCCAGCATCGCGACCTTAACGCCATTCACCGCGATTTCGACCTGGTGGCCTTTACCTTGATTCTGGCCGAAGAGCGCACCGGTGGCGGCGTAGTAGAAGCCGATTTTGAAGATGTATTCGCCGTCGGCGGGGAAATCGTGAACGATGGACATTCCGCCGCGCGTGCCGATGGGCGTGCCTTCCACGTGGCGGGTTTGCGCGGTGATCCGCGGGATGGAGTAAGTTGAGGTCAGCGCCAGCGCCGCCGAGTCGCCCACGGCCTCGCGGCTGATGCGGCCGGCTGCACGGATGTAGCCTTCCATCAGCGCTGGAGAAATGGTGAGCGCATCGGCCATATTATCGAAGCCATGGCTCATATCGTCGGTGGGAAGCAGGCCGGATACGTCGACATCGACATCCAGCAGGTCGTGAATCGCGTTGGCGTATTCAGTTCGATTGAGCCGGTGTAGCGCCGGGCGGCCGGGGTTGGGATGCAGGGCGGCGGCTTGATCGATAGCGCTTTCCAGCGATGCGGCGAAGGATTTGAGGACCGCTGGTTTGGGCCGCGGCATCCCGGGAGGAGGCATGAGGCCGACGCGCAGCTTGCGGATCATTTTCTCGGCTAGATCCGCGCTGCGCGGGATGTGCGCAAGGTCCAGTTTGGTGAGCGACATCCCGCCGGATTTGGTTTGGTCGTTGTGACAGTAGGCGCAATATTGATTCAGGAAGGCGCGCTGTGCGGCAGCGGTTGAAAATGACGCCGCGACCGAAGCGGGAGCCGCTTGCGGATGAAGGGCCGCGGTTTGCGCAAAAGAGAATGCGGGTGCGGCGGCCAGCAAACTGCTGAAAATAAGGACGGCTTTCAAATGGTTCTCCAACGTAGAGCGCCTGATAGCATCCCGGGGCTGATTATAGTAAGCGCGGAGGACAGTGTCAAGGGCATGAAGGGGCGAAATCGCTTGGGGTAAACGAGATAGCAAGGTTGGCCAGGCAAGGTCAGTCGGATTTTTCCACGGTTTTGTGGAAAAGTCTGTGGGAAATCAGAACGGAACGTGCGATGCGCCTTTTCTGTAATGGTTCTGTGACGCTATGCACACGATTACAGCAACGGTGCATTTACCCGTTCAAGCCCCTCAAAACAATGTGCGTCGCCGCCCGGATGGCTTTCACTCAGCGTGAGCGGCCATACGCTGTTATACATAGACGTCTGCGCATCGCGGCGCCATGACACTCGCCGGGCGACTTGCCTTCCGCAGGCCGTTCTGAATCGTAACCGGCGCGCTACTGCAGCGCGGGCAGATCCTCCCGAGGGATTAGCAGACGAATCGACCGGCCCTTCCCCGGAGTTCGTTCGATGAAGCCTTTGGCTTCCAACGTCAGCACCATCTGATGCACCGATGGCGGCGACACCCTGAAATAGTTCTGCATGTCAGATTCGGCTGGAGCGACTCCGTGCATCTTCGTGTAGAAGAAAATGAACGCCAGGTACTGCCCCTGTTTCTCGCTATATGGCTTCTTCGTCATTGCCGTCCGATTGTACGCAACCGCCGGACAAAAACGCCAGCGTCGCATCCCAAGCATCATCTCTCGTCAATGCTTGGACGACGGAACCCGTTGTTAACGCTTCGCCCCTACCCTCCGTCTCTATTTCGTCATTATCATGATTCCAGCGATGCTGGCGCCGCAAGAACCCACCGATGACGACGGCCTGATCCGCGCCGCGGCCGCGGGCGACCGCCCGGCGTTCGGGGAACTCTACATCCGCTATGCGCGCATGGTCCACGGAATCCTGCTGGCGCGCGTTCCGCCGGGCGATGCCGAAGACCTGGTGCAGGACGTGTTTCTCTCCGCCATGAAGCAACTCGGTAAGCTGCGTACAGCCGCGGCGTTTCGCGGTTGGCTGGGAGCCATCGCCCGCAACCGCGCTATGGACTACTTTCGCGGCGCGCGCGAAGAGGCGCCGCTCGACGAACGCGTGGCTCCCGTTCGCGGCGCCGGCGCGGAATCGTTCGCGGCCCTCGATGCCATCCGCAACTTGCCCGAAGCTTACCGCGAGACGCTGACCATGCGCTTGGTGGAAGGCATGACTGGGCCGGAAATCGCGCGGCAGACCGGCTTGACGCCGGATTCGGTGCGCGTTAATCTTTGCCGCGGCATGAAGCTGTTGCGCGAGGCGCTGGGAGGCGGAAAGGAAAAATGAACGACGATTACCTGTGGGACCAATCCGGGCCGCCTGATCCGGAAATTGTGCGCCTGGAAGAGACGCTCGCGCCGTTCCGGTATCGCACTCGCCCGTGGGACCTCCGAAGCGCCCCTCGCAATGTTCCGCGCGGCCCCGCAGGGAAGCGGTGGCGATGGATCGCTGCCGCCGCGGCCGTGATCGCCGGCGCTATCGCGGTTCGCCTGATGATGCCGCCGGCGCAACCTACCGGATGGCGCATAGACAGCACTGCCGGCGTGGCGCAAGTCGGGCGCGGGCAGGCCGTAGTCGCGAGCCATGTACGGCACGGCGACGTCCTTCGCACCGGCGCGGACGCTCAGATGGCGCTTTCCGCCGAAGATATCGGCAGAATCGAAATCGGCCCGCAATCCGAGCTGCGCGCCTCTACGGATCGCCAGGTCACGTTGAATCGCGGCATGCTGCACGCCTTTATCTGGGCGCCGCCGCGCGAGTTCGTGGTGAATACGCCATCCTCGCGCGCCGTCGATCTGGGCTGCGAATATACCTTGAACGTGGATTCCACCGGCAACGGCCTCGTCCGCGTGCTGCTCGGCTGGGTGGCGTTTCAGTTTCACGATAACGAATCGTTCATCCCCGCCGGCGCCGAATGCATCACGCGCAAAACCGCGGGCCCGGGCATCCCATTTTATGAGGACGCTCCCGAAGCGTTGCGCGCGTCGTTGGCGCGGTTCGAGCAGGGCGATGCTGCTTCGCTCGGCGGCATTCTCTCTTCCGCCCGCTCGCGCGATGGCATCACGCTCTGGCACCTGCTGACGCGCGTCCCCGCGCAGGATCGCGACGCCGTGTTCGACCGCTTCGCGCAGTTGGTCACCCTACCGCCCGAAGTTACCCGCGAAGGCATGATGCGCAAAGACGGCCACATGATCGACCTGTGCTGGAATGCGCTGAAACTGGAAAACGCCGATTGGTGGAGAGGTTGGGAGCGGCGCTGGAATTAGCCGCATGACAAACGGTTCACCGGCGTAAGACTGGCACTGATAGGATGAAGACGTAGGGGAATTCTTATGACAGTGATTGAGCTTCCGGATGAACAGGCGGCGCTGAAAGCGAAGGCAGAGGTGTGGACTTGCAATACTTGCCGGAGGGCCTGCATCTGGCCGGACGCCGAAAAGCCCACCGAGAATTGACCATTCGTAGCGCACGCACTTTGCGCACACTCTGCGTGCAGCGTTCACAATCGTGTGAACGCGCGTTCCAATCTGCGAAGTTGATACCTCCAACCAATACGGAAAATGTTTTGGGCCGCCGATGAACGCGGATAAACGCCGATAAAACAAAAGGCAATTCTTATCGGCGTTTATCGGCGTTTATCGGCGGCCAGCGCCTCTTCTCGATTTTGGTTTCTGCCCAGGCGTAGACACTAGTCCGCCCGCGCCTCTGAATGACTCTACATTCCCAGTATCTCCTTGTGCCAAACCGCCAACACCAGCGCCGCCACGCCCAGGAACGTGCCGAATGGTAATTCGTATGTGCCGAACTCCCTGCCGGTGGCTTTGATATACAAGCTGCCCAGAATCGACCCGCTCACCCCGCCGAGAATCAGCGTCCACAGTGCGCCCGGCAATCCCATGAAGCTGCCCACCATGGCGATCAGCTTGACGTCCCCAAGGCCCAGGCCCTCCTTGTGGCGGATTCTGAAATAGATCTCGCCGGCCGCCCACAGCAGGAATGCAGGCAGTAAAGATCCGAAGGCGGCTTCTGTAACCCACCTCGCCACGCCGGTCAGGTCTTTGTGCAGCGCTACGTAGACTAGCAACGAACCGAAATCGGACGGCGTCGGCACGAACAGCGCGAAGAGGAAACCGAGCGCCAGTCCGCCCAGCGTGAATTCGTCGGGCAGAATGCGCTCTTCCAGGTCGGAGAAGATCAACCCCACCAGCAGCGCCGCCAGCACGCACATTTTGAGCGCGGCCACAGTCGGCCCCAGCGCATAGACGAAATAAAAGAACAGCGCCGCCGTCAGCAATTCCACGATCGGGTAGCGCACCGGAATTCTCGCCTTGCAATGCCGGCAACGGCCGCGCAGCAGCAGAAAGCTCAGCACCGGTACGTTGTCGTACCAGGCAATCATCTCGCCGCAACTCGGGCAGTGCGACCGCGGACGCACCACGGAAAGGTCGCGCGGCCAGCGATAGATGCACACGTTGAGAAAGCTGCCCATCAGCAGACCGAACAGCAGCGCGAGTAATGCTTCAATCATTGGCGCTCCGGAAAGACAGGCCGGGAGGGCTGTCCTACATCGAGCACCTTCGAGTAGACGTCCATGGTCCGGCGCACCATATGATCCACTGTAAACTTTTCCAGCACCGTTCGCCGCGCCGCCTCGCCCATGCGCCGCGCCAGGTCGCCGCCATCCATCAGCGTGCGAATCGCGGCCGCGATGGATGCGGCATCGTTTTCCACCAGCAGTCCGTTCTCGCCATGCCGAATCGCCTCCGGCAATCCGCCTATTCTGCTCGCCACCACCGGCACGCCGGCCCCCATCGCCAGCAGCGCCGCCGACCCCAGCCCTTCGCTGTGCGTGATGTATACAAAGATCGCGGCCCGGCGCAGATCGCGCTCCAGGTCGGTGGAAAAGTTCAGCGCCACTCCCGCCAGCCGCGCCGCTTCCATCACCAGCGGCGCGCCCTTCCGCGGATCGCCCGCGTTGGCCGGCGCTACCACTTTCGGCCCTTGCGCCTGTTCCAAAATTGGAACTCCGTCGTACACTACGTCGATTCTTTCCCCGGGAACGCCGCTCGCCGTCAGCACGGATTTTACGAACTCCGAGACCGCCACATACCGCTTCGCTCTGGAATATTTCCAGCGCGACCGCACAGCGAAGGCCACACGCCGCGCAACCACGAGCGGCTTCCTGGCTACGATGCCGGTAATGGCGCCAATCGTGTGTGTGCGCGCATCGTGGGCGTGAATCAAATCGTGGCGTCCCGCCAGCATTGCGGCGTGCGCCAGTCCCAGCGGCTCCACGTGCAAACCGATATTGTCCGCGGCTTTTAGGGCTGCCTGAAAGAGCGGCGAGCCGGCGCGCGCCAGCAGCGTCTGCTCCACCCCCATGGCCGCCAGCCCCTCAATCAGACGCAGCGCCTGCCACTGGCCTCCGCGCATCTCCTTGCCCGAATCCAGGTGCAGAATACGCATCAGCTCATGTTTCTCGCTTTGGCGTACTTCAGAAATGTGTAGAAGGCCGCCATGTAGGCGATGGCCAGCCCTTCGCGCCCGTCCAAGAAGCCGCGCTGGAACACGTAGCTCTTCAGGAACGTCCACGGGGGGTCGAAGAGCATGCGCCAGAGCGGCGCCTGAACATTGCGCGATGCCAGCTCCTGCGCGGCCAGGGTGGTGTACTTTTCGATGGACTTGACGTGCTCGGAAAGAGAGTCGCAGGTGAAGTGCAGAATGTTGCTTTCCAGTCTGCCCACGCGGCCTGTCACCTGCACGCTCTCGTGAACGAAATCGCCCAGGAACTTTCCTTTGCGCCGGTCGTAGAGGCGGATTTTGCGGTCCGGATACCAGCCCGAATGCAAAATCCATCGACCCAGATAGCGCGCCAGGCGCGGCATGGAGTAGCCGTCGTCGCGCGGCCCGGTCTTCTTCAGGTTCCAGATCTCAGCTTCCAGCGCCTCGCTCAGCGCCTCATCGGCATCGAGTGAAAGTATCCAATCGTGCGACGCCTGTTCGGCGGCCCAGTTCTTCTGCCCGGCGTACCCGCGCCACCCCGCGCCAATCACGCGCGCGCCCAGTTTTTCCGCCAGCTCCTCGGTGCGGTCGGTCGACCCGCTATCCAGAATCAAAATCTCATCGCAGCATCGCAGGCTCTCAATGGCGCGCGCGATGTTGCGTTCCTCGTTGAGCGTGATGATGGTGGCCGTAATTTTCATTCCGGCTTTTAAAGCGCGCCCTCCGCGATGGGTGCATACGTGAAGCACAGCAGGAACACCACCAGCGCGACCCACGCCAGTTTGCGCCGCCCCGCGCCCAATTCAGCCGCGTCATAAATGGAAGGGTGCCGCCGGCCCAGAATCAGCAGCGCCACGCCCCAGAAGTACCAGCCCTGCCAGAAGATTCCCAGTGGGATCAGGCAAACGCATGCCGCTATCGAGACCAGCTTATGCCGCCGCGGGAAGAACGAGTAGAGAATGTGTCCGCCGTCAAGCTGTCCGATGGGCAGCAGGTTCATTGCCGTGGCGAGCATCCCCACCCACGCCGCGCGCGCCACCGGATGCAGATAGACGTCGCTCGATTTTAGCCCCGGAAAAATGGCGCGCTGCAAAATCCACTCGAGCCCCGGGATGCCGAATTGCAGCTCGCCCTGATGCCCGATGCCCGGAATCGCCTTCGAGAACGCGATCCCGATGGCCAGCGCCGGCAGCAGAAACACAAACCCCGCCAGCGGCCCCGCCGCGCCGATATCGAAAAGAATGCGCTTCGAGTAAATGGGCGAGCGCACGCGGATGAACGCGCCGAAAGTCCCCAGCACCGGCGACGGCAGAAAGTACGGCAGGCTGGCATCCACCCCGTGATACATCGCGGCGAGGTAGTGCCCGAATTCGTGAGCCAGCAGGATGGTCAGCAGCGTCAGCGAAAACGGCAGCCCGCCCAGCAGCATTGCCGGATGCCGCCACAACAGCGGATACATGTCGATGCTGCGGCTGAGGTCGAACGGCACGTTGCGGTTGAAGCTGTACTGCATGGCCGCCCCCACCGTGGTGGTGGAGAGCAGCGTCAACGCAAACAGCAGCGCGTAGAGCCAATAGCGCTCGCGCGGGCGGTACGCCGGGAGGCGATACGCCTCGTAAATCTGCGGCGCCGGAAAAATATCCCTGGATGACACGATAAGGCCACGATAGAGCCACGCCAAGCCGCGGGCAGTAATCTACTGCAGCGTCTGCAGCTCCTTGCCGGGCTTGAAGCGCACGGCCTTGCCCGGGGGAATAGAAACCTCCGCCCCCGTCCGCGGATTTCGCCCGATGCCGGTCTTCCTCGGCTTCACGTTGAACACCCCAAAGCCTCGCAGCTCGATACGGTCGCCTTGTTCGAGCGCGCGCTTCATGCTCTCAAACACGGTCTCCACGGCCATTTCGGCCTTGGTCTTGGTGATGCCGGTCCGGCTGACAACTTCGTTGATGATATCGAGCTTGATCAAGTAAGCCTCCTGTCCGGGCGTTTGGCGAAATTGGTTCCCTACCGGTCAACCACATGATAAGATTGAATTTATACTCATGTCAAGCGCGGGTCTGCCGGAATCCCCCCAGGCGGTTTCGAGCGACGTATTCCGCCGGGCTTGCGGCCGGTTCGCAACCGGCGTCGCCATTGCCGGCGCAATCGACGCCAGCGGCGCGCCCCACGGACTTACAGTCAGCTCGTTTTCTTCCGTTTCCCTCGACCCTCCGCTCATCCTCATCTGCCTCGGACACGCCATCGCCGCCATCGACGTCTTTCGACAGTCGCGCCATTTCGGCTTGAGCGTCTTGCGGGAAGATCAAGGCGAGCTTTCCGAGCGCTTCGCCATGCGCGTCGACGACCGTTTCGAATCGCTCGCGTGGCGCCGCGGCGAAACCGGCGTTCCCTTGCTCGACGGCGCACTGGCCGCCATTGAGTGCGAAACGCGCCACCGTGTGGCCGCCGGCGACCACGATATTTTCATCGCGGAAATGCTGCGCGCCACCGTCGGCGAAGGCCGGCCGCTGATCCATTTCGCCAGTGAATACAGCCGACTGGCATAGACTGAACATTTATGACCAATCCCCTCGCTTACCTGCACGATCAGCTCGAAGAGTGGAAGCGCGACGGCGTCTACCAGCGCCTGCGCATTCTGCAATCCGCCAGCGCCGCCGAATCCCGCTTCGACGGCAGAGAGGTGATCAACCTCGCCTCCAACAATTATCTGGGCCTCACCACCCACCCCAAACTGCGCGAAGCCGCCATCGACGCCGTCAAACGCTTCGGCGTTGGTTCCGGCGCCGTGCGCACCATCTCCGGCACTATGACGCTGCACATGCAACTGGAAGAGCGCATCGCCGCTTTCAAGAACGTGGAAGCCTGCGTGGTATTCCAATCCGGCTTCGCCGCCAACGCGGGCACGGTTTCCGCCCTTCTCGGCCCCGAGGATCACATTATTTCCGACGAGTTGAACCACGCCAGCATCATTGATGGATGCCGCTTGTCGAGGGCGAAGATTCGCGTGTTTCCGCATAAGGATGTAGCAGCGGCCGAGAAGATTCTCGCCGAGTTGGACGGCGTTGCCGGCAGAAAGCTGCTGATCTCCGACGGTGTTTTCAGCATGGATGGCGACATCGGCCCGCTGCCCGGCTTGGTGGAGGCCGCCGAACGGCACGGCGCCATCATGATGGTGGACGACGCGCACTCCTCCGGCGTACTGGGCAAGGCGGGCCGCGGAACTATCGATCATTTCGGTTTGCACGGACGCGTTCACGTGCAGGTAGGGACTCTCTCGAAAGCTATCGGCGTATTGGGCGGCTACGTCTGCGGCACCCGCGACCTGATCGAGTTTCTATATCACCGCGCGCGTCCGTTTCTGTTTTCGACGTCGCATCCGCCTGCGGTAGCGGCCGCATGTCTGGCGGCGTTCGATGTGCTGGAGCAGGAGCCCGAGCGAATTCAAAATCTTTGGGATAACACTAAGTACTTCAAGCAAGGATTAGTCGCCGCCGGATTCAATACAGGCATGAGCGAGACACCGATCACGCCGGTGATTGTGGGCGAAGCCAAGACGGCGCACGCATTGTCTAACGGGCTGTTTGAAGAAGGCGTGCTGGCGCTGGGGATCGGATTTCCCGTGGTGGCGAAGGGAAAGGCGCGAGTCCGGACCATTGTGACAGCGACGCACACGCGCGACGAGTTAAACGGCGCGCTGGAAGCCTTCCGGAAAGTGGGGCACAAACTCGGAATCGTTGCGTAAGGTAGTACTGCGAAATTCTCCGCCAACGTGGTTTGTCGAGCGGCCGCTCACCCGCAAAACGGCCGCTCACCCCGGAGAAAGCGAGACACTGGGTTGTCGGCCGCGCCAGCCCCGCCATCTCTTAATCGATCGATTCGAAAAGCTTAGAACTCAAATCGCAGCGTGGTTGCCATCTGGCGGGGCGAATAAGTCGCCGTATACTGCCCCGTTTGCGTGTTGGTGTTGACCGCCCCGGAGAAGGTATACGTCGTGCCAATGGTCGAGAACTCGGTGTGATTGAAGACGTTGAAAGCCTCGATACGGGCCGACAGCCTGTACCTTCCGTCCCTCCCGATTTTGACAATCTTCTGCAATGCCACGTTCCAATTGGACCAGGACGGTTGCCGCAGAATGTTCTCGCCGATATTACCGAACGTTCCAGCCGGGGCCATGCCGAATGCGGCGGTATTGAAATTGGAGTAGAAGCTCTGCGTAAAGTTGGTCGGATTGGCTATCTCCTGGCAACGCGCACCGCCGCCGGACAGGGATGGATCCGAGTTGGCGGGTCCCGCGGAAACCGAGGTACAGGTTGGAGTGACGGGCGCCCCGGTCTGGAATATGGTAACGCCGGAAAGCACCCAGTTATCGAGCACGTGTTTCATCACGCCGAGGTGGTTGCCCGGCCCGGGCAGGTTGTACGAGTAGTTAATCGCCAGTACGTCAGACCGGTCGTTAGATAGCGGCCCATAGAACCACGCGCGCTGACTGTGATAGTTATCCCAACTTTGAGTTCCCAGAGCCTTGGAGAACGTGTAAGAAGCGCCGAACTGGACCCCATGTCGCAACCTGTGCTGCGCCTGCACTTGTAGCGCGTTGTAATTCAAGCTCGAGAGACTGTCGCTGGTTTCCGTGATGCTTCCCATTCCCGGATAAGCAGTTCGCAGCAGATTCGCGTTGACCTCCGTGTTGTTGAATACATTCGCGGGGTTCGCATACGCAAACTCCGGAATCGGGTTGATCTGCAGGCTCTGCCGCGCGTCGCGGGCGTTGTCGTACACATAAGCGACATCGACAACCGTACTGAATCCGATATCCCTCTGGATGGTGAAATTGGCCTCGTCGGAGTGAGCCGGCTTTTGGTTGCCTTCGTTAACCGAGGCTGTCGTCGGCGATATTGCTTCGGCGGCCGCAGCCTGCGGGATTTGACTGATATAGCCGTAATAGACAACGGGAGTATAGACCACTGGGGCCGCGCCACTCTCGCCGGCCTGTCCACCCAGATTCAAGAGGTTTTGGAAAACTCCGAAACCGGCGCGAATCGCCGTCTTACCGTCTCCAAAGACGTCCCAGGCGAAACCGATGCGCGGTACGGGATAAATGTATGGCGTCAATTCAAAGAAGCGGCCATTTCCGGTGAGCCCGTCAATATGCATACCGTCCACGGGATTTCCAACGCCCGGGACCAGCGTGCCCACTAACGAAGAATAGGTGGTAGCGCCGTTCTGTGGGTCAATCGCCACGGACTTGCCGCCAACGATCGCCGGCGCGTAAATCACGGGCGCCTGAGCCGGATTCCACAACTGCGGGAAGAAATCCGCGAAGGCCCCGTAATCTTCGTGCATGGTGCCCTGGTGCTCGAAACGGACGCCTATATCGAGCGTGAACCGCCGGCTCACCCGCCAGTTATCCTGAATATACGCTGCATCCAGCCAGTAGTAAACATTTGGCGATTTGATATTGGTTGCCTCGGTGTAAGTCTGATAGATGCCCAGGAGCGCATTCGCGTAGCCATCGCCGCTGTCCAGCGGATTGTTTACGGAACTGCCGAAATTGAAAGAGCCCGCATAGTTGTATCCGGCGTTGGGCTCAACCTTCGACTGATACTCCGCGTACCCGCCCGCTTTGATATTGTGGTTGCCGATCACTTTACTGAAATTGTCCTGCAGGGTGTAGTTGTCGTTGAAGTTCTTATAGGGAATCTCGTCGTTGCCGGTAGTGCTCGGATTAAAGGAATCCGGGTTATCCACGTTACCGCCGGCATATGTAGCAGTCGGAAGGTAGTTTATGTAGGTATCGAAACAACTCTGATTTCCGTTCTCCGTGCAATAGTTCAGCGGCGTCGTTCTCAACGTTGGCGGGTTAAAACTGCTCGTGCGGAGAAATGGGGGCACATTCTGATAAAAGCCGTAATTGACGTGCCCTAGTCCGAACACAAACTCATTCACGGTGGTTGGCGTTAGCGTGTGAACCAGATGGGCGGTGAAGGCATAACCTGGAGTGTACTGGACCTGCCCGCCCGCCACGCCCACTGCGATCGTCTCGGGAGTCAGCGCGTTATCGTAGTCGTCGGATACCCGAAGGAACAGGTTCATGTTGCTTTTGATCAGGTAGTCGAGCCGCACGGTTTCGTCCCGGCGCTTATGGTACCCGCTGCTGTCGTTATCGATTAAGTTGGCGCTGTAAAGCTGGCCGGGGGCCGGATTCACATATCCGTTGGGCATGGGAAATACGTTTAAGAACTGCAGGCCGGTTGGATCGATCCGGTTCGTGGGAATGATGTTGCCCGGGAAAGGCGCCCCGGTTAGCGGATCGGTAATCGTAATCCGGGTGCCGACCGAATTCACAGTGCTAGAAAAGTTGCCGGCCCGCTCCAACGCCGTTGGCACGTTGGCGGTCCCAGTAGTGGTGGGCACCTTCACCTGGGTGTATTCCTGGGAAGCGAAGAAGAAGAACTTCTCGCGAGTCTTGTTGTACACCTTGGGAATGGTGACTGGGCCGCCAATGCTAAAGCCGCCCACGAAATACCGGTATAGGGGCCGCGCTATATCTTGCCGATTGTCGAAGAAGGTATTGGCGTTCATGTCCTCGTGCCGCCGGTTCCAATAGGCCGTACCGTGAAAGGTCTTCGTACCGCCCTTGCTGATAAAGTTGATGGCCCCGCCGGCCTGCCTCCCGAACTCGGCCTGGTAGGCGCTGGTGCTCACCCTGACTTCGCCGATGGAGTCGAGGTTGGGCGCCACATACGTATCGTTCTGTCCGCCGGCATCGAGGATCGTGATCCCGTCAAGCGTCACATTCTTGTTGCCGGTCGACTGTCCATTGATTCCGATGCCCTGTACCGCAAAGGCGCTGGATAGATCCCTGCTGGCAGTGGTATCCACCACGCCGGGAATGAGATCCATATACCCAAAGACGTCGCGGCCTTTCAAGGCGACTTCGCCCAGTTGCAGTTCGTCGATGGTCGCGCTTCTTTCGCTGCTCGCGGTCTGTACCGCGGTGGCTTGGGCGGTTACCGATACCTGCTCGGTGACCGCGCCGATTTGAAGAGTCAGGGTTCCCAAGTCGCGGGTTTCCGAGGCGGCGATGGTAATGTCGGAAAGCTCAAAGGCCTTGAAGCCGCCGGCATTGATGCGAAGGTTATATACGCCGGGTCCCAGATCGAGGAAGCGGAACAGCCCCCTCTCGTTCGACTGGCTGTTACGAACCTCTCCGGTGGACTTTTCGATCAGGGTAAGTTGGGCGTTGGGAACGAGGGCGTTTCCGGGATCGGCCAACGTGCCGAGTATGGTGCTGCTGATTGTCTGGCCAAAAACGGATATTGCGCCAAACGTCACATAGACAAGAGCGCGCTGCAGGCTCCTTTTCGACATGGAAAACTCCTTATCCTTTTGCGAGATGGGCGCACGCCGTGGAACCAACGTGGCGCCGATATTTAGTTGTTATCGTGAACTATACGTCAGTTTTACACTTGAGTCAAGAGAATCATGCGAGGAATTTGCGAGGAACCATGCGATGAGTTGCCAGGAGTTGCGGGTAGTGGTGAAGAGCCGGAGAGAACGCGCTTTTTTCACACTGCGGCGACGCTCGCTTCTTCAACGCCGCTCTTGGGATGAGCGTCTGCCGCAGATACCGGGCTGGCGAGGACGATGGATGGAGGCGGACTGATCCCAGGGCAAACCGGCGATTGCCGTCCAATTCTCAGAATAGGTGCGCCATAAATCTGAATTGTTGCACGATGAAACTAATTGTGAAGACCCGGAATATTCGATCCGGAACATTCCCGGTGACCCAGGGTTGCTGCGCTTGAAGCTCCGATCTCTTCTAGCCAATGGCTGCCAACGGGCCGCATTGTGGACGCAGTGCGCTTCACGCGAAGGCGAGACGTCGACAAACTTCATGCGCCGTGCCGTCGAAGATCGGCACGGCGCTAACTGGATGCGCACGATCGCTTTGCATCCTGCTTCGCAGGTTGACCCCATCACACGTTGACGTTCGGGTATATCCCCGGGGGGATGTTCGTCTGCCGGCGAAACCGCCGCTTGACTTGGTCGATCCGGCGCACCCGCCAAGTCGATCTCATCCATCCGCTTCATGCCAAGGCCTTCGGCCGCACCTGACACTGTCGAGGGCATGTTAGTGCCGGAGAGTCGCAGTCCATCAAAGCCTCACACAGGGTGTCAACCTCTACCGGGGCGGGGCCGCCGCAGCACCACTTCGGACTATCGTCGCGGTGGCGCCATCCAACCATAGTCTGGAAGATTGCCGAATTGTAACTTCATTCAGCCGGTGAGAGGTGGTGTGAACGTGGCCCTTCATCTTGGGCAATCCGATGTAGACGTCGGCCTCGCGGAGCGGCCCCGGAACTGGAAACTCGTTGCAACTGAACTCCCCGCCGGCCCGCCCCGCCTCCACGATGCCGCAGGCTTGGTATTGATCTTGAGCAGCGCCTTGTCGCCCGGCTTGGCGACATTTTGCATCCCGCCCATCGTCTGGTTGGCGATCTGCCGGATCATGCCCTTGACGGGGTCTAACTGTTCCCTGGTGTACTGTTGACACGCGGCAGCGCGCGCCCCATACACGAGAGTTTGTTCAATGCGCGAACTATACATAATATACATTGTCGCGCCGGTGGTCACGCCGGCGCCAAGGTCTGCCGCATAGCGTCATCAAGATGTCGTCGTGGCGCGCCGGCATGAGATTTGCGAGCGTTGATGCCACCTATCGGATGTTCCGGGTATACTACGGACAAGTCTGGAAGGTTCCGAGTTGACAGGACCCAATCCGATATTCGATTTCGAGATCGATAAGGCCGCCCCGTTTGGCGGTCCCGATTTGCGCGGTGCATACATCGGGGGCGATTCTGTTCGACCGCTCCAAGGGTTGCTATTATTCCCTATTTCCGCGCGCCCGTCGCCGATCTTCCCACGGTCTATTTGGAACGACAGATCATGAGCCGACTCTCCCACAAGGTTATTTTCGCCTGCATGATTGCGTCGAACATGATTCAGGCGCAAACCGATTGGCCTGTTTTCGGACACGACCCGGGCGGGATGCGATATTCGCCTCTCAAGCAGATTAACGCGGGCAATGTAGCCAAGCTGAAGCTGGCCTGGACCTTCGACACGGAAGTGGCAAACATGCCGCCGCCCCCCATCCCGGGAGGCCGCAGGGGTAGCGATTCGGAGCCGGCCGCCGCGGGCCGCGGGGACAGCGAATCGCAGCCGCCCGCCGCCGCCGCCCGCCGCCCGCGCGCGCGCCGGTCCGAAAGCACGCCGCTGGTGATTGGCGACGTGATGTACTTCTCGACCGCCTATAACCGCGTCCTGGCGATGGACCCGGAAACCGGCGCGAAGATTTGGGAATATGAAAGCGCGCACACACCCGCGTTGCGCGGCATCGCTTATTGGCCCGGCACAAAAGATCTGCCTCCGCAGATCGTCTTTGGCACGGGGGACGGCTGGCTGATCTCACTCAATGCGAAAACGGGTAAACCCATTCCCGGTTTCGGCAACGAGGGGTTGGTCAATCTGAAGGTGGGCGTAACCGACCACTTTCCGAATGCCCGGGTCAGCATGTCATCGCCGCCTACTATCTACAAGGATCTGGTGATCACCGGTTCCAGCACGGGAGAGATGCCCGCGCGCGCGGCCAACGGCGACGTTCGCGCCTGGGACATTCACACGGGCAAGCTGGTGTGGACCTTCCATACGATTCCGCGTCCCGGCGAACTGAACCATGACGTCTGGCAAGACGGCGAATGGGAGGACAGGTCCGGCGCCAATTCATGGGGCTTTACGACCGTTGACGTCGAGCGCGGCTTGTTGTTCATCCCCATCGGCACGCCTAACACCGACTTCTACGGCGGCGACCGGAAGGGCTCGAATCTCTACGGCTCCACATTGGTGGCGCTGGAGGCGGCCACCGGCAAATTGAAGTGGTACTTCCAGACGACGCACCATGACAATTGGGATTACGATTTGACAGCCGCTCCCGCGCTGATCACGGTGAACCGCAACGGTAAAAAGATACCCGCGGTAGCGCAGAGTACCAAGCAGGGATATCTGTTCCTCTTTGACCGCCTGACGGGCAAACCGATCTACGACGTGCAAGAGGTCCCGGTAGCCAACGATAACGCGCTCCCGGGAGATTCCAACTGGCCGACGCAACCTATCCCAGTCAAACCGCCGCCTCTGGCGCGCACCTCGTTTAAGCCGGAAGAAATCGCTACGGTAACGCCCGAACACGAAAAGTATTGCAGAGACCTGCTGGCAAGAGAGGGGGGCGCGCTGACTGGCGGGCCGTTCGCGCAATACGGTCCGAAGCTGCGCGTGATCTTCCCCAGTTGGACCGGGGGCGGAAATTGGGGCGGCACATCTTTCGATCCCGAGTTGGGATACATCTTCGTCAGCACCAAGAGTCTGGCAAACTTCAATAAGATGGCGCCGGGACCGAACGGCGCGGGATACGTGCGCGTGGGTCCGGACCATCCGCCGCTAAACATGGGCGACTACTTTTGGGATGGGACAAAGCACTGGCCTTGCCAGCAGCCGCCCTGGGGCGAACTAAGCGCCGTCAATGTCAATACGGGAGACATCGCGTGGAGAGTTCCGCTGGGCTCATTCGAGGAGTTAGACAAGCTGGGGATACCGAAAACCGGTACGCCCACCACCAACAGCGGCTCCATCGCGACCGCCGGCGGCCTGGTTTTCATCGGCGCCACCATTGACGGCAAATTTCGCGCATTCGATTCACGCACCGGCAAAGAGTTGTGGGTGACAGACCAGCACGCCGATACTAACGCCGTGCCGATCAGTTATCGGGGCAAGAGCGGTAAACAATATGTTGCGGTGTTCGCGGCCGGCGGCGATCACCCCGATGCGCTTACGGGAAGGTTATTTGTTTATGCCCTACCTTAGAAGAGTAAGAGGTCAGAAGAATATGAGGCTGGTCTTGTTTCTGTGTCTCACGGCTGCCGCCGCAGCCCAAACATTGCCGGACGGGCCCGGCAAAGCTGTAGTCGAAAGAATGTGCACGCCGTGCCATGGTCTTGAGAACGTCGTCACAGCCAGGATGTCGAAGGATCGCTGGGGCAACATCGTCGACGACATGGTGTCGCGGGGCGCAACCGGTACCGACGAGGACATCGATCAGGTCATCAACTACCTCGCGGCGAATTTCGGCAAGAGCGACGCGAAGAAGGTGAATATCAACAAGGCAAGCGCGGCGGAACTTACGGAGGCATTGGACATCTCAGCGGCGGATGCCGCGGCCATTGTCAGCTACCGTACCGATAAGGGCAGCTTCAAGGAGCTGAAGGACGTGACGAAAGTCCCCGGCATCGATACCAAAAAGATTGAAGCAGCGAAAGACCGCCTCGAGTTCTAGACAGTGACGGCGCTGTTAAACCGGCGTGGCTTAGTACGTGGTTTCAGAAATATGGTCGCGTATTGCAAGGATTCCGCTCCCTCACGGTCGCGGCTCCGATCAGAGCCGCGCGCGCAAGCAAGCGGTGTTTCGATACGTTGGCGAACTTCTGAAAACGGCGTACTTATGTAGCTGGCAGCGGCGTGCTGTCCGCCGCGGTCCCTGGTGTTGTGGACGACGGAAATCGGCACGGCCGAGAGATGGCTTACGCCGTTCCAGTCTTATTGAATCCGTAAGGCGCCCGCTGCGGCCGGCTCAGCATGGCATTGGCTTCGTCGTCATTCTTGAAACGCTCTTTCACGGGATCCCAGTACAACTTGCGCTTGGTCTTCATCGCCATATGGTGCAGCAGGCAGGTCGAGCACGCCCGGTGCGCGATTTCGGCCGGCGCCAGCGTCTCTTTGCGGCTGCGTACGCAGTCGAGCCAGTTCGCGTGATGCTCCTCGGCGGTAGCGAGGTGAATCTCGTTCGGCCCGATCACGCTGTCCAGAATCTTCGGATCGCTCGCCTCCAGCGGCTTCCCCACAGGGCCGCCCGGATCGCTTGCCGTCACGTTTTGCTCGCGCGTCACAAAGATCCAACCCTTCGTGCCGATGAACTTGATCCCGTTTGGATAGTCGCCGGAAATCGACATGGTCATGCCGTTCGCGTACCGCCCTTCCGTCTTGAATTTCCCATGCACGTTCCATAATCCGTGCGCCGGGAATTCGGCGGTCCCCCAGATTTCCACTGGCCCGGTAAGCTCGGTGTTCATTCCCCAGTGGGCAGTATCCACATGGTGGGCTCCCCAACCCGTGATCATACCGGCGCCGAACTGTTCGCAGCGCAGCCATCCCGGCCGGTCGAAGTCCTTCTGTGGATGCACGCGAATTTCCGTGTAGTACACCTCCGGCGTGGTCCCCAGCCAGGCATCGTAGTTCAGGTTCGGTGGAACCGGCATTTCCGCAGCCTCCGGTCCCGAAGGATCGCCCGGCAAGCCGACCTCCACGTGTTTTACATCCCCGATGCGTCCGTTGCGCACCAGCTCGCAAGCCCGGTGAAACTGCTTCCACGAACGCTGCTGCGACCCGATCTGAAAAATCCGCTTCGACGCTCTCACGGCGTCGCTCATGTACCGGCCTTCGGCAATGGTCAGCGAGGCCGGCTTCTGCAGGTACACATCCTTGCCGGCGCGCACCGCATTCACTGCCAGAACGGCGTGCTGGTGGTCCGGCGTCGAGATCACTACGGCATCCACGTCCTTGTTGGCCAGCAGTTCGTGATAGTCGCGATATCCCTTGACGCCATCGTATGGTTTGCCGCCGGTCGAGTAGAAACCGTTCACCAGAACCTTGCCCTGCTCCACGCGATTGGCATCCAGATCGCATACCGCCATAATGCGCGCCAGCTCATACTTCCGGATGGCCGGCAGATCGTGCGTGCGCGAAATGCGCCCCACGCCGATCGCGCCCACGTTTATCCGGTTGCTGGGAGCCGTCTGCCCGAACACGCTGGACGGCACAATCGTGGGGAACCCCGCCGTGACCGCTGCGCCCAAGCCCGTCTTCAAGATCGATCGCCGCGACGGTCTTTGTATCTCTGCCATAAATCCAAGCTCCATCTGTCAGTCTCTCACCCGATTGCCATCACACGAGGCGCGCATTCTTCTGCGCCTTCAGAACCAGTTCCGTGGCCAGCAGCGCCTGCTCCTGATTCTGCGCCACGTGGGTGCGGTTCACTATGTCGCCCACGAACTGCGGTCCGAACGGCAACGCCACCTGACTACAGTCCATATACGTGACTTTTTTCCGGTCCACCAGGAATAGGTGATTGCCGCCCGGGCGCCCGGCAATATCCGCATACTTCCGCAATTCGATGTACCCCTCGGTTCCCAGAATGAAGAGGCGTCCATCGCCCCACACTCCGAGACCATCGGGGGTGAACCAATCCACGCGGACGTATCCCATGCCGCCGTTGCCGTGCAGCATCATGTCGCCGAAGTCCTGGAACTTCGGACGGTGCGGATAATTCACATTCGCAATCTGCGACGCCGTCACATCCGCCACGGTAGACCCGGTGTAATAGACGAACTGGTCGGCCTGGTGCGATCCGATGTCGCACAGGATGCCGCCGTAGCGGGCCGGATCCCAAAACCACTCCGGGCGGCTCTTCTCGTTCACCTGGTGCGGAGCCAGGTTCACAGTCTGCACTACTTTGCCAATTGCGCCCGCCTTCACCAGTTCGCCCGCCTTGACCGCGGCCCTAACCTCAAGCCGCTCGGAGTACATGATGGCGAACATACGATTAGTCTCTTTGACCGCTCGGCGGACTTCGGCAAGCTGTTCGAGAGTCGTGATGCCGGGCTTGTCGCTTAGATAATCCTTCCCGTGCCGCATGACGCGGATGCCGAGCGGCGCGCGCAGGTCCGGGATCGCGGCGGAAGCTACCAGTTGAATGGACGGATCGTTCAGGATCTCATCTTCGCTGGTTGCCGCTTTCACGCCGGGATAGCGCTTCCGATATTCGGCCAGAGTTTCCGCAAGGTTCGAGTGTACCGCCACCAACTCGCCGCCGCCGCGCCGCAACGCGTCGGTGATGCCGTTGATATGATTGTGGTCGATCCCGATCACAGCGAACTTGATCGAGTTTTTGGATGCGGCGTCCTGATAGCTGCTGGCCGCTACTTCGTATGTGACGGGCCCCGCCGGCTGGAATGCCATAGCGATATCCGGCAACCCTCCGGCCACTCCCGCCGTTCCCGCGGCCTTTAGAAGGGAACGCCGGCTCACCTGATTCTTCATCGTCTGCTCTCCACGCCGCTAGTGTATCGCGCTATCTCGAGGCTCTGCTGCCGCCGCAATTGGAAAGAGCGCGTAAGCAGCGGTTCATCCGCTGCGAAATTCACTTGGTATAGGTGGAAACTGTGTCCATATGGCGGCTGGCTAAATCCAGGAACACTGGTGAGTTGGGCGCGTCGGTGTGGCCCGCGCTGTGCTGTCGAAATCCGATGTCGCCATCCAACAGGGCTGTTTCCATGAGCGGGAATTCGGCCGTGCCAGGAACGCTGATCGCGCGGATCGGCGACGCGAACTCAAGAGCGGCGAGTGGACGCTACCGGGCGGCGAATACTGTGCGCACCAGCAGTCGCCCTGGGGCACACTGACGGCCGTAAACGCCAACACCGGCGATATCGCGTGGCGCGTGCCACTCGGCTCGTTTGCGGAGCTCCACGCAAAAGGCGTTCCGAAGACGGGCACGCCGAATATGGGCGGATCCATCGCGACCGCCCGCGGCCTGGTTTTCATCGCCGCAACCGTGGACGCCCGTTTTCGCGCCTTCGATTCCCGCACGGGCAGAGAGCTTTGGGTAACAGATCTCGCCACCGACGCCCAATCGACGCCAATTACTTTCGCAGGGAAGAACGGCAAGCAATACGTCGCTGTGATGGCCAGCGGAAGCGTCCATTATGTCCGCCCCAGCGTCCCCGGCCGCCTGTATGTTTATGCGTTGCCGTGAGGCGTGCGAGCAAATCGAAATAGAGCTTGATGAGCCCGCAATTAGTATCAATCTCGAACTAAAGAGGATAATGAAGATACGCTCATTCCAGCGGCGGCGTCAAGGGCGCGGAAGAAACCGAGCCAGGCGGCCGGCATTCTTTCACCGGCCCGCCAAAACCGCCCATCATGCCTCGTTGCCCCGTAACTCAATCACGTAGTATCTGCACGGAGTACTCCCGGCATTTCGGGCGCTATGCATCTGGTTCGAAGCGAAGTAAATCACCGACCCTGCCTCCGCCGTCTCCGTCTTGCCTTCCAGGTAGGATTCCACCGTTCCCTCAATCACAATCACAATCTCTTCATGCACGTGTTTATGCGGATCATGTGTTTGCGTGCCCGGGCCGAGGATGGTCTCGTGCATTTCCAGATTGAAGCCCAACCGGTTTGCTCCGTAGAAGAAACGGCGCCCCTTCTTCTTCTGGTCGCCTTCATACGGAATCTGGTTGCTGTGGTATACCTTCGATGGCAACGCCGGCGCCGGTTTTTGCTGCGCAGCCGCGTTGGCCGCGGCCAGCGCCGGAAGCAGAGCGGTCAACTCGCGTCGTGAAATGTTCATAACTGAAGTATAGGTCAGCGTTAGCCGTGTTAGTCTCGCAAGATCCGCGACGGCCTGATAACGCGCTCTGCTAGGATCACGCCGGCTCCGGTACCACTTATTCCGCCATGGCGCTGGTATCACGCGACATTCTGCCGGACTGAGGGAAGCCTCATTAGTGATAAGGGTACATAATTCTCTCTTCAAGGAGGCTTTTTCTCATCCGGCTTACAAAAGCGACGCTTCGAAAAGCCTTTCTCGCCGCAGCGGGTGACGCCCTGCTGCTGTTGCCGGCTTTGTCGGTCGGCCCCACCTTTATACCGGACTCCCACATTCCAAGGTTCCACACTCGCAGGATGGCATCCGCTGGGCGACGCCGATCTGCTGCGTGCTGAGAAAACCCTACGGCGCGGAATTCGTGCCGGAACTGATTTACAATCGCTCGGGAGCCGGTTCGCAGGTCTTAGCGAAGGATCTGAATGGGGACGGCGCGCTCGATATCGCGACTTCGACCAACCGGGGGACTTTCATTTTCTGGGGTACTCAAGGTAAGTCGAAATAGTAGACTGTTACGCGGGGGGTAAACCTCGGCGGTGGTGAACTGGCCAGCGAAAGGATAAACTTGAAACCGGGACGCCACAATCGAGGAAGGTCTCCAGAATCCTTTGTTGGGCGTTGCGGCGTTCGTGCTGAGTTGGGTGAACGCGCTACGCGACCAATTGCACCGGCCGGGGATGCAGGTCTCGCCGTTCGCTTTCGACGTCCACTCCGACAACTTGCACCCTTGCGCGCTGCCTAAACCCATGACAATCCCACGACTCGCGAACTGGTATGAGGAATTCCCGGCGGACCAACGGGGAGCGTTTGGAACTAGCTGAAGCGGGCAAGGTGGCGACGCCGCGCCGGCCTTGATAAACTTGGGATAGTCCTCCACTGTTGCGTGGACCGTGGCGCGATGCAGGGTTGCTGAGCCGCGGCAGAGACCATTTTGGAACACTGGCCGCTCCAAGTGAGGAGCAAGTGACAAGAAAGTACTGGAGGCTGTATCACGATGAAGGCTACACAAGAACTGCATGATCTGGGGCAGAGCATCTGGCTGGACAACATCACACGCGATCTGCTGGATAGCGGTACGCTCAAGCGTTACATCGATGAACTTTCCGTTACGGGGCTTACCT
>JBEKNN010000093.1:0-30642 GCA_049522755.1 Bryobacteraceae bacterium | reverse complement strand
CGCCGCTGCTTTGCGCCGGAATCACCACGTTCAACGCGCTGCGGCATAGCGGCGCCTTCCCAGGCGACCTTGTTGCGGTGCAGGGCATCGGCGGCTTGGGTCATCTGGGAATTCAATTCGCTAACAAGTTCGGTTATCAGGTTGCCGCTATCGGGCGTGGATCCGAAAACGCCACGCTCGCAAAGAAGCTCGGAGCAAGCGTGTACATCGATAGCGAAGCGACAAACGCAGCGCAGGAATTGCAGAAACTGGGCGGCGCGCAGGTAATTCTGGCGACGGCGCCAAGCTCCAAAGCGATGTCTGAGCTGATCGACGGTCTCGGCCCGAACGGCAAGCTCATTGTCGTCGGCGCGACGTTTGACCCCATTGAAGTCACTCCGGTACAGCTTATTACCGGAAGTCGAAGTATTCAAGGCTGGGCCGCGGGAACGGCAGCCGATTCCGAGGACACACTGCACTTCGCCGAATTGACCGGCGTGCGTCCGATGATTGAAACCTATCCACTCGAAAGAGCGGCCGACGCTTACGCGCGCATGATGAGCGGCAACGCACAGTTCCGCGTGGTGCTGACGATGTGAAGGTCGCCGACACCGCAATCGAGAAGCCGATCGAGCACCGCACGGGACTCGCATAACCGGTGATGCGCCTTTGCAGCTTACCCCGCCGGGTATCTGGAGCAGAGGAGAAGATGACTTATGTCGCCATACTGGCTCCATCGTTACGATGTGCGTTTTGGCTGAGCTTGAAAGCAGCCTTATTTCAGAACGCACCGGCGCCGGCGTGAAGGCTGCTTAGCGCCGCGGTGTGAGGTTTGGCTGTAAGCCTTCCCTGGATCTAAATGTCCGGCCTTCCACCGGCAGTTCGAAAGTACAAATCAAGCAGCTTTCGTTTTTCCGCTGGAGGTCGATTCTCGAACAAGACGTGCGCCGGGCGGGCCAAGTCCAGCAGCCGGAAGCGTCTTCGATGTAGCGCCCGGAAGATCACGGAATTGACGCCGGGCAAGAATGTCGTATGGCATGTATCGGATGCCCAACTTAACTTTGTCAAGGACAAGGCCGAGTGGAATGGCGCCGGCGTTATTTTTGAGATCGCCAGGGAAGGCGACAAAATCGAACTCCGCTTTACGCACTTCGGCCTGGTTCCTACCTTCGAATGCTACGGTGACTGTTCGGTCGCATGGGGCTTTTATATCGACGACAGCTTTCGGAGTTTGATCGCGACGGGTATAGGGCAACCCGCCCGGAAACAATGAGGGGATCGCGAAAAGGCCTCTTCAATCACACCTGAGCCCGAGCGACGCAGAGCCAGAACACCGCTGCGACTTCGATGAGATGGGCGCCCGCGCAGACGATCGTGCCGGCCGAAAGGGCCAGAAGTGGGACATGCTATCGCGCCCTTTGGGCGCAAGTTGCAACTCACAGGATGCCTCTGTCAATCGCGCTATCTCCATCTGCAAGCCTTGCAGCACTACGGCTATGTTGTCGACGGCCAGCTTCATCTCTTCGTGGTCGCCGATATAGGTCTGCGTGATCAAGTCTTCGACCTTGCCCGCACCAATCCGCGCCAGGACGCGCAGTTGGCGATTATTGCCTTCGAATTGCCCGGTTTTTCCGCGTTCGCTCAGGCGGCCTAGCCGGAGCACTTCCTCCTGAAGACGCTCATCGGCATGCGTCATCGACTCTTCAGTTTCCGGATGGTCCAGAACGGCGGCGCCGGTAGACGAATTTCGACCGGGAGGTAGTCGCCAGGCGTTGCTTGCTTGTCTTTCCATCTCTCTTTGCCCCTTTGGTAATTCCTGTCGTTACTGCGCCGCGATTGGCGCCTGATTCTCGATCCGATCTTGCTCTCCGGCGACGTTAGGGCCGCGTTTTTGCGGCAGCCAAGCTAGTATCGGCCGTTATCGCAAAACTCTATAGTGCGTGGACGCGGCGTGGCCGTCCACCGCGACGGCGAAAGCCATGCGGCCGGCACGGCAGCGCCCAGCTCACGGCGAGCCGAACGAGCCGTCGCCAATTGCACGGACCGGCAAAGGGCGGAAGGCTGTTCTTAGTACCGATCTGGTTGAGCGGCGAATACCGCGAAACGCCCCAGATCGCGGTTGTAAGTGGGCCAGTCCGCGCCGTTGTCTTTCCTGCCTTGCGTATGCACGAGCGGCGTCATCACCGCCGCGGCGAGAACGATGGTGCATTGGATGCGCGTGGCGTTCCCTCCTTATTACCAAACCACACGAACTACCTCGGGAACGGTCACGTCGCCAGAAGCAGACCAGCGAGAGGCGAGCCAAAGATTATAGAATACATGGGGTCGGCAGGCCGCGGGACGGCGCCTTCACTGCCGCTGAGGCCGATCGTGGCCGCGCCTCCTGCCGCGAAAGCTGCGCGCGATGCCACGGCCAAGAACTTGCCGGTGAAGAGAATTCGCCCCTGCTGGTCGCCTCCAGCTTTCTCGCGCGAAAGCCGGAAACCGGAACCAGTCCGATCATCCATCTTGTGGGGATCGGCCCGCTATCGGAGCCTCAATCGCCGCTCACGCGCTCGGATTTTGGAATGAACCACCATCCCATATCGAGCAGCGCGGCGCGCACCTCAACGCGATAGGTCTTAGCGGCGGAAATTCCCAACATGAACAGGATCACCAGAACCGCCGTAACCGCAGTCTGCGCCACCGTCAGATTGTTCTTGAAAAACCACATCCAGCGGCCATAAATCAGCTCGATGTGGACCCAGTAAACCAGCAGCGAAGTCACGCCGAACTGCCGCACCCAGCTCCATCCGTCCTTGGCGATGTATTGCGTCCAGACGAAAGCGAAGGCTAGCATCAGCAGCGTGACGCTCTGCTTGGTGAGCACCTGGGCGGGGCTGTTGAGCCAATAATCGGAGGCGGCGTAAATGGAATAGGGGGACTGCGCGAGGTGTTGGCAGGCGACGATGGCCGCGGCGGCGCCGAGCGCCGTCCACTGCATGGCGCGGTCCATAGCGACGGCGGGGATCAGGCGGATCGCGCTGCCCGCGGCAACGCCGAAAGCGAGGTAGGCGCCCCACGGGAAAAAGCCGAAGAAATGGTGGTCCGGGACAATGTAGGCGCGGATCATCCAAGGCACGCCGCTCCAATCGATCTGCGAAATCACCGGAGAGAGCAGCGCGATGGCCAGCCCCAGCACGGTGCACAGACGCGCGCGCTCGGCGGTGCGGAAGAGCGCCATCACGGAGAGCGCCGCCACTGAAAAGCCCATGCAGTTCAGGATATCGACGCGCAGCAAATCCGGGCCGGTGGAAACGGGCAGGCCCGCGACCCACTCGAACGCGCGGAAAGCGAACGCCAGGCCGAACAGATACCCCGAGCGGCGGAGGGCTGTGACCACGCGCCCGCGCGGCGCCATGCCCTTGCGCTCGCAGCTATCCATCAGGAAGGCGAGGGTGATGCCGGTGAGAAAGAGAAACATCGCCGGTGGCATGCCGCCCACGAATTGCGAGAATGTGAACGCGCCGCCGGATCGCAATTCGGGCTTGAGGTAGGAATCGAAGACGTGCCCCTGCAGCATGATCAATGCGCCGAGGCCGCGAACCCAATCGAGATAATGGAGACGGTGGAGACTTGACTTGGTCTTCATGGAACCCTGTAGTAGATAGATGCCACTAGCGGAACAAATGCTCTCTGCGGGCGTCTTTTGGAACGACGAGTTTCACCTGCGCTTCGGTTACCGGGCCGATCTTCATATTGGTATAAGTCTGGATGGTATAGTCCGCAAAACCCTGGTCATACCACTTTTGCTGCACGGCAATTCCGGTCGCGTCGGAATACCAAACCTCGAACTTTGGAAAGGTCTTCAATAACTGGGGATCTTTAGGGATGAGGATGAGGCGCGTTGCCTTCTGACCGCCCACGGTCTCGGATCCGCCCAGGCTCACCTGGTAGCCGTCTAACAGGTCTTTCGAATTGCCTCCCAACCCGATCAGCATCACCTCTTCCATCAGGCCGTGGTACTTCTTTCCCAGGTCGTCGGCCCGGAGGGTATTGATTTTGGGATGGTAATCCTGGACGTGGGTACCATTCAGCTCGATCTGCTCGCCATCGGGTAGAAACTTTTCGAGCACCTGAATGCTGCGGGGGGTCGGCTTTCGAACGGCAATGGTTCCGGCTTGCGTTTCATTGTCGTCGATGATGGCGTGATGTTCCACCTTGACCAGATCGGCCGTGAAGCCCTTGAAAGTGGCGGCAGCTTTATCCATGCGTTGAAATACGGCTTGCAGCGCGGGGTCGGCGCCATACGCGGTCAAGGCGCAGAGGAACGGTGCAAGAAGTGTTTGCGAGCGCATAAAGAAAAAGCCTCCTCAGGGCCGTGCGAAGGCCATATAGCCTTCCAGCTCGCCTTCAGAATCGCGTACCGGCTCCACGCGCGTGACATTCAGGCGCTTGTTTCCGGTGCGGATTTTCAGGAGTTCGGTCAGCTTGGCCACGCGTTGCGGCTCGGGGATGCCCGCCACCAGGCTGGCCTCCACGAAGAATGCCGAGACGCCGCTTTCCGACGAGATCATGGAGATGCTGCTGGCCTTGGGAATGCGCGGCTGGTCGCCGAACCACTCGCGGGGCGTGAAGAAGATGAAAGCCAGGATGATGCCGACCACGACATCGTACTGCCACACTCCGCGCGGGAAATCCCACAGGATGAAGCGCCTCAGCATCTAGAGGCATTTTAGCAGCCTTTGTGGGGCAGCCAATCCTGGCTGCAGCCGGCTTTCAGCCGGCTCTCGCGCCAATTGTGGGGCAGGCGCTTTCGCCTGCCAACCGCGCGCTCGACGAATGCCACTCGCGTGGAATCGCTGCCAGACCAGCGGAAGGCGGCATGGCCGCATTTCGTAGCCGTAAAGCAATCCTTTCCCGCCACCGATGCCGCCGCAACTGCGATGCTGGTCCTCGACATCGGGGGGACACAAATACCGGCTTATCGCGACAGTCGATTTTCACCGAACAGTTACTCCACATTCGACGTTTCCACACTCACGAGGAATCTAGCCGGGAAGATCTATAAGAATGCCATCCGCCACCTACGAGGAACTTCTCCACAAAACCCTGCACAGAGGATCGAAACCTACAAACAGCGCGAGCAGGTAGGCGACCGCTATGGCGTTCTGGTCGGCAAAGGCCGCAAGCGCACGCCACCGGAGACCGGGCTCATGCGGCTCCTCGCACTCCTCATCGAGGACTACGACCGGCGCCACGGGATGCCGCCGGACGATTCGACGCCGGCCGAACGCCTCCAATTCCTGATGGTGCATTCCGTCAAACGGGCGGCCGATTTCTTGCCCATCTTCGGACAGCCATGTGAACGAAGCCATCAACGGCAAGCGGCCGATCAGCGCCGCCCAGGCGCGCACTCTTTGCGCTGAAACGAAGTCGCGCCTGCACGCTGTCCCTCGCCAGTGGCATAGTATGAATCGGAGGCAGCATGAGCTACGGAGACGACTGGAATCGCAGGGACTTCCTGCAAACCACGGCATTAGCGCTGGCGGCCGCGCACACCGCTTCCGGCGATCCGGCCGATCCGGACAGCCCTGGCGGCTGGTTCGATCGGCCCATGCGCTGGGCGCAATTGACGCTGGTGGAGGACGATCCGGGTAAGTACGACCTGAACTTCTGGCTCGATTACTTCCGCCGCACGCACTCCGACGCAGCATGTCTAAGCGCGGGCGGGTGCGTGGCGTACTATCCGACCAAGATTCCGCTGCACTATCGCAGCCAATGGCTGGGCAACGGCGACGCTTTCGGCGACCTGGTGGCCGGTTGCCGCAAGATGAACATGGCCGTCATCGCGCGCACCGATCCGCATGCGGCGCACCAGGACGTCTTCGATAAACATCCCGATTGGATCGCCTCCGATGCAGCGGGGAAGAAGTTGCGGCATCCGGTGATGCCCGAATTGTGGACCACCTGCGCGCTTGGCCCTTACAACTTCGAGTTCATGACCGAAGTGACCAAAGAGATTGTCTCCCTATATAAGGTTGACGGTGTCTTCAGCAACCGCTGGGCCGGCTCGGGCATGTGTTACTGCGAGCATTGCCGCGAGAACTTCCGGACCGCGACGGGGCTCGATCTTCCGCGCACCAACAACCCGCAGGACCCCGCGCGGCGCGCTTACATCTTGTGGAGGCAGCAGCGCCTGTTCGACCTATGGCGCCTGTGGGATGGGGAGATTCGCAAGATCAATCCGGCGGCGCGGTTCATTCCAAATAGCGGCGGCGGGGCGCTGGGCGATCTCGACATGAAGATCATCGGCGAAGAGGCCGCGATCCTGTTTGCAGACCGGCAGGCGCGCAGCGGGCTCACCGCGGCGTGGGCCAACGGCAAGAACGGGAAAGAGTACCGCTCCACCATGGGCCGCAAGCCGATCGGCGGGATTTTCAGCGTCGGCGTGGAAGAGCCGTATCGGTGGAAAGATTCGGTGCAGAACGGCCCGGAAATACGCCTCTGGGCGCTCGACGGAATCGCCAACGGGCTGCGGCCGTGGTTCACCAAGTTCGGCGGCACGTTGAACGACCACCGTTGGCTGCCGGTGGTGGAAGAGCTCTACGCGTGGCTCTACCGCAATGAGCGCTACCTGCGCAATGAGCAGCCGCTGGCGCGCGTCGGGATGGTTTACTCGCAGCAGACGGCGCGGTTCTACGGCGGCCCGCAGGCGCGGCAGAAAGTAGAGGACCACACGCTGGGGTATTACCAGGCGCTGATAGAGGCGCGCATCCCCTTCGAGATGGTGCACGATGGGCTGCTGGACGAGGCGCACACCGCACAGTTCGCCGTGCTGGTGTTTCCGAATATCGCGGCGCTTTCGACGGCGCAGTGCGAGCAGATCCGCCAGTATGTGGCGCGCGGCGGCAGCATCGTGGCGACGCATGAGACATCGCTCTATGACGAGTGGGGCGTGCGGCGCGCGGATTTCGGCCTCGCCGATCTTTTTGGCGCATCGTTCGACGCGGCAGTTAACAGCGGCATCGACGCGCGCATGCAGAATTCGTACCTGCGTCTGGAAACGGACCCGCGCTCGGGACAGCGCCACGCAATTCTGGCGGGCCTGGAAGACGCCGAGCGCATCATCAACGGCGTATCGCGCGTGCATACGCGGACCAATGGCAGTTATCCGAATCCACCGCTGACGCTGATTCCTTCGTATCCCGATCTGCCGATGGAGGAGGTGTTTCCGCGCGTTCCCAAGACCGATATTCCCGAAGTCTACGTGCGCGAAACGGGCAAGGGCCGGGTGGTCTACTTTCCCTGGGACATCGACCGCGTGTTCTGGGAAGTGCTATCCGTAGACCATTGGAAATTGCTGCGCAACGCGGTGGATTGGGCGGCGAGCGAGCCGCGGCCGGTGAGCGTGATCGGTCCGGGAACCATCGACGTAACAGTGTGGCGGCAGCGCGCGTCGATGACGGTGCATCTGGTGAATTTGACCAACCCGATGATGCTGAAGGGCCCGATTCGCGAGTTCATCCCCACGCCCCCGCAGAAGGTAAGCGTGCGGCTGCCGGGCGGCGCCAGGGCGAAGAAGGTGCAGTTACTGGTGAGTGGGCGTGCGCCGAAGGTACAGGAAGCAAACGGAGTCATGCAACTTACTATCGATTCGATTTTGGATCACGAGGTAGTGGCGATCGATCTGTAGCAGTTGGAACTTACTCGCTGACCCCTCACTGCTTGACAGTCCCTTTCCCGGTAGACGGCGCAATCGTCGTCATTGGGCCCGTGTTACTTTAGAGGGCATGCGCTTGCGCCCACTTTCGTGCGCCTTGGCGGCGTGTCTCCTGTCCTTTGGCTTGGCCGCTCAGCCCGCGGCATCGCCCGCAAAAGCGACGCCCCATCTTTTCTTCCGGGTGGTCCTGGGCGCAAATTTCACAGAGCCTCAGAGCGGCCGCCTGCTGCTGTTTCTGGCGAAAGGGTCGACAAAGAGCGTGGACACGAACCCGTTCGCGCCGCAGGATGTGTCCGTGGCGGCCAAGGAAGTGTACGACCTGGCTCCGGGCGGCGCGATCGAGATCGATACCGATGACATTGCTTTTCCCGCCGGATTCTCCCACCTTGCGCCTGGCGTCTATTCCGCGCAAGCCATACTTGACCTGAGACATGAGTATAACTATGTAGGCCGTGCGCCGGGCGATCCTATTACCGAGGTCGCTTCCCTCACTCACTTCGCGCCAGGCTCCATGGCCGAACCTGTGTTAACCCTCAACTCGACGGTTCCGGAAAGCTCTCCCCCGGTTCGGGAAGACGAGCGCGCGCGGAACGCGATCCACGCGGAAGACTTCGTCAGTCAGTCTCTCTCCCGCTTTTGGGGCCGTCCGGTACACATACGTTGCTGGGTAGTCGAGCCGCCGGGCTACAAGGAACATCCCGGCGTCCGCTATCCCGCCGTCTACTATACGCACGGATTCAGCGGAAATCTGGCGCGGATCCGGCCCGTTGCCGGGGATGTGTACCGGCGCATGGCGGAGAAGAAAATGCCCGGGATGATGTGGATCTTACTCGACGAGTCACTCCCCACCGGGACGCATGAGTTCGCCGATTCGGTAAATAACGGACCTTGGGGAAAAGCGCTCACCAGCGAACTCATTCCGTATCTGGAATCGAGATATCGTTTGGATGCCCGGGCTGGCGCGCGCTTTCTGAACGGTCACTCGTCCGGAGGGTGGGCCACGCTCTGGCTGCAAGTCACTTACCCGAAAGTCTTCGGCGGCACATGGTCCACATCGCCCGACTCCAGCGATTTCCATGACTTCACCGGCCCGGATCTCTACGCGCCGCACGCCAACGTGTATCGCCGCCCTGATGGTAGTTCCTATCCATTGGTCCGTAACGACGGGAAGGTCGTGGCGAGTTTCCAAGACTTCGCCCGGCTGGAAGGCGTTCTGGGACCCTACGGTGGTCAGTTCGCCTCATTCGAGTGGGTATTTTCGCCGCGCGGACCAGATGGCCGCCCCATGCCCATGTTTGACCGAGTCACTGGCGATGTAGACGCAACAGTGGTGCGCGCATGGCAGAAGTACGATATCGCGCGGACTCTCGAAGCTAACTGGCCAGTGCTCTCGCCGAATCTCAACGGCAAGATTCACGTCATTGTAGGGACAGCCGACACGTTCTATCTGGACGGCGCCGCCCACAAACTGAAGGCGGTTCTGGACCGGCTGGGCGCGAACGCGCAAGTTACCTTTCTCGAAGGCCGCACGCACTTCGACTTATACAAGGTAGATGCGGATCCGCGAGGCCTCATGGATCAGATCGCCGCGCAGATGTACCAAACATGGCAATCCAGTTCGCCAGTTAGCAGGCCGGCGGGCCGGAAGTAACACTCGCGCCTCCACTTACTTGCCGATACAAAACGTCGAGAAAATCCGATTCAGAATATCGTCCGCCGTGGTCGCTCCGGTAATAGCGTCAATCGGCCGCAACGCCGCGTAAAGATCCAGCAGCAGCATCTCATGCGGAATGCCATCTACCACCGCGCCGCGAGCCTTCTCCAGATACTCACCGGATTCCGCCAGCAGCCGCTCATGGCGCACGCTGGTGATGAAGCCGGTCTCTTGCTCGAATGCTCCGGCGGGCGCCATAGCTTCCAGAATCGCCTTGCGAAGCGCGCCGATGCCTTCTCCCGTTTTGGCGGATACCGGCAAGACGCAGCGGGCCGCCTCGTGCGGCAAGTCGCACTTGTTCCCCGCCACCAAACTTCTCGGCGCCCGCGCGATCAACTCGCGGTCTTCCTCTGTGATCCCCTGCGACAGATCCACCACCACCAACGTCAGGTCCACATCCGCGATCGCCTGCAAGGTTCGCTCGATGCCGAGCGATTCCACCAGCTCCGAGCCCGCGCGAATCCCCGCCGTGTCGTAGAGCTTCACCGGAATCCCGCCGATGGACGCGGTCTCCGAAACCAGATCGCGCGTAGTCCCGGGAATATCGGTGACAATCGCGCGGTCCTGCTCCAGCAGGCAATTGAACAGGCTGCTCTTGCCGACGTTGGGGCGCCCCACGATCGCCAGCGTGAGGCCGGCCCGCACTAACGCCCCATACTGGAAGCTCGCGGCGAGTTGGCGGACGCCCTCGATCACGGGATTGAGGCGGCGAAGCAGCTCCGCGGATGGCGCGACGCTGATATCGTCTTCGGCGAAATCGATCCCGGCCTCCAGCAGCGCGATCAGCTCGAGCAACTGCTCCTTCAGCGGCGCGATGCGGCGCGATACCGATCCACCAGCCTGTTGCATGGCCACGCGGGCCTGGTAGAGCGTGGTGGCGTCGATCAAATCGCGCACCGCTTCGGCCCGCGGCAGATCGATGCGGCCGTTCAGAAAGGCGCGCAGCGTAAATTCCCCAGGCTCGGCCAAGCGCGCGCCGGCATCGAGGGCCCGGTCCAGCGCGAAGCGCAAGACCACCGGCGATCCGTGGCATGAGATCTCTACCACGTCCTCGGCGGTATACGACCGCGGCGCTTCGAAGAACGCCGCCACCACTTCATCCACATCCGCCAGCTTCGCCATCTGCGAATGCCAGGAACGCCACTCAGGCGCGGCATGAAATTGAAGAATCTCCTCGGCAATGCGGCGCGATTCCTTGCCGGAAAGGCGCACCACTCCGATGCCGCCTCGTCCGGCCGGCGTCGCCACAGCGACTATGGTGTCCTGTACCTGCACCTACTCGTAGGGCGGACCCCCCGGTCCGCGCGGGTCCCCCTGGACCCGCTCCTCGCCTTTGCCAAATCAGCCTCCATGCGATCCCGAAAGGCCGACGAGGGCGTCGGCCGCGGACCAGGGGGTCCGCCCCACATGGGCCACGAAGTCCGCCCACAATTAGTGGTTCCAGGCCCTACCGGCGCGGCCCGCGCGACCGCGGTGGTCCGCCCCTGCCCGGCGGCCCGTCAAAACCTCTCCGCGGCGGCCCATCGGACCTGCCGGCGGGAAATGCCGCGCGCGGCGGTTCCGGCAAACTGGCCATGCCCGCGGGATAGACGATCACCTGCCGCGTCGGTCCCGACCCCAGGCTCTCGCTGCGGACCGCGGTCTCGCCGCGCAGCGACAGGTGGATCACGCGCCGCTCCCGGCTGTTCATCGGGTTGAAACGGAACGGCACGCCGGTTCGCTTCACCTTCTCCGCCGCCGTGCTGGCGCTCAGCCGCAGCTCTTCCAGGCGCAGCAGGCGGTAATCGTTGGCGTCGAACGAAATGCGCGAATGGTCTTCCGACGGCATCCGCAACATTTCCATGGTCACATGTTCCAGCGCCAGCAGCAGCTCGGCGCGATTGGAAAGCAGCAAATCGACGTCCGGCCCGTTGAACTTCACCACCAGATCGGGCGTTTCGAAGTCGCTGTCCGTGGTTTCCACATCGCCGATATCGAAATTGACGCGAAAGCCTCCGGTCTGGAGGGTGGTCCGCAGGAACGAATCGATGCGGGGGCCGATGGAAGCTGCGGAATACTTTCGTTCAGGCAAAGGCTATTTCTTCCCGTTCTTTTTTTTGGCCGGCTCCACCGACAGAGCAACCGCGCGCGCCGTATCCGTATGGTTGAAAAACCACTGCTGCGCTATGCCCACAAGGTTGCTGGTCAAGTAGTATAACACCAGCCCGCTCGCAAAATTATAAAACATGAAGCCGAAAATGAGCGGCATGAACTGCGTCATTTTTTGCTGCGCCGGGTCCGCGCCGGGCTGCGGCATCATCTTCTGCGTCAGGAATTGCGTCGCGATCATCACGATCGGCAAAATCTTGATGGGCAGGTGCTCGGGCTGCGAAAGATCGTGAACCCACAGCCAGCTCGCGCCGCGCATTTCCACCGAAACCGTGAAGACCTTGTAGAACGCAATCAGAATCGGAAGCTGGATCACCATCGGCAGGCATCCGCCCATGGGGTTGACCCCGTGCTTCTTGTAGAGCGCCATCGTCTCTTCCGTCTGCTCCGATTTCTTCGGATCGCGCACGCTGATGCCCTTATACTTGGCGTTGATGGCGTCGATCTGCGGCTTCAGCGCCTGCATCTTGCGCATCGACTTCATGCTCGACAGCTTGAGCGGGAACAGCGCGAAGTTGATCACGATAGTGACCAGAATGATGGACCAGCCGAAGTTGTGGACAAACTGATCGTTGGTCCAGTTCACGATGAGGAAGAGGGGCTTCGAAAGCACCGACATCCATCCAAAATCGATGAGCTGCTCCAGCTTCGGATCGATGCTCTTCAGCAGATCCACGTCCTTGGGTCCCACGAAGACGCGGAACTGGTTCGCGTCGCCGTCGCCAAGCGCTATGCCCGCCAGGGGTACGGCCTTCGGCTCGGGCGGCGTGGGCACGGTGTCGGTAAAAACGGTCTCGCGCATCGCGTCTTCCACCGAAGGCAGAAACACCGCGGCGAAATAGGCGTCCGTCAGGCCGGCGAATGAATAGGTGCCGCTCTCCTGGATAGGTCCCTTGGATGCGGCGGTGGAGTTTTGATCTACCAGTTTACTGGCGGTCAGGTCGTAGTGCACCGCGTGCTGGTTAGAAGTGGGGCTGGGGACGGTGAGGTCGCCGAAGCCGCCGCGCCATTGGATCATGTGCGGCAGCGGTTTGCCATCCACCAGAATCTCCGTGGAGGCTTGCGAAAGATAGGAGTTCTTCAGGAAGCGAAAGACCTTCTTCACGCTCACGTGGCCGTCCGAGAACCGGTACGTGACGCCCAGCCCATCGGGATCGGCCGTCTGCGTGTAATACGACCAGTTCAACTTCTTTTCCAGGTCCTTATCTTCCGGCAGATAGAACGAGAAGGGCGGCGCCAGGCCGGCGGCGGAATTCACCAGCTCCACCTGCTTGTTGTCGTTGTCCTTGAACTTCTCCCCCTTGAGCTGCCAGCTGCGGACCGTCGCGCCGTGGTTGGTGAACGAGACACGGTAGAGATCCGTTTGGACAATCACCGTCGGCAATTGCTGCTGATCGGTGACCGGCCCGCCGGGAACCGTGGAGACGGGCTTAGCGACAGCCTTAGAGGTTTCAGCCGCCACCGGGGGCTTGGCCGTCTCCTGGGCGGCAGCAGGATTTGCGGTTTGCGTTACACCCGCCGGCTCCGCGATCTTCTTGGGCGGCGGCGTCTGCGGACCAAAAAAATAGGGACCGATAAATAGAATCGGGACCGTCAGGACCAATGCGAGCAGCAGCCGCAACTCCATCGACATCTCTTTGGGCTGTTGAAATTTGCTGCCGCCGTTTTGCGAATCTGCCATCTATATTCCGTTATGAAACTGCCAAATCCAAATCGCCGGGCCAAATCCACTCGCCGGTCAGGGCACCGGGTCGAAGCCGCCCTCATGAAATGGATGGCAGCGCGCCAGGCGTTTCATTCCCATCCAAATTCCTTTTGCCGCGCCGTGCCGTTCGATGGCTTGCCGCATATAATCCGAACAGGTCGGATGGTAGCGGCACGCCGAGGGCAGCCACGGCGACACCCACTGTTTATATACGCGCAGCGCTCCCACTAAGGTCCATTGCACCGCAGAAAGAGCCGCTCCACTTCGCGCCGGATCTCCTCCGGGGGAGCCTCCAAGGCCTTGCGCCGGGGATTGATGACAATCGACCACTGTGGGTTCAGCCGTTCCAGTTGAAGCCGCACGGCATCGCGCACACGCCGCTTGATCCGGTTGCGCACCACCGCTTTGCCGAGCGCCCGCGGCGTTGTAAATCCAATGCGTGGTCCGCCGGTTTCGGGTTCGCGAAGACAGAACGCGGCGAAAAGAGGACCGGAAAAGCGCGTTCCTTCATCATAGACTCTTCGGAAATCCTTCGATCGCAGCAGGCGGACACGTTTCGGAAAACCTGGGATGGAAGACTACCTTTCGTCGCTGACCGTGAGTTTCTTGCGGCCACGGGCGCGCCGGCGGGCCAATACGGCGCGGCCATTCTTGGTTTCCATGCGGCTAAGGAACCCATGGGTTTTAGCGCGCTTGCGGTTATTCGGTTGAAAAGTACGTTTCGGCATGCTCGTCCAATTATCCAGTATAAAACAGGTCACGTGCCATGTGCTGTGTGAGTTTTCTCATCGTATCGAGCGCAGTCATGGCGCCCAACCTCTCTGAGTTCACAGCTTACATTCCAAAACCCGCTCCCCGATGAGTTTCTGCAGGAAATCCCGTCGGCCGAACAGCGTCCCATAAAGATCGCCACAACAAAGCAGAGGACTCCGCGTCTCCGCGTCGAAAACCCCTCCCCGCCCGGGCGGGCGTTCTTTTTCAGCGGCCGGGAAATTCGGGAAAGCTTCTCGGGTGCTGGGGTTGCGGCCAAGACCCAGTACTCTCAATCTTGCCCAATCTTGCCCTTGGATAGGTTCGTGAAGCGTTCCCGTGTGGTAAAACCCGTCTGGCTTCAGCGGATTGGGAGCTTGCTTCCCATCAAATTTTCTTTGCAGGAGGGTGTGATGGTTAAGACCTTGCTGATACTCGCTGTATGTACTACGGCGTTCGGGAGCTCGATCACGTATAACTATACGGGAAGTGCTTTCAACGATTGTAATGGCGCGAATTTTCTCAATGGCAATTGCCCGGCAAACTCCTTCTCGGATTACGACATCGTTCGCTCACGTTCAGCGCCCCGCTCGCTGCTAACCTTTCGTCCGTCAACGAAGCATCCTCTCCGAATCTTCTCGCCTGGACGTTCAGCGACGCGCTCGGAGATGCTTCTTCTTTCTCCTCCACCGATGCGAACGCCGCCACCGAGCTCCAAGAGCTATTGCTGTCAACCAACGGCAGCGGCGCCATCACAAGCTGGACAATGTTCGCGGAAACTACCGGCTTCATTGAAAGCCCGACTTTGTTCCTGCCCGGAAGCACATCGTTCTACATCGTCAGCCCCACGTTTATCGGCGGCGGAAACGGCGAACCGGAGGCAGACTCTCTCGAGGCCAATGGCGGCAGCACCAACAGCGCACCCGGTGGGGGTTGGAACGAAAGCAGTGGCGTCCCCGGCACGTGGACTGAGATGTTGAACGGCGGAGCGCCGGAGCCCTCTGGCCTTGTTCTGCTCTCTGTCGGCCTTGGAATGCTCGGCATTCTTCGCCTCGCAAGACGCGGTCGTCAACATTCCTGACCCCAAGCGGACATTTCAAGCGCGACTACGAGTCCGGCTGAAGGTCGCATCCCCCCGAAACGGTTAAGCACTCTTTCCCCATCGTCTCGAGCGCTGTCACTGCATCCAACCTCTCTGAAGCTCACAGCTTACATTCCAGCCCAATCCCCGATGCGTTTTCCTGGAAATGGCATCATCCTATTCATAGTCCATATTCCCTTTATAATCATCAACTTACTCTGATTTCCTCACCCCGATGGTGTACCGTAGTAGTAGACACTATTAGGCGCAATGTCTCCAAACGGAAGACCATCCTCGCGAACCACCGGCTCCCTCCTCCCCGAGCCCCTTTTCCCACCAGCCAACAGGCGTCCTACCAAGATCGTGTCGAAACGTAAACCACACATTCAAAAGGAAAAATCTCCGCGCCTCAGCGTCTCAGCGTCGAAAACCCCCTCCCCCGACCCCCGCCCCAAACCCGTTTTGCGAAACGAACCCAGTCCCATTTCCGGACAGGCGCCCAGGTAACCCATGCCACCCCCTCAACTCCCCTGGACCTCCGCCATCCGCATCGCCTGGCGCGAAATCCGCGCCGCCCGCACCCGCTTTCTCTTCGTCATCGTCGCCGTCGCGGTCGGCGTCGGCGCGCTCACCGGCGTCCGCGGATTCAGCCGCTCCTTCCGCCATATGCTCCTGGCCCAGGCCCGCACCCTCATGGCCGGCGACCTCACCGTCCGCGTCTTCGCCCTCCCCACTCCCGAGCAGGACGCCGCCCTCCAGGCCCTCGCTTCCCGCGGCGTCCAACGCACCTGGATCACCGAAACCGTCACCATGGCCTCGTCCCCCACCGCGCCCGACCCCGTCCTCATCTCCGTCAAAGCCGTCGACCCCGCAGCGTATCCCTACTATGGCGCCGTCCTCCTCTCACCACCGCAACCTTTCCGCCAGGCGCTCACCCCGACCACTGTCGTCGTTTCCGACGACCTGCTCATCCGCCTCAATACCCAGCCCGGCGCCACGCTCCGCATCGGCGGACAGGACTTCACCATCGCCGCCTCCGTCGCCTCCGAGCCCGACCGCATGACCGGCAGCCTCAACGTCGGCCCGCGCGTCATGATCAGCCGCGAAGGTCTCGACCGCACCGGCCTCATCGCCCTCGGCAGCCGCGCCTCTGAGCGCTATCTCTTCAAGCTCCCGCCCGCCGGCGGCCCCGCCGTTTCTCAAACCCGCGCGCTGCTCAAAGCCGCCTTCCCCGAAGCCTCCATCGCCGATTTCACCGAGACCCATCCCATAATCACCCGCGGACTCGACCGCTCCACCACCTTCCTCAGTCTTATCGGCCTGATCGCGCTCGTCATCGGCGCCATGGGCGTCGCCAGCGCCATGCACGGCCACCTCCAGCAGAAGCTCGATTCCATCGCCGTCATGAAGTGCATCGGCGCGCGCTCCGCTCAAGTGGTCCGCATTTACACCGCGCAAACGCTCATGCTCGGCCTCTCTGGCGGAATCCTCGGAGCCGTCTTTGGAATCGCCGTGGCCGCCGCGTTTCCCCGCATGATCGCCAACTATTTCGCGCTCAACGGCGCCGGCGCCGGCGTCGCATGGTACGCCTGGAGCCTTTGGCCGGCTCTCCAAGGCGTCGCCATCGCCTGCCTGGTCACTCTGCTCTTCACCGTGCCGCCGCTCCTCGGCATCCGCTCCGTCCGCCCCGCGCAAGTCTTCCGTCGCGATATGGAACCTCTCCAGCGCGATCGCCTCCCCATGTTCCTGGCAGGTGTTGCGATTCTGCTAGGCGCCGCCGCTGTAGCCGCCACCGTAACCGAAGGATCCTGGCGCGACGCCCTCCGCACCGGCGCCGTCTTCGCCCTCGGCCTGGCCCTAGGCCTCGCGATCCTCTCACTCGCAGGTTGGCTTTTAATCGCCCTGGTGGCGCGGGCCCATGGCCTGCGAGCCTTGCCCGCCTCTCTGCGCCACGGCATCGCCAATCTCCACCGCCCCGGCAGCCAGACTCAATCTGCCGTAGTCGCGCTCGGCGTGGGCGTCATGTTCACCCTGACCGTGTTCTTAGTCCAGAGCGCGCTCATCCGGCAGATCCGCGGCAGCGCACCACCCGGCGCCCCGAACGTTTTCCTGCTGGATATCCCCGCAGCCCAACGTCAGTCCGTACTAAATCTGATCGCCCAACAGCCCGGCATCGTCGCCACGCCCGAAGTAGCCAACGCCGTCGCCGCCCGCATGGTCGCCATCAACGGAGCGCCCGTCGAAAAGCTGCCGCTGCGCGATTTCAACCGCCGCTATATCCGTACGCGCATGGTCACCGAAATAGGCGCCGAACCGCCCGATACCATCGTCCTCCGCGGCGCCTGGTGGCTTCCGGCCGACGCCACCCCGCAAGTCTGCGTCGCCGAAGAGGCCGCCGCCGTCCTCAAGCTGAAGCCCGGCGACATCATCGAATGGGACATCTGGCGCCATTCCATCCAGACCCGCGTCGCCTGCATTGAGCGCACCGAATCCATCCGCATGGCCGCGCGTTTCGAGTTTCTCTTCAGCCCTGGCCAGCTCGCCGCCTTCCCCGCCGTCTACTACGGAACCGCGCGCGTGCGCCCCACCGACGTCGCCGCGCTCCAGCGCGTCATGTACCAGCAATTTCCCACCGTCACCGTGGTAAATGTTGCCGACGTAATGCAGATTGTCGAAGACGTAGTGCAGCGCATCGCCATCATCGTCCGCTTCATTTCCGCGTTCACCATCCTCGCCGGCGCCATCATGGTAGCGTCCAGCATTGCCGGCTCGCGTTTCCGCCGCATGCACGAAGTGGTCGTCCTGAAAACGCTGGGCGCCACCCGCCGCCGCATCGCGTGGATCTTCTCCGTGGAGTTCCTGGCTCTAGGCGCCGTCGCGGGCATCATGGGCGCCTTGCTTGCCTCAGGCTTCGCCGCGCTAATTCTCAAGCGCCTCCTCGAAATCGATTTCCACTTCGACCCCGCCGCCAACGCCGTCGCCATAGCCTCGGCCGCCGCAGTCGCCGCCGCCGCCGGATGGCTCGCCAGCTTCCGCGTCCTAGGCCGCAAGCCCCTGGAGATCCTCCGTGAGGACTAGGTGTGGCCTCTATATACGTGGCGCACGCACTCCTGCGTGCAGCGTTCACACTCGTGTGAACGCGCTTCTCCCAGCCGGGCCGATACGCTATCCTAAATTCAAAATCATGAAACCGCATTTCCTAACTCTCGCTGCCGCCCTAACGCTCTTTTCCGCCACCACTCCAGCCGACGAATTCGCGCTCAATCCGCAAGTCAAAAAAGTCGTCGATGACGTCTCCGAAGAGCGCATCAAGGCCATCATCCAGCACCTGGTCACATTCGGCACGCGTAACACCTTATCTAACCCCGACTCGCCCGATCACGGTGTCGGCGCCGCGCGCCAGTGGATCTTGACTGAGATGAAAAGCTACAGCCCGCGCCTTCAAGTCCGCTTCGATAAGTGGCACATCAAGAAGAACGGCCAGCGCATCTTCAAAGACATCGACCTATACAATGTCGTGGCAGTCCTTCCGGGCAAGACCATGCCGGAAACGCAAGTGATCGTAAGCGGTCACTACGATTCTCTCAACCTCGGCGCGCAACGCCCTGGCGCGGCCGCTGCCGGTCCCGGGTCCGAAGCCCCGCCCGCCGCTATCGGCGAGCGCACCACTCAATCCAACTGGGAAGCCAACGCCGAGTTGCCTGCGCCCGGCGCCTGTGACGATGGCAGCGGCACCGCCGCCACCATGGAGTTAGCCCGAGTCATGAGTCAGTATGAGTTCGATAAGACACTCGTGTTCATCGCCTTCGCAGGTGAAGAACAGGGTCTTGTCGGCAGCACTCTCGAAGCCACTAAGGCCAAGGAAGACAAGATCGAGATAGAGGCCGTTCTCAACAATGACATCATCGGTACCGACATCAGCGGCAACGGACGCAGTGACAGCAGCAGTGTGTCCATCTATAGTGACACCACCATGGATTCTCCCTCGCAGAATCTCGCCCGCTACGCCAAACTCATGGGCGAGCGCTATATCCCGTCGATGAAGGTAAACATCGAGTTCATGCAAGACCGTCTCGGCCGCGGCGGCGACCACACGCCGTTTCAATTGGAAGGCTACGCCGCCGTCCGTCTCTCCACCCCCAATGAGATTTACGCCAATCAGCACCACGCCACTGACACGTTCGAAAACATGTCCGTGCCTTACACCACGCGCGTCGCGAAAATCAACGCGGCCGTGATGGCCTCGCTGGGCCTGTCTCCGAAAGCGCCCGCCACCATGCGTCTACCCGGCGCAGGAGCCGGCCGCGGCAATGGCCGGGGTCCGAACGGCGCCACCGATGGCGCCAATGCTCCGGCGCCGCAGGTACCCGCCACTGGCCGCAATCCTCTGCCTATGGTCACTCGCGGCGCCGGATACGACGCCGTCCTGCAATGGCGCCCCGCGGGCAGCGACGCGGCCATCAAAGGCTATGCGATCCTGATGCGCCCCACCACCGCGCCATTCTGGGAGCGGGAGATCTACGTCGGCAAAGTGACCACTTACACCTTCAAAGACGTATCCGTGGACGACGTTCGCTTCGGAGTCAAAGCCATCGGCGCCGATGGAACCGAGAGCATTGTCTCTCCCTACGCCTATCCGCCGCGCCTCAAGGCGACTTACGACGCCACTTACTTCCAATAGTAAATTTGCCGTGAAGTTAGAATTGTGCGCAAGGCCGTAGGGCGGACCCCCTGGTCCGCGCGGGTCCCCCTGGACCCGCTCTTCGCCAGCCGAATCGGCGGGGTCCGCCCGCCCAGAATCCCGCAAATTGTTTCACACATCCTGTCGATTTCCACGCCTCCGAATCGTACTAATCCTGAAGGAGCTATAAATGTCAAACGCATTCGTACACGTAGAGCTGAACACCACCGATCTCGACAAAGCCAAAGCCTTCTACGGAAAGCTTTTCGAATGGACCCTGGAAGACGTTCCCATGGGCGAGATGTCCTACACTCTGATCAAAGTCGGAAAAGGAACCGGCGGTGGGATGATGAAGCATCCCATACCCGGCGCGCCCTCGAGTTGGCTTGCCTACGTGGAGGTTGGCGACATCCATAAGGCCACTACTAACGCTAAGTCCCTGGGCGCAACGGTGGTGAAAGACGTCACTGAAGTCGTGGGCATGGGTTGGCTGAGCATCATCCTCGATCCCACCGGCGCCGCGCTCGGCCTGTGGCAGCCAAAGACCGCCTGATACCAAAACGCCGGGGCTTCGATATGTTTAGCGAAGCCCCGTCAAATCGCTAGCGCGTTATGGCGCATCGCTGCGGGCCGCCGCGGCATCCGGCGGCTGCGCCTGCGCATTGCCGTTCAGGAACCGGTCGAACCAATAACACTGCCAGTTGAGACTCTCCACTAAGTGCTTCGGCTCGCCGGTGCGCGTCAGGTTATGGTTCTCGCGCGGAAAGATCACCAGCTCCGCGTTCACGCCGTAGTGCTTCAGCGCGCGAAACCACTGCTCGCCCTGTTCCAGCGGCACGCGATAGTCGTTGTCGGAGTGCAGCACCAGTATCGGGGTCTTGACGTTCTTGGCGTACTTCAGCGGCGAAGCATCCCAGTATTGGTCGAAATCGTCGAACAGAAAGCCTTTGAAGTCGTCCTGATGGCCGTAGGCGCCGTCGCGCGTGCCGTCGTCGCTGATGAAGTTCGAGATGCCGCGCAGCGTCACCGCAGCCTTGAAGCGCGTGGTGTGCCCCACAATCCAATTCGTCATGAAGCCGCCGTAACTGCCGCCCGTGACGCCCACCCGGTCCGCGTCGATCCAGGGATGCTGTTTGAGCGCCGCATCCACGCCCGCCATGATGTCCTGGTAATCCATGCCGCCCCAATTGTTGACGATCCCCCGCTCGAACTCCTGCCCGTACCCGGTAGAGCCGCGCGGATTGCAGAAGAAGACCGCCCATCCCTTGGCGGCGTAGACCTGAAACTCGTGATACCAATCCACTCCGTATTGACCCGCTGGTCCGCCGTGGATGCTCAATACCATCGGATACTTCTTGCCCGGCTGCCAGCCGACCGGTTTTACCAGGAACCCATCGATATTCCATCCGTCGGTGCTCTTGTAGGGCATGCGCTCCACACTCGCCGGTTCCAGGCCCGCCCACAGGGCCGCGTTTAGGTGCGTCAACTGTCGCTCGCCGCTGCCGTCTAAAGCCGCGGCGTACAAGTCGTCAAGCCGTTGGAACGTGTTCGCCGTATAAGTCATCACTCCGGCTTTCTGGTTGATGTCGAGCCCGCGGACGGCGCGCTCGCCGGATGTAACCGCCGCCACTCGATGGGTGTTCAGATCGGCGCGAAAGATATGCGTCTCGCCCTTCACCAAAGCCTCGAACCGCAGCTCATGCGCGCCCGGCTCCCAGTGAAGCGCCGTGGGGATGAGGTCGAGACCATCCACTGCAAGCGCCGATTTGGCGCCGCCGGCGGCGGAGGCAGTGTAGAGTTTCGGAAACTGGCCGCGCCCGGTCTGGCCCGCGAATGCGATCTGCGTGCCGTCCGGCGACCAGCGCGGCTGCGCGTCCTCGAAATCGTGATCGGAGATCTTGACCAGCGGACCGCCTTGGGCCGGAATCACCCACACGTCGGTGTTGTAGCCGCCGTCGTACTCGTGGCCGGTGCGGTCGGAGACAAACGCAATGCGCGTGGAGTCCGGGGACCATTGCGGATCGGCGTCGTTCCAATCGTCTCCGGATGTAATCTGCGTGGCGGCGCCGGTGACCGCATCCACCACCCACAGATGGCCGCGCTTGTCGTCGAACCAGCCGGTGTCGTTGAACTTGTACGAGATGTGCGAATAGTGCCGGACGTCGCTCTTGCGCGCCGCAGGGGCCACGTTGTCGCTGGGACCGGTGCGGCTGATGGCGACGAAGCGCTTGCCGTCGGGCGACCACTGGAACGCGCCGGCGCCGTTCTTCAGATGCGTCAGCGCCTGGGCTTCGCCGCCTTCCATGCGCAGAATGCAGATCTGCGGCCGTGGCGCTTCGGCGCCTTGATCCGCCGCTGTTCCCGCCGCTGTTCCCGAAGTTGACGCCACCGCTCGCGCCGAAAGAAACGCGAGCTTCGAGCCGTCCGGACTCCAACGCGGCGAAGTGGAATTCGCGCCCTCAGCGGTAAGCCGCCGTGGAGCGGATTTCCCGTCGATCGCGACCATCCAGATGGACGAATCGCGGCGGTTCTTCTGCCGGTCCACGGTGGTGAGCACGTAGGCGGCCTGCTTGCCGTCCGGCGAGATGTGCGCGTCGCTAATCGATTCGAACGCGAAATAATCTTCAGCGGTTATGCCACGCCTGGCGGAATCGGCGGCCAGCGCCGGAACCGCCACGAGAACTGCTGCCATGAGCCAACGGAAATCGACCCGCATAATCTGCCTCCCTTTGAGAGCGATGAAGGCAGTATACCGGAACTGACACACGCGCTGGCACCGCTTACTAACGTGCGCGGCTCTGATCGGAGCCACGACCGTGAGGGAGTGGATGCATCACCGCTCGCGCAGCGTAACCACGGTGGCCCCCCAGCCGCCCGCCTCCGCCGGGGCATCGCGAAAATCGGCGACGAATTCCGTCCGGGCCAGCACCCCGCGCACTATTTCGCGCTGGACGCCGATGCCGCGGCCGTGAACGATGCGCAGCGCTCGAAACCCCAGCCGGTGCGCTTCGTGGAGATATTCCTCCACCACGGCCTTGACGTCGCTCGGCGGAACCGAGTGCAGATCGAACACGTCCGCCACCGGGATTCGTACCGGCTCTTCTTCCTCCATGACCATCGGCCCCGCGCCGCTAAAATGCAAACCCGGCCAGCAGAGCCGGCCGGGCCTGGACTATCCGTTATGTGCAGCGCACCTGACGTTAAGCGACTTGCTGAGCCCGTGACTGGCTCACGATCGCTTCCATCTGATCTTTCAAGCGAAGCTTCAATTTCTTCAACCGCGTCTCCTCCAACTTTTGTTCTTCAGTCAGATGGGGAAGCGATTCCAGATCGTCCAGCTTCCTCGCAAAATCCGAGTGTTGGCCGGCAAGCTGGCGATACTCTTCGCTGGTTGCCATCAGGTGCGCTTTCAATTCTTCTAGTGCGTTCCGTTCCATGGGCAATTCCTCCCAATGAGGTTGCCGCGCCGAGTCGATCGGTCGGAAACAGGGCTCGGTGGGTAATCTCTGTCGTTAATCTGTCTCGGTTAAGATCGAGGGATAGGGTTACCATCCATCCGACACCTTAACATGAATGAAACTTCATGACAATAGCGGATTCGGACGGTGAGGCATAGTACTCGGGCCTAAGCCCAACCTCCTGAAAACCAAGTGTTTTATAGAACACGCGAGCGCCCAGATTGGACTCGCGGACCTCCAAAAAAACAGAAATAGCGGTTCCCGTTATCAGCGACCGCATCAGCGCGGCGCCCACTCCGCGCCTTCGAAATTCCGGCGCCACGGCAAGGTTGAGCAATTCCCGCTCGTCCGGCCCGGTGATGCGCGAGACCGCAAATCCGGCGATGCGGTCATCGAGAATGCAAACACGGAAGTCGAGGCCCAAGTAATCCTCGGCCGGCCATTGCGCAGCTTCGGGCGACGCGGCCTGAATCGCCGCGACATGCTCAAGGTCCGGCGCGGCGCCGGGCCGGACTAATGACATATTCTTTTAGTATGCACGCGCTGGTCGCCCTGCTCTTCTTTCTCGCACAACCGTTTTGGGAGACCAAACCGCCGGAACAGTGGACCGATCGCGAGATCGACTTCATGCGGGGAGCAAGCCCGTGGACCCAATCCATCGGGCCGCCGCCGGAGCTGACCGTCTGGTTCGCCACCGCGCAGCCCATAGAGGCGGCCGAGGACGAAGCGCGGCTCCGCAAGCGAAATCCGCTGCACCAGCCCGATGCGGACTACCTCGATTTTCTGCGCGAGAATCGCGAAAAAGTCTTCGTACTCGCGGTTGCGTACCCGACCCTCGACGGCCTCGGTAAGGAAGTGAACGCGTGGAAGACTGTCGAGAAGGAGTCGTTGATGACGGTGAGCGGCAAGACCTATAAGATCGAGGGTACGTTCCCGCCCACGCCATCGGACCCTGTGCTACGGCTGATCTTTCCGCGGTCGGTCAAACCCACGGACAAGTCGGTGGCCTTCCAGCTTTATCTGCCGGGCCTGCCGTTTCCCGAGCGCGAAGCGGAGTTTCGTGTGAAGGATTTGATCTATCGGGGGAAGTTGGAAATGTAGTGGGCGAAGCGCGAGACTGCGCAAATGCCTTAGCTTAGCTATTGGCTTCCCAGCCCTTCGCGCAACCGCCGCAGGGCGTCCTCACAGGCGGCGCACAACGGTGGCAGGTCAATCTGCACGATGTCCCAAAGCCGGTCTTCCCGGACGGCGCCGTATTCGTGACGCAAGCGGTTACCCAGCGCTCTTATCTCTTGCCATGGCTGGCCGGGGACAAGCGCTGGCGCACGATCCCCCAGTTTCGACGCTGCTTCGCTGATCCGTTCGAGGCAACGCTCAACCGCATCGTACGTTTTCCTATCTTCGCGGAACGCCATCCCGTCGATACCGGCTGTGTAACGCTTAATGGCTTGCGCGTTTTCGACGATGTCTTCAAGGCGGCGGGCGAGTTTGTCAGAAGGCAAGGGCGCGGTCTCTGTCGATCTCCGTCTGAAAACGTTTTTTTCGCACTGGTTCTTCGATGACGTCCACTTTGCAGCCTAGAATGCCGGACAGACGCCCTTCGAGTTCGCTCAGGCGGCTGAAATAACTGAAACCTCGCCCCGAGAAGTTCTCACCGAGGCGAACTGCCACATCGACATCGCGCGTGGAATCCTCCCCGCGTGCGACGGAGCCGAACAGGGATACGCTCAATACGCCAGCCATGCGGAGTTCCCGCTCATGGGCCCTCAAGGCGGCTATGACCTGATCGCGTTCCATGGAACCAATCTTGCACAACGCCCGCTCGCAGGCAACCGCCGGTGGGCCATCGATCGATAAGACCTTATCAGACCGTGCCGCTGTTGCTTCGGCAGGTGTAAGATTTGCAAGCAGGAGCATGCCCGGAGTTACATCTTCGGCGCGTAATACCCGGGCCGCACGTACACGATCAGCCCCTTCTGGCCCTTCACGCGCAACGTCAGCGGGTGGAACAGGCCGTCGGTTAACAGCGGATCGGGACGGTAGAGAATGATGTACTGGTGGCGCAGCACGTTGGCGATGTTGGCGAAATCCTGCTCCAGGTCCTCGACCTTGAACGGAAAATACGCCTGCCCGCCGGTCTCCTTGGCGAAATACCTGAGCACCTTGTCGCCCTCGGATTCGTCGTGGGTGGTGTTGGTGGAAATGGCATAGATGGCCACTTCGGCCTTCTGCGCCATCTCGAGCGCCTGATCGCGCGTATAGTGGCTCAGATTGTCGTCGCCGTCGCTCAGGATGATGATGGCGCGGCGGAATTTGTATTTCGGCTGATCCACCGAGAGCTTGTCGCGGCAGGCATAAAAAATGGCGTCGTAAAGCGCCGTACCGCCGCCCGGCCGCAGATCGTTAATCGATTTGACCACCTTGGCCGGGTCTTCCACCAGGTCCGAAACCAGCTCGGCCGCGTCGCTGAAACTCACCACCATGGCTTTATCGCGGCTACCGTTCATGACGCTGTGGATGAACTCGGTGGCGGCCTGTTGTTCAAACTTGAAGCGGTCGCGCACGCTGTTGCTGGTGTCGATGAGCATGCCGATGCGCAGCGGCAGATCGGTTTCCGCTGAGAATTCCTGGATCGTCTGGGGCCGCTTGTTCTCGACGATCTCGAAATCCTCCTTGTTGAGATCGGTAACGAAGCGGCCCTTCTTATCCATGACGGTGAAGAGCATGTTTACGCGCAAGACGTCCACCGTGATCCGCGTGGGGTCTGCGCTTTCTATCACCGGAGTCTGCTGCGCCGCGCACACGGCGGCTCCCAGCGCGCCAACGGCCGCCAGAGTGGCCCAAACTTGCATAGTTTCGATTATAGCGTGGGGCAGGTTGGCTAACCTGCGGCGAATTGCTAATCCGCCTTTTTGACTTTTCTGACAAACTTCGCCCACGGCGGCGAGTCTGCCTTTGGCGTACTTTCCTTGCCTTCTCTGCATCTCGCGGCAGGCGGATTCGGGGCGCCCTCCGGGCCCCGCCGCAGATTAGCAATCTGCCCCACAAAAGTTCGCCATCCATCGCTCCAGCTCCGGCGGCAAAGGCGAAGTTATTTGCATCTCTTCGCCGTTCGAAGGCTTGCGGAAGCGAATCCGGTGCGCGTGCAGAAAGTAGCGGCCCAGCGGGTCGGCTTCAGGTACAACCTCCGGCGCGCCGTATAGCTTGTCGCCAACTACCGGGTGGCCGATGCTCGCAAGGTGCACGCGGATCTGGTGCGTGCGTCCCGTACCGATCTTCACCTCCAGCAGCGTGAACCGCTCGAAGCGCCGCAGCACGCGGTATTCCGACCACGCCGCGCGGCCTTGTGCGAGCCGCGCCGTCATACGCGTGCGGTGAACGGGATCGCGCGCAATGGGCCGCTCGATGCGTCCAGCCGGCTGCGCCACACTGCCGTGAACCAGCGCGAGGTAGGTTTTTTCCACCTGGCGCGCGGAAAACTGCGCCGCGAGATTCCGATGCGCCGCGTCGTTCCGCGCAACCAGCAGCACGCCGCTGGTGAAGCGGTCGAGCCGGTGGACAATGCCCGGCCGCAGAGCGCCGCCCACGCCCGACAGCGCAGCGAAGCGGTGCAGCAGCGCGTTCACCAGCGTCCCCGCGTGGACGCCTGCGCCGGCGTGAACCACCATGCCGGCAGGCTTATCGATCGCCACCACGCCTTCGTCTTCGTATAGGACCTCGAGTGGAATGGCTTCCGGCGAGGCGTGGAGTGGAGGCGCTTCGGCGGGTTCCACCTCGATGGAATCGCCGGCGCGCACCAGGTAAGACGCGCGGACGGTGGCGCCATTTACCGGCGCGCGCCCGTCCCTGATCCAAGCCTGAATGCGCGAGCGGCTATACTCGGGTAGCCGCTCATGCAGCAGGTGGTCGAGCCGTTTGCCGGCGTCGATGGGTTCGGCTGTTAGTGGGGGTCGGATGTCTGTATTCTACAAAGTCGGCGTTACCGGCCAGACGCTTGGGGCGCATGAAGGATTGTTTACGCGCCCGGCGCGGCCGTACTCTTCGTGTCCGTAACATTCGCCGGAGTTTCCTCCGCCGCGGGCTTAGGCTGCGCGGCTGTCGCCGACACCGGAACGAACTTGCGGCGATCGAAGAACTGCACGCGGCAGTAGCGGCAGTGATACAGCTTGCCGCCCATCCACCGTTCGAACAAATTCAGGAAACCGGTCTCCATCGGGTCGATCCGGTCGCGCTCTTTCAACTTGGTGATGCGGAAGGTGCCACAGCGGGGGCAACGGCAGCGATTGCCGTAATGGAGCCGGTAGCGCCGCGGAACATTCTCCGTGGCATGGCACTCCCGGCAGCGGTATTTAGCCATGTAACTGAACCGCTCAACGAAAGTGCGATGCACCCGGCGCAGCTTCCCGCCGCACCGGGAACATTTCTTCTTCACCAGTATGGTTATATCCCAGTTTGCGCATTAGGCACAAGAAGGTTAACAATAGAAGGTACTACTTATTCCATTTCCCCACTATTATGCTGGACCGGATCACTGTGCACGGCGCGCGCCAGCACAACCTGAAGAATATCGATGTCGAGATACCGAGGAATAGCCTTACGGTGATTACCGGACTAAGCGGCTCGGGTAAGTCGTCGCTGGCATTCGATACCATTTATGCCGAAGGCCAGCGGCGGTATGTCGAGACGCTCTCAACTTATGCCCGGCAGTTTCTCGACCAGATGGAACGGCCGGACGTGGATTCTATCGACGGGCTTAGCCCCGCGATCTCCATCGAGCAGAAGACCACTGGCCGCAGTCCGCGCTCGACGGTTGGAACCATCACCGAGATTTACGATTACCTGCGGCTGCTCTATTCCTCAATCGGCATTCCGCACTGCCCGGTCTGCGGCAGAGAAATTTCGCGACAGACCACGGAACAGATTCTGCAGCACGTGATGGCGTTGAAGCCGGACGACCGGATTATGGTGATGGCGCCGGTGGTGCGCGGCCGTAAGGGCGAATACAAAAAAGAATTGGAGAAGTTCGGACGCCTGGGATTTGAGCGCGTGCGCATCGATGGCGTTCTGCGCACCTTGGACGAGAGAGTTCCGCCGCTCGACAAGCGCAAGAATCATACCATTGAAGTGGTGGTGGACCGGTTGCTGGTGAAGCAGGGCATCGAGGACCGGCTGGCGAAATCCATCGACGTGGCTACCAAGCTGGCCGAAGGGCTGGTGCTGATTTCGATTGTCAACGGCGAAGAGCGGCTGTATTCGCAAAAGCTGGCTTGCATGGAATGCGGAACCAGCATTCCGCAACTCGAGCCGCGTTCGTTTTCGTTCAATAGCCCCTACGGCGCTTGTGAGGAATGTCACGGACTGGGCAGCATCTGGAGCTTCGATCCGGCCAAGGTGGTGGTGGACCCCGGCAAGCCGTTGTTCGACGGCGGCCTTGGGCCCGGCGGCAGCTCGGCAAGCGTGAAGCAGCGTGTGGAGGCCGTGGCGAAAAAGGCGCGCATCAATATCGGCAAGCCGTTCGAAGACCTGCCGCCGAAGGCGCGCGAAGCGCTGATGGACGAGACGCTGGCCGTATTGCAGTTGAATCTCGAATCGGCCTCGGACGCTTACCGCGAGTGGATGAGCGATTACATGTCGCCGCGGGAGTGTCCCGCGTGCAAGGGCGAGAGGCTGCGCCCGGCCAGCCTGGCGGTGCGGGTGAAGAGTTTCTCGGTCGCCGAATTCACCGGGCTCTCGATTGCGCGCGCGCTGACCACGGTGCGCAATTGGGAGTTCAACGAGCGCGAGACGCAGATCGCGGGGCGCGTGGTGGATGAAATCCGGCGGAGGCTGGAATTTCTTTCCGCGGTGGGCCTCGATTATTTGAGCCTGGGCCGGTCGGCTGCAACGCTTTCGGGCGGCGAGGCGCAGCGCATACGGCTGGCGACGCAGATCGGCTCCAAGCTGCGCGGCGTGCTGTATGTCCTGGACGAGCCATCGATCGGCCTGCATCCGCGCGACAACAACCGGCTTCTGGAGACGCTGACGCACCTGCGCGACATGGGCAACACGGTGCTGGTGGTGGAGCACGACGCGGAGACGATTGAGCGTGCGGATTACGTGATCGACCTGGGTCCGGGCGCGGGCAGGCTCGGCGGCGAGTTGGTGGCGCAGGGCGTTCCGCGGGCGATCGCGAAGAATGCGAAATCGCTCACGGGCCGATACCTTTCGGGCGCCATGGAGATCCCAGTGCCGGCCGATCGTCGCAAGCCCGGTGAAAAGGCTCTGGCAATTCGCGGCGCGCGCGAGCACAATCTGAAGAATCTGGACGTGGAGATTCCGTTGGGCCTGCTGACGGTGGTGACGGGCGTTTCCGGCAGCGGGAAATCGACCCTGGTGAACGAGATCCTCTACCGCTCGCTGGCGCAGGAAATCTACGGCTCGCACGACAAGCCGGGCGAGCACGACGCCATTGATGGCATTGCGCAGATCGACAAGGTGATCCGCATCGATCAGGCGGCCATCGGGCGAACGCCGCGGTCGAATCCGGCGACATACACCGGGTTATTCACGCTGATCCGAGATCTCTACGCAATGCTGCCGGAATCGCGCGAGCGCGGTTACAAGGCCGGGCGCTTCAGTTTCAACGTGAAGGGCGGGCGCTGCGAGGCATGCCAGGGCGATGGGTTGAAGCGCATCGAAATGAACTTCCTGCCGGATGTTTACGTGACATGCGACGTGTGCCGCGCGCGGCGCTATAATCGCGAGACGCTGGAGGTAAAGTTCAAGGGCTATTCCATCGCCGACATGCTGAATGCGACCGTGGAAGACGCGTTGGGCCTCATGGAGAATCTGCCGCAGATCCGTAACAAACTGCAGACTCTATGCGATGTCGGACTAGGCTACGTGCATCTGGGTCAATCCTCCACGACGCTTTCAGGCGGCGAAGCGCAGCGCATCAAGCTGGCCAAGGAACTGAGCAAGCGGCAGACCGGCCGCACGTTTTACCTGCTGGACGAGCCCACCACCGGACTGCATTTCGACGACGTACGGAAGCTGCTGGACGTGCTGCAGCGCCTGGTGGACCTGGGGAATACGGTGGTGGTGATCGAGCACAACGTGGACGTGATGAAGAGCGCCGATTGGATCATCGACCTTGGCCCGGACGGCGGCGAATACGGCGGGCGCGTGGTGGCGTGCGGTACGCCGGAGCAGGTGAGCCGCTCGAAGAAGAGCTATACGGCCGAGGCGCTGCGCAAAGTGCTCGGCGGCGGCAGGGCCGCATGAGAATCGTAGGGCGGACCGCCTGGTCCGCACGGGTCCCCCTGGACCCGTTCTGGACTGGAGAGAGCTGTCTTAAGCGGGCTGGCGGTAAGCTGGCCAGGGGGCCGGCTGCGGACCAGGGGGTCCGCCCTACATGAGTAAATACGAAAAACAGCCGCTCGATT
>JBEKNN010000092.1:0-30693 GCA_049522755.1 Bryobacteraceae bacterium | reverse complement strand
GAGAGGATCTCAAAGTTGCCTCCAGTTGTAAACTTGAAAAAACCTATTCGACGCAGAGACGCTGAGACGCTGAGGAAAACGCAGAGAAGACATTTATAAGTTGTTCTCTCTGCGCCGATCTCTGCGCCTCTGCGTCTCTGCGTCGAAAAACTTAGTCCGCCGCTAAGGCCGTATCCGGCACTTCACGCGGCTTCTTCATCAATTCCACATCGAGACATAGCGACTGCAGCTCGCGAATCAAAACGTTGAACGATTCCGGTACGCCCGGCTCGATCGCGGCTTCGCCCTTCACAATAGCCTCGTAAATCTTGGCGCGGCCGTATACGTCGTCGGATTTGGCCGTCAACAACTCCTGCAGGATGTATGCGGCGCCGTAGGCTTCGAGCGCCCAGACTTCCATTTCGCCGAAACGCTGGCCGCCGAACTGCGCCTTGCCGCCCAACGGCTGCTGCGTGATGAGCGAGTACGGTCCGATGGAGCGCGCGTGGATCTTGTCGTCTACCAGGTGCGAGAGCTTCAACATATAGATGTAGCCCACCGTCACCGGCTGCTCAAACTCGATCCCGGTCATGCCGTCGTAAAGCTTGGTCTTGCCCGAAGTGGGCAGGTTGGCTTCCGTCAGGGCCTTCTTGATTTCTTTCTCAGTCGCGCCGTCGAACACCGGGGTCGCAAACTGCACGCCCAGCGCCTTCGCCGCCCATCCCAAGTGCGTCTCCAGAATCTGCCCGACGTTCATACGGGATGGCACGCCCAGCGGATTGAGCACGATTTCCACCGGCGTTCCGTCCGGCAGGTACGGCATATCTTCGTCCGGCAGGATGCGCGCGATCACGCCCTTGTTACCGTGGCGGCCGGCCATCTTATCGCCCACCGAAAGCTTGCGCTTCATGGCGATGTAGACCTTGACCAGCTTGATTACGCCCGGAGGCAGCTCGTCGCCCTTGCGGAGCTTGCCGATTTTTTCGTCGGTGATCTTTTCGAGCACCGCGATCTGCCGCGACGTCATCTCTTCGATTTCGTCGATCTGTTCGTTGAGACGCGGATCTTTGTTGGAGAGCCGCATGCGCTTCAGATCGCGCGATTTCATCTTCTCGATGAGGTCGCGCGACAGCTCGGTGTCTTTCGAGAGCAGGCGCTTGTTGGTTTTTTCGTCGTGCAGATCGGCCAGCAGCTTCTTGCCTTCGAGCAGTATGCCGAGACGCTTGGCGCGCTCGTCCGTCAGGATGCGGATTTCGTCGGTGAGGTTGCGCTGCAGACGCTGGATCTGCGTTTCTTCGATGGATTTCGACCGCTCGTCTTTCTCTTGCCCCTTGCGCGAGAAAATCTTGCAATCGACGATGGTGCCTTCGATTCCCGGCGGGCAGTAGAGCGACGCGTCCTTCACGTCGCCGGCCTTTTCGCCGAAAATCGCGCGCAGCAGCTTCTCTTCGGGCGTGAGCTGGGTTTCGCCCTTGGGCGTCACTTTGCCCACCAGGATGTCGCCCGGCTTCACCGTGGCGCCGATGCGGATGATGCCGCTCTCGTCCAGATTGCGCAGGAAACTGTCGGCGATGTTCGGAATATCGCGCGTGATTTCCTCGGGCCCGAGCTTGGTGTCGCGGGCCTCGATTTCGAACTCCTCAATGTGGATGGAGGTGTAGTAATCTTCCTTGACCAGCTTTTCGCTGACCAGGATGGCGTCTTCGAAGTTGTAGCCGCGCCATGGCATGAACGCCACCAGGACGTTGCGGCCCAGCGCCAGCTCGCCCATATCGGTGCAGGGTCCGTCGGCCAGAACCTGGGTCTTGATGACGCGCTGGCCCACGCGCACGATGGGTTTCTGGTTGATGCAGGTGTTTTGGTTGGAGCGCTTGAACTTGGTGAGCTGATAAATATCGGCGCCCACTTCGCGCGAAAGCTGGCCTTCATGCGCCGTGCCTTCCACGCGCACGATGATGCGCTCGGAATCCACCGAATCCACCACGCCCGGACGTTTGCAGAGCACCACGGCGCCGGAATCGCGCGCCGTCACATACTCCATGCCGGTGCCTACATAAGGAGCGTCGGCGCGCAGCAGCGGAACCGCCTGGCGCTGCATGTTCGACCCCATGAGCGCGCGGTTGGCGTCGTCGTTTTCGAGGAATGGAATCAAACTCGCGGCCACCGAGACTAGCTGCTTCGGGCTGACGTCGATGTATTCGATCTCTTCCTTGGGCTTGAGCACGAAGTTGCCGGCTTGCCGGGCGTTGCAAAGCTCAGGCACGATGCGGCCCTTATCGTCCAACTCGACGTTGGCCTGGGCGACGATGTATTTGTCTTCCTCCCACGCCGAAAGGTATTCGCAGTGGGCGACGAATTCGGCCGCCTGCTTCTTGGCGCTGAGCTTCTTATTGGAGGATTCCACTTCGGCGCGGGTGGCGATATCGCCCACCTTATAATCGGTATCGCCGGGATTCAGAATCTTGATTTCATCGGCGACCACGCCCTTGATCACCTTGCGGTACGGGCTCTCGATGAATCCGTATTCGTTAATGGTGGCGAAGCAGGAGAGCGACGAGATGAGACCGATGTTCGGACCTTCGGGCGTCTCGATGGGGCATATGCGGCCATAGTGCGTGGGGTGCACGTCGCGCACTTCGAATCCGGCGCGCTCGCGGCTCAGACCGCCTGGTCCAAGGGCCGAGAGACGGCGCTTGTGCGTGATCTCGGACAGCGGATTGGTCTGATCCATGAACTGCGAAAGCTGGCTCGATCCGAAGAACTCGCGGATGGCGGCCATCACGGGTTTGGCGTTGACCAGGTCGTGCGGCATGGCCGTCGACATTTCCTGGTAGACCGACATCTTTTCTTTGATGGCGCGCTCCATGCGCACCAGGCCGATGCGGAACTGGTTCTCGAGCAGCTCGCCCACCGCGCGCACGCGGCGGTTGCCGAGGTGGTCGATATCATCCACCGCGCCGATGCCCTTACGCAGCTTGAGCAGGTAGCGGATGGTGTCGCGGAAATCGTGCTGGTCGAGCGTGCGCCGGTCGAGAGCGCTGCGGTTGGCGTTGGCGGGATTGGCGGTCCAATCGTCAGGCGCAAAATCCGCGCTGCCATGCAGCTTGATGTTGAACTTCATGCGGCCGACGCGCGAAAAATCGTACTTGCGTGGGTCGAAGAACATGCCCTGGAACAGCTGAGTGGCGGTGTCGAGAGTAGGCGGGTCGCCGGGACGCAGCTTGCGGTAGATCTCGATCAGGGCTTCGTTCTGCGCCTTGACAGCGTCTTTGCGAATGGTGGCCGAGATGACCGAGCCGACGTCGTCCCGCTCCGGGAAGAAGATATCAAATTCGCCGATGCCCGATTCGAGAAGTTTGGCGAGCGCGATGGTGGTGAGCTCGCTATTGGCGTCGATCAACACCTCGCCGGTGGACATATCTACCACGTCGGCGACTACGTATGCGCCTTCGAGATCGTTAACCGCGACTTCGACGCGCTCGATCTTGGCTTTCTGAATTTCCTTGAAGAGCGAGGGGGTGATTTTTTTGCCTTGCGCCACCACCGTCTCGCCGCCTTTGCCATTGATGGCGTACGACAGCTTGAGCCCGGTCAGACCCTCATCCACGGTCCAGAAGAGCTTCTTTTCTTTGACGGAGATCTTGCTGACGCGGTAGAACGCGCGCAGAATCTGCTCATCGGTCTTATAGCCCAGGGCGCGCAGGAAGACCGAACCGTAAAACTTACGCTTGCGGTCGATGCGGACGTACAGCAGATTCTTGATATCGTATTCGAACTCGACCCAGCTTCCGCGATAGGGAATGATTTTGCCGAGGAAGTAGCCCTGCGCCTGCACGCGCTCGAAGAACACGCCCGGGGAGCGGTGCAATTGCGAAACGATGACGCGCTCCGTGCCGTTGATGATGAACGTGCCGTTCTCAGTCATCAGCGGAATTTCGCCGAAGAAGACTTCCTGTTCCTTGATGTCGCGGACGCTCTTCTTCTGGGTTTCCGGGTCTTTCGAATAGACCGTGAGGCGGATGGTGACCTTCAACGGAGCCGCGTACGTCATGCCGCGCTCCTGGCATTCCTGCATGTCGTATTTGAGCTGCAGGCCGACCGGGTCGCCGCACTTGTTGCAGAACGTCACCACGTTCTTATTGAAGGTGCCGCAGTGGTGACAGAGAATGTCGCCGGCGTGAAACGGATCGGTGCGAATGGTGGCGCCGCAGTTACGGCAGGTGGAGCGCAGATGGTGCAGCCCTTTGAGGTTGCCGCACTTGCACTCCCAGTTGCCGATGGAATAATCGACGAACTCGAGGTCGCTGACCCCGCGGAAATCCGAGATCGGAAATACCGAATTGAAGACGGTCTGCAGGCCGATGTCCTCGCGCTCATTGGGCAGCAAGTCCATCTGCAGAAAGCGCTCGTAGGAGTTTTTCTGTACCTCGATCAGATTCGGAATCGGAATCGAGGCTTTGATCTTTGAAAAATCAACCCGCTCGGGGATAGCGCCGTTATTTTGAATATTATCCATTCCTAAAATGCTCCTGACGGCCGAACAGCCGAAGCAAAGACACGGTTAATTCGCAAATACCAACGGCGCTCCGGGAGTGGTGGACTCCCAAAGCGCCGAATGATGACAAAGGGGCGGGAAACTTTCCAGTTCCAGAGCGATGCCAGTGATGAAAAGAGGATAGGCGGAAGTGCGGACGCACGTATCCTGAGGAATTGCCTTAGCGTAAAAGCGCAGAAATTCCCTCCGCGCAGTTTTGCCAGAACTGCAATTAATATGCCAGGATTCGGGAATCACAGTCACCAATGGGATCGAATCCGTCTGAATCCAACGCCCAACTATCCACTCTAGCAGGAGTTTCCCCCCACGTCAAATGCCCTTTGAAGCCGTTACCGCGGGCCGAATGTGGTAGATCGCCCGCTCAGAGGCCGCGGCTCTGTAAGGCGCCGTACGCCCGGCTAGATGCCTGGAAGCTATCTGGCCGAGACCCACGACGCCGCAGGGCATGGCCCCGCGCTACTTTACTTCTACAGTAGCGCCGGCGTCGGTGAATTTCTTGGCGATGGCGGCGGCTTCGTCCTTGCTCACGCCTTCCTTCACTGGCTTAGGAGCGCCGTCCACCAAGTCCTTGGCTTCCTTCAAGCCGAGGCTGGTGACTTCGCGCACCGCTTTAATAACGTTAATCTTGTTCGGGCCGGCGCCGGTCAGCACCACCGTGAATTCGGTCTTTTCTTCAACCACCGGAGCCGCAGCCGCAGCCGCGCCGCCAGCCGCAGCCACTGGAGCGGCGGCCGCAGCCGATACTCCGAGCTTCTCTTCGAGCAATTTGACCAGCTGCGATGCTTCGAGCAGCGTCAAGCCCTGAATCTGTTCCGCAATTGCGTTGATGTCCGCCATTTCCAACTCCCTCTTTTTCAAAAATCCTATTCAATATCGGCAGGTGCAGCCGGTGGCAAAAATCGCTCCCTCGCGGTCGCGGCTCTGTTACCCTTCCGGTTGCGGGTCGGCCTTAAACTTGTTTTCCTTCACGCCCTGATCCACAACCACCGCGAGGTTGCGGCCCACTGCGCCCAAAGCCGTAACCAGACGCTGCGCCGGAGCGTTGATCAGGTACAGCAGCTTGGCGTAGATCTCTTCCTTGGGAGGCATCAAGGCCAATTCGTTGATCGCCTTCACGTCGATCACGCGGCCTTCTACCAATCCAGCCTTGAACGTAAACGTCGGATTTATCTTGGCGTACGCGGTGAGCGCTTTAGCGAGCGCCACCGGATCGTTGGACGTATACGCCACCGACGTCATGCCGCGCAGATCTTTCAACACCGCTTCGGAAGCCGTGCCATCGGACGCCAATGCCGCCAGGTTGTTCTTGACCACGCGATACTTGCCGCCCGCGCCCCGCACCACTTTGCGCAGCTCGAAATCCTGACTGACTTTCAGCTTCTCGTAGCCGGTGACGAACAGGTTCCTGGTCTTTTCCAGGTCCTGACGCAAAGCTTCGAGATCCTTCTTTTTATCTTCCTTCTTTTTCATGGAACCACCTGTCGTTTGGCCAGTTTAGCCGTGCTAGACCGCCGCCTTTACGCTGAATGGAGTGGTGTCGACCGACACGCTGGGGCTCATGGTCGAGCACAACGTCGCGCTGCGAACGTATTTGCCCTTGGCTACCGCCGGCTTGGCCTTGATCACGGCGGTGATGAGGCTGGCGGCGTTTTCGACCAGTTTATCCGCCGCAAAGCTGAGCTTGCCCACCGGCGCGTGGATGATGCCGGTTTTATCGACGCGGAATTCCACCTTGCCGGCCTTGATTTCCTTGATGGCCTTGGCCACATCGACGGTGACCGTGCCGGTTTTGGGGTTGGGCATCAGGCCGCGCGGGCCGAGCACTTTGCCGAGCTTACCGACGGAGCGCATCATGTCGGGCGTGGCGATGACGGCGTCGAAAGCGGTCCAGCCTTCGGACTGAATCTTGTTCACCATGTCCTCGCCGCCCACCAGATCGGCGCCGGCCTCGGTGGCTTCGCGCTGCTTGTCGCCGCTGGCGATGACCAGCACGATTTTGGACTTGCCCAAGCCGTTTGGCATGACCACGGTGCCGCGGACCATCTGGTCGGCATGTTTGGGGTCGACGCCGAGGCGCATGTGAACTTCGACGGTCTCGTCGAACTTGGCGTACTTTATTTTCTGGAGGAGCGGAATGGCGTCTTGGAGCTGGTACTCCTTCGCCTCGACCTGCTTCCGCGCGGATTCGTATTTCTTGCCTGGTTTACGTGCCATTTTTCCTCATTGGTGCAAGCGGTTCGCGTGAAGACAAACGAACCTCCCACTGAGCTTTAACTCTGGAACATAGAAGAGTGTAGCAAATGGGAGGATCTGAAGCAACTGGGAGTTTGGCAGTGTTTTTCGTGGAGTGCGGGGTATCCGGAAGTGGGACTAGGGCCCCGCCAGTTCAATGTCCCGATTCAGCTATCTCATTGGCCGGTTTTCAGGCGTCCAACCATGACCGGTTTTGGGTGTCCTCCGAAGGCATTTCTCCGAATCGCGGCCAGAGATCACATCGGCGTTTGTCGAAAAGCTGGACTCGAAAGCCGTCTCCACTGGCTCGAAGCCGGACGTGCAATAGACATTCAAGAGAAGGCCGGCGGTCACCTCCATCGCCGCGACTTCAGCCATATGGACGTCCGCCCAGTCGGGAAGTGACCACTACAGCACTTTTTTGCGCAATTCGGGGAACACCTTCGACACCTTGTTAAGCAGGTAGTCGCCATAGGTCCCCGAGAACTGGTGCACGCTCGCCTGGTCCCACCGCTCGCGGAAATCATCTGGGGCTCCGTGTTCGAGATCCTGGATGGGCGGAATCCGCGCGTCAAAATTAGGATCGAAAAAGAACGGAAACGACAGCCGGTTGCGCTTCGACGTATTGATCACCCGATGCGGAGTGGAGCGATAGATTCCACGCGTCAGACGGTCGAGCATATCGCCGATGTTGCAGATAAAGGTTCCGGGAATCGGCGGCGCCTCCACCCAACCAGAGCGGGATTTCACTTGCAGGCCGCCCGTATCGTCCTGCCGTAGAATAGTGAGTAGTCCGTAATCGGTGTGCTCGCCAACTCCCCACGGCATGTCTCCATCCTCCGTCGCGGGAGGATAGTTGAAGATGCGAAACAGAATGAGCGGATCGGCTATGGAGAGCTCTGGTAAATAGTTTTGATCCAGGCCCAGACCGAATAAGATCCCGGACATCAAGGCGCGGCCGAGTTGCGTTAACGAATCGATATAACGCAGCACGGTCTCGCGAAAGCCGGGGATCTCCGGGAACAGGTTCGGACCGTGAAGGGGCTTACCGGCCAGGACCGCGGGATGATCCGCCGCGAGTTCCGCTCCGAAATAGAGGCCCTCTTTCCTGTCGGGTTTACCGGACGTGAGTTCGCCGCCGACGGGAAAATATCCGCGCCAGGCGCCGCCTCCCCGGGACATGGCGATCCGCATCTTTTCCGCTTCGCTCTGGTCGAAAAACCGGCGGCTCAGAGCTTCCAGTTGTCGGCACAATGACTCGTCGACGCCGTGACCGGCGATGTAGAAGAATCCACATTCCCGGCACGCGGTCCCGATCTGTTCTGCAGCCTTGGCGCGTTCCGCGGTGTGATTCACCAACGGAGCGACGTCAATCACGGGAACCCGGGAAAACTCGCTGAGGCTCATCCTGACAACCATGCTATATCCTCAGCCCAAATGAATCAGCCGAACGAGTGCCGGCGCCTTTTCGGCCGTCATTCTAGTGCTTCGCGGCTTTCTGGGCCTCGCCCCATACGCGCAGGAAGTTGCCTCCCCATAGTTTCGCAATGTCCTTCTCCGTATAGCCCCGGCGCAACAGTTCGATGGTCACGTTTTGCGCCTCGCCCTCATTCTGCCAACCGGCGACCCCGCCGCCGTGATTAAAATCCGACGAAATGCCGACGTGATCGATTCCGATTTTCTTCATTGCGTAGTCGAGCGAGTCTACCAGTTGCGCTACCGTCGCCGGCGGCGCGGGTTTTCCTTCCGTGGCGCCCTCGGGCGCGGGCCGAAGATAATTGCTGAACGCGACGATCTGCACTACGCCGCCGTTCTTGCGGATCAGCGCCAGTTCTTCATCGCTTAAGTTTCGGCCCACATTCACGATCGATTTGACGCCGGAGTGGGTGGCCGCCACCGGAGCTTTGGTCAGGCTCAAGACCTGTTTGAATGCCGGCGAGGAAAGCTGCGAGACGTCGATCAACACACCCAATTGGTTCAGCCGCGCCACGCCTTGCTTGCCAAGCTCCGATAAGCCGCCATGCTCCTCCGTTGCGTTGTCGAGCTTCTTATTGGGCCGCGACGAATCAGCCCAATCGTTGTGGCCCGCGTGCACGTAGCCGAGGATTCGGACGCCGCGCTTGTACCATTCGTCAAGCTGCGACAGGTCCGATCCGAGGGGATAGGCGTTCAGCAGGCTGATCGCTACCGCGAACTTGCCTTCCGCAGCGATGCGGCGGACATCGGCGGGACTGTAAGCGAGCTCAGCCAACTTCGGATTCTGCTCCGCCACGACCTTGATCAGCGCGAGCTTCTTGTCCGCGTCCTCGCGGGCCTTTCTATATCCCTCCGGTGTGCGCGGGCCTTGCGGCACGAAGACTGCCAGCGCCGCTCCCTTCAGTTGGCCGCGTGCAACTTTGGGCAAGTCGAACTGCGTCTTGCCGTCTTCGGCTGCGCCGCTGTAGTCGAAGGGAAGATCCAGGTGGCTATCGAAGGCGATGATTCGTTGGTGAATCGCCTTAGCTTTTTCAAGTAGGGCGGCGTCATCCGCCCAGGCTCGCAATGTCAAGAGCGCCAATATCGCGCGCGAGAGCTTTTTCATATTGTCGATCATACAATAGTCTATCGACTTTAGGATGTTTTGTGATAAGCTGTCTCAATAATATGGAAGCGCACGACCAGTTTTATGTTGATCCCGCCCCGGGAAAGACCAGCTTTCGAGTCGCCGGAGCTGGCGTCGCCGCGCACCGTGGAGGGGTTCGCCATCTTCAGCGCGCAACATATTTTCTGTTGGGCACAACCGGACCGGGCGCATTCAGCTTCGGACGGTCGTTCCTAAAAACCCAGATGGAAAACTCGATAAGGAGGGCTTCGTGAAACTCGCCGCCGCATTGCTTGCAACGTCAGTGTTGTTTTTTACCGCGACCGCCCAAGATACGCGTCGCGGAAGCGTGCCTCCGCCGCCGAAGGGTCCCACGCCCAAGGCTGTTGACGGTCACCCGGACTTTACCGGCTACTGGCGGGACGACGGTAACGCACATCCACACGGCAACATCGGGAAGGATCTGCCCGGGTTCAAGCTCCCCTTCACGGCTGCCGGAGAAGCGGCGCACAAATTCAACGTGGAGCATACGGTCGACCCCGAAAGCCGCTGTCTGCCCGGCAGTATCCCGCGTGAAGATGCAGGAGACGGCGGGTTCCAGCTTCTCCAAGTGACTGGAACCACGGTCTTTCTTTATCAATACGGAACGTTTCGGGTAATTCCTACGGACGGCCGCAAACACACCGAAGATCCCGACCCCAGCTATTTCGGCGAAGAGATCGGAAGCTGGGACGGCAATACGTTCGTCATCGACTCTGTCGCGTTCAAGGACGTCAACACCTGGGCGGACGAGAACGCCGATCCAGTCAGCGAGAGCCGGCACGTGGTAGAGCGTTGGAGCCGCCCCGATGTCGGCAATCTTCACCTGGAGCTGTTGATCGAAGATCCGAAATTCTACAAAGAGCCGATCCATTTCCAAAGGAGCTGGGTCCTCGCGCCGGGGCGGGAGACGCGTGAGGAGGCCTGCACCGAAAACAATATCGATGTATCTGCCGGCCATTTAGGCCCAGGACCGGGGTCGATTCGGGCGGACGGAACGCGCGGCTACGACACCCTGGCTCCGCTGCCGCCTCCTCCGTCGAAATCCAATCCTGCGCAGACTATTCTGCCTCCAGGCGTGAAGAATCTAAATTAAAAAAGGGAGGATATTTATGAAAGTCCGATTTGCCGTAGCCGCAGCCGTAGCAGGACTAATCGCCGTCGCACCGATTGCTCTTGCTCATCATTCCTTCGCGGCCGAATTTGATGGAACGAAGCCAGTGCGACTGGTGGGAAAGCTGACCAAGATCGAATGGACCAATCCGCATTCGTATTTGTATCTCGATGTGGAAATCGGCGGAAAGGTCTCTAACTGGGGCTGCGAATCCGGCGCACCCGGCGCTCTCTCCAGGCGCGGCTTCAAGAAAGGCGACATTAAGTTGGGTGACACGCTGGTGGTGGACGGTTATCTTGCCAAGGACGGCTCGCACCTGATCGATGCGCGGCGTGTCACATTGCCCGACGGCCGGAGCATCTACGGAGGATCCGAGGGCGATGGCGGACCAGGAGATCCGGGGAGCCAGAAGAAGCAATAGCGCGCTCCGCTCCTCAGGAACTCGCGCACGGCCTGGGAGCGGCAAGAAATGGAAGTACCGTCACGGAAGGTGACGGGATCCGAGAGCTATTCGCCTGAGCATGCGCGAAGCGCTGGTTCGGCTCCAGCGGGCTGCTACTGAACTTGCCGGTCAGTTCACACTGACTGAGCTCATTGCGGTCCCCCAGTTATGTTGTCGGCGAGACCAACTCGCCTCCCGGAGCAACTATCGGCTATTTTTTTTGGCATCCGCCGGTGGCGTGCATGTTGCCCTGCTGTAAAATTCTAGGTGACCTTCCGTTGAGGAAATAATGCGCGGAATCTTGCAGTTGCGGCCGTGGGTCGTGTTGACACTGGCTCTCGCGTTAACGATAGCGATCGCGATCACTGACTGGAAAGTCGTTTTTGAAGCGACGCTTGGTTTCTTGTATATGTTTCCGTTGGTGCTGCTCGGCGCCATCTGGAACTGGCCGAAACTGCTGCTGGCGGCAGCGTTCTGCACCTATTTGTCCGACCGGCTGGACGCGTTTCCGGTCGACATGCAGATTCCGAGGGACGCGCTGATTTTTACGACGCTCGCCACGGCAGCGCTGTTGTCGCGCGCGGTGACCAGAGGATATCGCCGCGAAATGGAGAGCGTCGCCCGCGCCGAGCGCGAGATGAATGCCCGGCGCGCGGCCGAAGAGCAACTGAAATTTCTGGTCGAGAGCAGTCCGGCGGCTGTCTTGACCATGTCCGGCGACGGCCGGATTCTATTGGCAAACCCGGCGGCCCACGGAATGTTTGGCATGCGGGACGCGACACTCGCTGGCCGCAGCATCGCCGGGTACGTACCGGCGCTCGCCTTTGTGCCATCGATTCATGAAACCGATCGCGTTTTCCGCACGCAGATGCAAACCCGCGGACAGCGCGCCGACGGGGAGGCGTTCCTGGCCGACGTGTTTTTTGCGACCTACCGCACGCCGGCCGGCGCACGCATGGCGGCAGTGCTGGTAGACACTTCGGAGCATCTGCGTGAACGTGAGGAGGCGAACCTGGAACAACTGCTGGCCGGATCGCGAATTCTTGTCGCTGCCGTCTCGCATGAGGTTCGAAACGTCTGCGGCGCGATCGGCGTGATGTATGAAAATCTTTCGCGGCAAGGAGCGTTCTCGGGCAATACGGATTTTGATGCGCTCGGATCGTTGGTGGATACGCTGGAAAAAATCGCGTCTTTGGGTCTGAAGCAGACCATAAGCTCCGAGGCGTCCGCAGGCGTCGATCTGAACGATCTGCTGACCGATTTTCGGATTGTGCTCGCGCCTTGCTGCGAGGAATCCGGAATCGCGCTGGAATGGGCGGTTCCCACGTCTCTGCCGCTCGTCGAGGCCGATCGCGCGAGCCTGCTGCAGGTGCTGCTGAATCTCACTAAGAACAGTCAGCGCGCTTTGGAGTCGGTGGACGTCGATAACGTGGACGTCAAGAAAATGATCATCGCGGCGGAGCTTCAGGACGACGGAGTTCGTATCCGGGTCAGCGACAATGGACCTGGAATCTCCGAACCGGGCGCGCTCTTTCAGCCGCTGCAAAAAGGGGCCGATGCAACAGGCCTTGGGTTGTATTTGTCTCGCGCTTTTGTGCGTTCTTTTCGGGGCGACTTGCGCTACGATCCGCTCGGCAAGGGATGTTCGTTCGTGATCGATCTGGCGCTGTCCGACGATGCCGCGGGAAGCGCGCTTCAGGAAGATTCCCATGCAACCTATACGACTCTTGCTTGTTGACGATCACGTCCTGTTTCGGGAAGGCGTTAGCAGGCTGTTGGCGACGGAGCCCGATTTGGAGGCGGTCGCGCAATGCGGAACTGCGGAGGAAGCCCTCGCCTTCGTGGCGCGGACTCCGATCGATATCGTGCTGCTCGATTACGATCTGGACTCCGAGACTGGAACACGGTTCATTTCCGACGCGTCCGCGCGAGGCTTCCAGGGAAAAATTCTGATGGTCACGGCCGGGATGAATGGGCTCCAATGTTCGCTGGCGTGGAGGCTGGGAATATCGGGCATCGCGATGAAGCGCACCTCACCGGCCAAGCTTCTCGACGCCATCCGAAAAGTGGCCGCGGGTGGTATCTGGAACGACGAAGTGGTGATTTCCCGCGTGGGCAATCCCGGCGGCGCGAAGGCCACTCCGCTGACGCCGCGGGAGCGTCAGGTGCTGCGCGGAGTTCTCGAAGGTCAAACGAATCGCGATATTGCGTACAACCTGGGCGCCTCCTTAGGCTCCGTGAAGGCCGCGCTCCAGCAGCTCTTCGACAAGACCGGCGTTCGTACGCGCAGCCAATTGGTTCGCATCGCGATCGAACGATCGATCGAAACGGGAGTCGCACCGCGGACGCGGAGCTCGCAATGAAGCGCGCGACGGGGTTCGCGCTGAAGACGGTGCTCGTTTTGCACTCCTGCGCTTTGCTGGCTCAGCCCGCGCTCGCGGGAGAGTTTCTTTCCGGCGCCGATGACGCGGTTCGTTTTCACGAATGGCTCGCATGGGCAATTCTCGGGTTGTGTTCGATCCAGATTGTGCTCGCGGCATTCGGGTTGCGCACCGGCGTCGCAACATATTGGCTGCTGATCGGAAGCGCGCTGCTATTGCTTGCCGAAAGTTTGCAAACCGGCGTCGGCTATGGCCGTTTGCTTCGCGTCCATGTGCCGCTTGGCGCCATCGAATTTGCTGTCGTGGTGGTTCAGACCGTTTCCGTATTTCGCCCGCGTGCCGGAAGTCCTGAATGAAAGGGTCACGCCGGGATTGGCTGAAATATGGCGCTTTAGCGGCGCCTTTGGCGGCGGTGGGATGCATTCCTCGCCGGCCCGAAGCGAGGCTGCTACCGAGTCTCGCGCCGCTTCCCGCGCCGTTCGAGACCCCGCTGCGCCGCCTTCCTGTGGCGCGGCCAATCCAGACCGAAGGGGCAACCGACGCCTACGACTTCACCGTCCGCGCCGCAGACGCTCGTATTTTGCCGGGACTGATAACGCCGATTTGGGGATACGACGGAATCTTCCCGGGTCCGACGATTGAAGCCCGGCGCGGGCGGCCAGTTTCGCTGCGACTGAGAAACCAACTCCCGGTTCCGATCGTGAATCATCTGCACGGCGGCCGCACGCCCCCGGAGCATGACGGCTATCCCACGGATCTGATTTTGCCGGCCGGCGGCTTTGCGGGTCATGACCACGATCCCCAGGCGAGAATTTCCGCTGGCGAGCGTGAATACATTTATCCGAACGATCAGCGGGGCGCGACGCTTTGGTATCACGACCATCGCATGGATTTTACGGCGGCGTCGGTGTGGCGCGGATTGGCCGGGTTTTACATTCTGCGCGACGCGAACGAGGAACAGATGCCGTTGCCGCGCGGCGATCGGGAAATTGCGTTGATGATCTGTGACCGTTCGTTTGAAGCTGACGGGTCCTTTCGCTATCCGTTGCGCGACCCGCTGCTTCGTGAACCACCGGCGACGACGGACAGTTACATGGGAGGGGTCCTGGGAGACCTAATTCTCGTGAATGGTACGCCGTGGCCCCGTCTGGAGGTTAACGCGGTCAGGTATCGTTTTCGGATTCTCAATGCTTCGAACGCCAGGCGATACGAGCTCACGCTCGATCCGATTCCGCGCGGTGGATTTTCGTTTGTGCAAATCGGCAGCGACGGCGGAATGCTCCCGGCGCCGGCGCCGCAGCGCACCATCCGGATTGCGCCGGCGGAACGGTTTGACGTGATCGTCGATTTTTCTCAGTTCAAAGCCGGTTCATCGGTCCGCTTGATCAACACGGCTGCGTCCGGCAGCGCGGGCCAGATCATGCGATTCGATGTGACGAAAAACTCGCGCGACGAGTCGACCATCCCGTCCAGGCTCGGAGATGTCCCGAACCCTGCCGCGGAGCGCGCCGTCACGACTCGTGAGTTCGATTTCAGCTTCAGCCGTCTCAGTCGCGAATGGCTGATCAACGGAAAGCCGTTCGACCCGGCGCGTATGGACGCGCGGCCGAAGCTGAACTCCGTCGAGATCTGGCGCATTCAGAGTGATTTCAGCCATCCTGTTCATCTTCATCTGGTGCAGTTTCAAGTTCTCGAACACGGCGGCCGGCCCGGCCCTTTCGATTCGGGTTGGAAAGACACCATCGATCTTGCGCCGGGCGAAGGCGCGAGCATCCTGATACGGTTCGACGGCTACCGCGGCCGCTACATTTTCCACTGTCACAACCTCGAGCACGAAGATATGCGCATGATGGCAAACTTCGAGGTCATCTGATGAAATCGGCGCACGCCTTGTCCCTTCTCGTCGTCGCGCTGGCGGTCGTCGTGATCCTCTCGGGCGCCTACATTACGAGTCTGGAGGTTGTGGCGCGTCAATCTCAATCTTCGGCCGACCCGAACGAGCTGGCGCATCGGGTTCTCGGTGGCGCGCTCATGCTGTTGGCGATTGGATTGGCGATCCGTATCCCTTCGAACGCGAAGTTCGGTCGCAGACTGGGCTGGATCGGCGTCGGAATGCTGGCTTTGATGGTGGCGGCCGGTTGGCGAGGAACTCCGCTTTCGCCCGGGCTGGGCGTTTTGCATGCCCTGCTGGCACATCTATTCTTCGTGACGGCCGTCGTTATTGCCGTCATGACAAGCGACCGCTGGAATCGCCCGGCTGAACTGACGGACGTTCGCCGGCGGTTTCTTCGTCCGCTAGCCGCGGCAACACCGCCGGTTGTGTTTGCACAAATCACGCTGGGGGCGTTATACCGGCATAACGTGATCGGCATCATGCTTCACGTCGCGGTCGCGATGGCGGTCGCGCTTCTCACGTTGATTCTTTCTTCCGTGGTGCTCCAGAACTACCCGCGGCCCGTGTCCTTGAGGCGATCGGCGGCGACGTTGATTGCCGTGGTTCTGGTGCAGGTGAGTCTGGGGATCGCGTCTCTGGTGATGTTATTGCTGAACGTCAGCGCCACGAGTTACTTCATTGCAGCTACAACCGCGCATGTAGCGGTCGGAGCCGCGACGCTCGCTGCCAGCATTGTGATGGCCATGGAAGTGTGGCGCAGCGCCCCCGCGTGGTCCTGATAGTTCGGCCTGAGATTGTCGGGAACGTCGAAGTAGGCAATCGAACGCCCTGCCGCCACCAGTCCAAGCCACAACAAGAGTGAGATGCACGCGGCGATTTTGGCTATCCGCGGAATCTTGGGAGCAGAATCGAGCGCCTTCGTATTTCCGTAAACGCTGCGATGAAATACGATCGCGTGCACGCCCACGAGGGCGAGAAGCGTCATCTTGGTCCAATAGAACGGATTATGGTAATAATACTCGGCTTTCGAAGCGAGCAACGACAAGCCGCATCCCACCACAAGCACAAAGCCGATGCGCTTCCATGGGCGGAGCTGTTCGACGACATCGGTGATCGACATCCCTGTCATCGCCCAACCGAGCAGCCGCAGATCCGTCATAGCAATCATCCCGCCGAACAGGCCCATGCCGGTGAGATGGCCGGTCATGACCAGCGGATAGACGAGCTCCGACTCGCGCAACGCGGTGGCGAAATGCGTCCATTGAACCCATCGAAAGATTTCCAGAATCGACACAGCTCCCGTCCTAAACAAAACCATCCTAAGCAAAGGCGATAAATATTCCGCCGGCGATGACAGTGATCCAAAGCGCGACCGAAAGAATGCCCACTGGCACGCTGACCGGCGGCGCAGCGTCGCGAAGCGCTACGCTGCGGTGAATTGTGTATTGATACGCCAGCGCGAGCAAGAAGGCCGCCATCTTGAAATCAAACGCACGATTGTGAAGGTACATGTTCGGATCCGAGCTCCAGATGAGCGGCCCGGAAATTAGTACTGCGGCGAGGCCGCCGAGCGTCCATGGCGCGACGGCTCGCGCCAGTTGAGACGCCTTCTGCCTGCGCATTCCCGCGCCGATCAGGCGTAAGTCGACCATGAAGATCGTGCCGATCGCGAGCGCGAAGCCGGCGATATGAATAATCTCCAGCAAAGGAAAAGACCACTCATTGTTGTTTAGCGGATTGGTTGCCGGATCGTAGTTGATCTGAAGCACGCGAAGGCTCTACCTTTGGCGCCTTCTAAGAATTTTAAATGCGTCCCTCTGATTTGCAAGTCCCTGGGCCCAAAAAAATAGCCAAAAGATAGGCCGGGAACGATAGAGTGACGCGAGTCACCTGCCGGCAGATCACTATTCAGATCGGCGCGAGGGAAACCTGATCGGGATGACTCTTCTTTGGGCGAGGTCGATATCGCTGTCGGGCCGGCACCGTACTGGTAGCCAAGAGCCAGCGTGGCCTTGAGCCGCCGCGGCGGCGATCTGGTCGACGAAGCCACTATTTGTGCGTAATTCAAAACCGATCTTGCGCCAGAGAAGTCAATCTCCGCCGACTGGTAGCGACGCCTCTTCTTGAACGGCAGTGGGAGCGCTTGCGCGCCGGCGCCACTTCTTCGAGAGAACGCGATTCCACCACATCAGAAGCGAGGTGACAAAGAGAATTCCCGGCATCAATCCCGTGGCCACCCACAGAATTCTTGTAGCGAGCCCTCCGATGGTTCCGTAATGCAGCGGGGTGATCAGGCGAACGATCTTGACTCCCAGCGGCTGTCGATCGAACCGGTCTACGCGGAGAACGCGCGCCGTCGAGGGATCGACGTAGACCCAGTTCATCCCGATGCGATGAGGGTCGGACGGGAGCCGCAGTCGCAGAGTAAACGCGTCGCCGCGCTTCGCGGGAAAGACGATCATGCTGGGCGCGGACCCGGGGACCGCACTCAGGGCGTTTTGCTGTATCTCGTCCAACGACCGCCGCACGGGGCCGGGCTGAGTGGCTTTGGGAGGAGCGATCTCCGCCGGTCCGCGCGTTAAGGCTGCGGCTATCGAGGCAAAGACGGGCGCGAAGGCATAGTATGCGCCGCTCAGCGAGAGCAACAGCAGCGGCAGATAAAAACAGAAACCGCCGAGGTTGTGGAGATCCCAGATCTGCCGCTTCCAGCTCGCCTGAACGCGGTATTCGAAGCCAAGCTTCCAATAGCGGCGTCCGCGCCACCAAAGCAGCAATCCGCTGGTGGAAGCGGCCACCAGTGCGAAGGCGAACCAAGCATTGGCGTTGAGACCGGGCTTTTGGTTCTGCAACTCGGAGTGGAGATCGTAGACCCACTGCAGCGCGCTGTGATTGTAATCGACGCTTCCGAGCAGCGTGCCGCGGTATGGATCGACGAAGCTGTGGATGCGGTCGCCGTTGGCCGCGATGGTGCGGAAGTTCCAGCCCCAATCCGGTTTGAAATCGAAATAGATGCTATGCATGCGTTCGGTGGGGCGTTCCCGATGGTAGCGTTCCACCAGCATCTCGATAGGAAGAGCCGGGCCCGCCGGCTGAACCCTGGTCCAGCCCGGCACTTCGAGGCGGCGCAATTCGGGCACGAAGACGATGGCGCTACCGGTCACGCCCACAACGGTCCACAGCAGACCGGCGATCATGCCCGCGTAGAAGTGAATCTGCAAGATCCACCAGCGTGCGGCGGTCTTGCGCGGCGTCTGCCAGAACTTCCGAATCGTCGAATCCATATTATGTCGCCTTTCGAGATGGCGCAGATCTTGCCTCCTTGTGCCTGGGACCGGGCGATGAATGAGAGCGCTCGCCGGAGCGTGGCAGTCAGAGCGGTTCGTGGCTCCCTGGAACAGCCTGCCGGGAGTAAAAGCCTGCAAAGCGGTTCCACGCGAGGCCGGCGAGATTTGGGCCGAAGTCGATCAGCCAGATGTGCCTTTCGGTTCATGATCCATGCGCTGGAGGCGCGCTCCGCAAGGGCTGAGCGGCGGGGAGGCCGGTCCCACCAAGCTACCGCGTCGCGGTGTCCCTTGTGAGCGCGCAACATTCCCGACAATTCGTCAGCCCGTTCAGCCGCACCATCGCCCTGATGCGGAAGAGCCAGAACCGCTCCAGTTCATGAACGCCGCAATCCTTTTGAAACAGGCCGGTCAGCCTGCACGGCGCTCCGCCTGTTCCGTCGGACGAGTTTCGCGGCTCTCGATCACTAAAATCGCGACCTCCCGCATGGGAACTCGGTTCTGCCGGCTCAAGCGGCGGATGCGGAGATACGTCTCTTCCTCCGTCCAGCCGAATTCCGCCTGTAAAATGGCTTTGGCACGCTCCAGTATCCTTCGGGCGGCCAGTTTTTGAGTCAGTTTTTCAACTTCCCGGCGCAGAACTTCAACCTCTGTCGCTGGTGGGGCAAGCCTGATTGCGTTCATCGAATTCTCCTCAAATATGGAATTTCGCCCCGGCTCGAACGTGGGCCAGGAATCAAAACACGTAGTGAAAGGATTAGCGACAACAACAGGCATGGCTGTGTGCGAGGCGCGTCAAATTGGAAGATACGGCCAAGTCAGTTCTGTTTTTGAATCGTACCATTCTCTATAGAGATTATTCAGATTGACTGAATTCTGTCAAGTGCGGGATGGCCGCATCTGACCCCAAATCCGGTTTCGAAACCAGGCGCAGACGGGCTTTGGAGCGAACCGAGGGCGCAAAGGACGGCGCGAACTAAACAGATCAACGGGTCCAACTCCCAATGAGTTCATGGGCATAGCATCATCGCGGTTGCAATGTGGCGAGACGCGGGATAGAATCATCTATTACTCGATAGAGATAGTCTATTTTATGTTTTCGTGGATGCCTCTGCAATGTGACGCCCGCCGCCATTGGAAAAAACCGCGTGTTGGAACTTCGTTATACGGAATTTGGAGGTCGCGGATACTGCATTGAGAAAAGCAATGATCCAATCGCGAGCCATCCTGACCATCTCTGCACTAGCTCTCTCCGGTTGCATGCCGGCATCGAGGGAACCGGTCGAAACTCTGCGGATCGGCTATCAAAAATGGAGCACATTTTCGATTCTCAAGTCTTCAGGCGAGTTAGCGAGATCGTTCGAACCGAGGGGCGTCCGAATCGTTTGGACGGAGTTTCCCTCCGGTCCTCCGCTTCTCGAAGCACTGAACGCGGGCAGCATCGACATAGGGCATACCGGCGACTCGCCTCCGCTGTTCGCGCAAGCGGCCGGGATACCTTTCGTCTACTTTGCGGCGTCGTCGGCGAGCCCTGAAAGCTCCGGCATCCTGGTAAAGCGCGAATCCCCAATTCACCAGGCATCGGATTTGCGGGGACGCCGGATCGGTTTCGCTAAGGGCACCAGCGCCCACACAATGGTGTTGCGCTATCTGGAGGGAAACGGACTTTCTCTCGCCGATATCACCGCGATGTACCTCGCCCCTGCAGACGGGCGGGGAGCGCTGGAAAGCGGTTCGATTGACGCCTGGTCGGCGTGGGACCCTTACCTGGCGGCAGCGGAAGAACAAGGACTCTATCGCAAGCTCGCTACCGGAAAAGGCTTCGTGGATGGCCGCGAATACTATCTGGCGTCCGGACGCATGGCGGAGAAAGAGCCGCAGCGGTTGAAGGAGTTCCTGAGCAAATTGGAGAGCGTAAAAACCTGGGCAAAGGCCCACCACGCGGAGGTGAATCGCTTTCTGGCCGCGGAGACTGGCATTCCGTTGGATGCCGTGGCGATGGCCGAAGCACGCCGCAACCGATATGACACCGAACCGGTCGGCGCCGACCTGATCGCCGAACAACAGGCGCTGGCGGATCGCTATCTCCAACTCGGTTTGTTACCCAAGAAAATCGACGTGAAAACGGCTGTGCTCGTTCTTGCGCCGTAGGAGAAAAGGAATGCCACTACACATCTTCTGGTTCATTCCCACGCAGGGAGACGGACGATTCCTGGGGACGACAAAGGGCGGCAGAGCAGCTACCTTCGATTATTTTGCGCAGGTGGCGCGCGCTGCCGATGTCCTCGGCTACGAAGGCGTCCTGCTGCCGACGGGCCGCGGCTGCGAAGACGCGTGGATGACCGCAGCGGGCCTGGGCTCGGTGACGCAAAGGCTCAAGTTTCTGGTGGCTGTACGTCCGGGGCTGATCAGCCCAACTCTGGCTTACCGCATGGCCGCTACATTGGACCGGCAGACGCGCGGACGGGTTTTGATCAACGTCGTCACCGGCGGGGATACCGAGGAATTGCACGGCGACGGTCTGTTTCTTTCCCATGACGAGCGGTATGAGCAGACCGACGAGTTTCTTTCGATATGGCGCGGTCTCGATCGCGGCGAAACCGTGGATCACGACGGGAAGCACTACCGTGTGAGCGGGGCGAAAAATTTGATTCCCGCGCATCAATCGCACATTCCGCTTTACTTCGGTGGGTCCTCACCCGCGGCGATGGAGGTCGCCGCCAGACACATCGATCTCTACCTCACGTGGGGCGAACCGCCGCAGCAGGTGGCCGAGAAGATCGCTCGCGCTCGTGAACTGGCAGCGACCGAAGGGCGCGAGCTGCGCTTCGGCATCCGGCTGCACGTGATTGTGCGCGACACGGTGGAAGAAGCGCGCCGCGATGCGGAAAAGCTGATCGAATATGTGACGCCCGAGATCGCCGCCGAAGGACAGAGAGTGCTCGCGAAATACGAATCCGAAGGACAAAAACGAATGCTCGAGCTACAGCGCAACGGCCGGGATGGTTTGTGGCTGCAACCCGATCTATGGAGTGGCATCGGCCTGGTTCGCGGTGGCGCCGGAACGGCGATGGTAGGCGACGGGGCCGCGGTTGCGGCGCTGATGGAGCAATACGCCAGCTTGGGAATCGACACGTTCATCCTCTCCGGCTATCCGCATCTGGAGGAAGCGTATCATTTCGCCGAGCACGTGTTTCCCCGGTTGCCAGTACGTCGTGCGGCCGAAGATGGCCGGCGAGGCGAGGTGGTCGCCAACGGAGCGGTCCGCATTCCCGGCAGCGCGAACGCCGTGCCGAAATCGGTTAGATGATCAGGTGTCAGGCTGATCTGCCCGCGTGGCGATGAAGCATTATTGAGGCTAGCGCAATGCGGTTATCGTCGCTGCGCGGTGAGATTCAAGAACGGATTCGTCGAGCGCATTCCGTTTCGGAAAAGCACGTGCTACCCGTCTGGACCGGTGGGGAACTTTCCGGATCTTGGGAACGTGGGCGGAGGCACATCACCGAGACGGCAACACTGGCAAGTGGCTTTTGATGGGGAACGGTCAGTTTCCAGAAAGCCAGTCTGCACGGCCCTCTTATCGGAGAGCTGCTGCGAGCCGTAGTAGCGGTCCGTTTGAATTTGGTGGGCGCAAACTAACCCTACGCCGATGCGATCTGAAGAATGCGCGGTTCGTTCTGCAAGGCGCTCTCAAGAAGGCCGGCCAGCTTCGTAAGCTCGGCCGAAGGCGCAGCCCGAAACCACGAACGCACTCCATTTAGCGGTTTTTCGAACGCGACATCTACGTGCCATTCTGAAGGCACTTGACCAACTGAGTCGTCCATAATGCCAATCGACAAAGTAAACGTGCGCCCCTGGAATGGGACCATCAGCGCCCATCCAAAATCTTCCTGAACAAGCTCAGACGTTGTGAGGCCATGTAGTTGAAGCCGTTCCCTCAGCCATATCGCGAAATCTTCGCCGAAGCATCTATCGTTGATGAAGTGCGGTCCTGGCGTAGTGGACTCGAACAGGTCAGTGCGCAACGTAAAGCCGCGTTCGATCGTAGGGCACTCCTAACGTGTCTGTCTCCATTGTATTTGACACCGCGATTGCCGTCGATGTTGCCTGCCGCTGGAACAACCTCCTCGAAAGGGGGGATATCGGAAACTGACCTCAGCGATCTGTCGGCCACTTGGACGTTATAAACGCCGAACCGTCGATGTGGATCCAGGTTGTCCACACGTCCGGATCTGGGAGACGGCTTCACCCGCGGGATCGCGCTGTCCCGTCGGATGTGCGTGCTAAGCTGTGGCTATGAAGCTCACAATCGAGATCGATCGCGAACTCGATGGCCGTTGGATCGCGGAGGTGCCGGAACTGAACGTTCTCTTGTACGGCGACTCAGAGCAGGATGCAATTCAACGGGCGCAGTCCGCGGCGCGGCAGGTTGTCCTGGACCGGATCGCCCATGGAGAGTTGCCCCCTGATTCGGCCGACGCGGTGTTCGACAGTGCCGCATGAGTGCTTGGCCCGCAGCGAAGGCGCGCCGTGTATTTGCCGCCTTGCAGCGGATCGGATGGCGTCACGACCGCACCGTAGGCTCTAATCATGAAAAAGGATGGATGGCGCGACTATCCGTTCTCGTTCCACGATTCCGATGAACTCGGTCCCACCATACTTGCGAAGATCTCAAAAAAGACCGGCCTTCAACCCCAAGACCTGTGACGATTACGCCGCACTGGCCGGTTAAGCCCCGTTCTGGGAAGCTTCGGTCGGCTTACGCGCTACTCCGAGATTGCACAGGTTACTCATGGCGGGAATAGCCGTCCACCAAGGACAGCCCCCATTGCGATTTGGTGATTGGCGATCTACGTTGCCGCCGCGAGCTCCGGATTGAGAAACGGATAGTCCGTGTAGCCGGCCTCGCGGCCTCCGTAAAACGTGGAGCGGTCCGGTTCGTTCAACGCAGCTCCTCGCCGGAAACGTTCCGGCAGGTCCGGGTTGGCGAGAAACGGAACACCGAATGCCACGGCGTCGGCAGCCCCGCTGGCCAAAAGCTCGTTCGCGCGTGCCAGATCGTATCCACGATTCGCGATCAGGACTTGCTGCCACGAGCGCCGGAAATAACGCGCGTTCAGAGCAGGCCCTTCGGCCGGTTTGTCCTCCACGAGGTCCAGGAACGCAAGATGAAGACGGCTGAGCTGATCGATCGCATAGGCAAACGTTTCGGCTGGCGTGCTGTCGGCGATGTCGTTAAACGGATTGAGCGGCGAAAGACGCACGCCGACGCGGTCGGCGCCCCACACCGGCACGAGCGCCTCCGCGACCTCGATCAGGAATCGCGCACGATTGGGAATCGAGCCGCCGTATGCGTCGGTGCGCCGATTGGTCTTGTCACGTAGAAACTGGTCGATCAAATAGCCGTTGGCGCCATGAATTTCGACGCCATCGAATCCGGCGGCTTTCGCGTTCGCCGCAGCGGCCCCATATTGCTCGACGATTTGCGCGATCTCGCTCGGTTCCAGCGCGCGGGGCGTTGCGAAAGGCTTCATGCCTTCAGGAGTCCAAGCCTGTCCGGCCGGCCGAACCGCCGATGGAGCCACCGGCAACGCTCCCTCTGGCTGGAGGGCCGGATGTGAGATGCGTCCGACGTGCCAGAGCTGCAGGAACATACGGCCGCCGGCGGCATGAACCGCGCTGGTTACCTGTTTCCAGCCTTCCACTTGCTCAGGCGAGTGGATGCCCGGAGTGTTCGGATAGCCGACCCCTTGCGGCGATATCTGGGTCGCTTCCGAAACGATCAGACCGGCACTCGAGCGTTGCGCGTAGTACGATGCATTGATCGCGCCGGGGACGTTTCCCCTGCCTGCACGGTTGCGGGTCATCGGCGACATAATCAGCCGATTGGGCAAGTCATAAGGCCCGATTCGAATGGGCGTCAGAATATTCGCCATGGTTCATGTCCTTTCGAGAAGCCGCGAGAGAATCTCACCTTCGATCTCGCTGAGGCAAGCATCACCGCGAATACGCGGGCGCGGGCGCTCGATTCTTCGAACCACGGGCACAACGCCGCGTTCGAGCACCACCACACGATCGGCAAGCGCGACTGCCTCGCCGACGTCATGTGTGACCAGGATCGCTGTGAACCCCTGCCTCCTCCAGACCTCTTCAATCAGACGCTGCATGTCGAGGCGAGTGAGCGCGTCGAGCGCACCCAGCGGCTCATCGAGCAGCAACAATTTCGGGTGGGACACCAGCGCTCGGGCAAGCGCAACGCGCTGACGCTGGCCGCCGGAAAGAACCGCGGGCCAATCGCGAGCCCTGGCGCCGAGACCGACCTGCTCCAGCGCCTCCATCGCGGCCGGCTTCCAATTACCATGCCGGCCGATGCCCACATTGTCGAGCACGCGGCGCCATGGCAGGAGGCGAGTGTCCTGAAACATCATGCGTGCTTCGGCAACCTGGCCCGTCACGAACCGGCCTTCCAATTCGATATGGCCGTGGCTTGGGATATCGAGACCGGAAATCAGGCGCAGTAGGGTGCTCTTTCCGCAGCCGCTATGACCCACAATCGCGACGAATTCGCCGGGGAGGATGTCAAGGTTGACATCGTCTAAAACCGAGCGGCTGCCGAAGCGCTTGCCGAGATGGGAAATCCGCACCTCGACGCCTGTTTGCGAAAGACGATTTGACGAAGACTGCTGTTTTTCGGCGGATCCCGTCATGAAGTTTCCGCCCCGGGAACCACGAATGCCGGATGCCAGGCAAGGCAGCGCTTCTCAAGCCATCGCGTCGCCGAGTCGGCAACCTTCCCGAGCAAGGCATAAATGAGGATGCCGAGGACAACCACGTCGGTTTGCAGAAACTCCCGGGCATTCATAGTCATGTAGCCGATACCGGACGAAGCTGCGATGGTCTCGGCCACCACCAAAGTGAGCCAGGTGATGCCGAGCGCGAAGCGGACTCCAACCAGGATGGAGGGCAGAGCGCCGGGAAAGATCACATGGCGGAAAAGCCCCGCGCGGCTCAGTCCGTACACGCGCCCCATCTCGATCAATCCGGCATCCACTGTGCGCGCGCCGTGATAGGTGTTCAGGTAGATCGGAAAGAAAACTCCAAGCGCGACCAGATACACTTTGACTCTTTCGTCGATGCCAAACCAGAGGATGAAGAGGGGAATCAAAGCCAGATGCGGTACGTTGCGGACCATCTGGAATGTGCTGTTAAGCAACCGCGCCGCCGTATCGGAGACACCATTAAGCAGGCCAAAGACGAACCCGATGGAGCCGCCCAGCAAAAATCCAGCCGCTGCCCGCGCCGTGCTGACGCCAATATGACGAAGAAGTTCCCCGCTGGCCGCAGTCCTTACGCCAGCCCTGAAAACGTCAACAGGCGTCGGGACGATGCGCGAGGAGAGCCATTGATAATGCGAGGCTGCCTGCCAAAGGAGTAGCATACCAACCGGGACAGTCCACGGCAGAGCAGTCCGGGTGAGGCTGCGCAACTGCTGGCTCATTGTTATACTATACTATGTCGATCAAGTTTAGGATATAGTACCTGGACGTTCGGGCGCAGTGGCGAAGAGGAAACGCGGCGGTCTGCAAAACCTCTACGCACAGGTTCGACTCCTGTCTGCGCATCCAAAATTCGAGGGTTCCGCAAGGCTTGGCTGGAAGGAGCCTGGAACGCTTTTCGGGTGATGTGAACGTTGCTTTGGAGCTAGCGTGGGCCGGACGCGACTTCTACCGCCGCGGTTGGGTGCTCGGGTAACTTCAGTGCGATCGAATCGCGCGAGCCTCTGCGAATCGCGGTCACTCCGAGCGGAGTTTCGAAAGGCGCTCTGCGCGCAGAGGACTTCCTGATTGTCGATGAGGCGGCGAGCGTCGAGGCGGGCAAAGGACGTCCCTCCGCCGAAACCGCGCTTCATTTGACGATCTAAGCCGCCAAACCTGGAGCGGGCGCGGTGCTTCACACACATTCCGCCTGGGCGACACTCCTCTCGGAGCGTCACGGTGAGGAAGAACGACTTGTCACGCTTCGCCGACGCTCAAATGTAATACATCAAAGGTTCGTGCGCGATTTTCCTCACGCGAGCGGCGTCCATCAAGCGCAAGAGGTCGGCAAGCGACGTTCGGTCGAGCACTTCGGCGGTAGCGTCGCGAACCTGGCGCATGATGATGCGCGTTCCGCAGGAATCTACGTCTATGCATTCCGCACAGGGCTTAAACGCCATCTCGCTGGCGCAGGGCAGCGGAGCCAGCGGGCCTTCCATGATGCGGATGAGAGAACCGATTGTGATCTTGGAAGGAGCGCACTCCAGTTGATACCCACCGTGCGGGCCCTTCTTACTATTGAGTAAGCCGTGTCCCTTCAAATCCAGGAGGATCAACTCCAGAAAGCGAATTGGGATCGACTCTTGCTTCGACAGCGTCGCTATCGGCGTGGGCCCGTCGCCGTACCGGTAGCCGAGAGCCAGCATCGCCTTGAGCCCGTACTGAGTCCGCTTGGAAATTGTCCGCAATCGCTGCTCGACTCTTATGCATAGAGTAGCGTAAGAGTCGATGGTGCGGCAGACGGTTGATTCAATGCGCTTCCGCGGCGTGCGCCGGGCTCAGCAGTTGTCGAATCTGCGCCACGGCATAATCGACCTTCATATCCGAAACTACTTTGCCGATCTCCGGCGAGGATAGACGGGCGTCGCCACTGATGCCGTTCTTGTGCCCGGCGTCGCTCACCGCGGTTGCGATTTGATCTTTACGGATCCATTTGTCGCCGCCCAGATACCACAATTCGGAAGTGTCCTTAATGGATGCGTGTGAGCCCACCGGCAGGTTGCCGGCCGGGGCGCTGTCGCCGCGGCCTGCCCGAAAGTGTCGCCGGGCAGAGCTAGGTCGCGTGAGTCACACGCTTAAAACTCTCGTCACTTCGTTAGTCCTGACAGCGGGATTGACTGTAATTACCTCGGGCTCCCGCAGGGTGGACGCGGCAGCGCATCCCGAGCCGCTCGAAGTTCTGGTAAACCCAGTTCAACAAGGAGACGTGCCGATCTACAAGGAGTGGATCGGTCAGCCGCATACCGGGCGGAATTGCCGGGGCTGAGCGCCTGGATCTCTTGCCAGCCCCTGAAGCCGGCCACGCGCGGCCGAGATCTCTACTAGCTGTCGGTGTGCAGCGAGGGAGCGATCTCGCGCGTGACCATCGCGGACGTCGCCGGCCACGGCGAAAGCATGAGCGCGGTGGCGGAGCATTTCCGCGACGCTTTTCGGGAACACTCCGACGATTGGGACCAATCGGCGCTGATCCGGCGATTGAACGACGGCTTTCTCAAAGGCGCAGCCGGAGGTAAGTATCAACGCGCCGTATAGCTCCAGACGAGAGCGCCCCGGTTTTGCCGTTACGCTATTCAGAATATCCTGGAGTTTACTTTCCACGCGCACTCTCAAGAGCGAAGTTCAATCAATATAATCCGAAACTGATCCCGAACAAGGGTCGGACAGAACCTGGACCGACGTCGGAACCGCAGCCGGACAGATAAGCCGCTAAGCGGCCTGAGCGAACCTAAGCCGATAGGCTTAGGGATGGTGTCTCTCTCGATGAACTTTGGGGGAATCCAGCGAAATCGCAGGCCTTACTCATTAACCTCGCCCGCTATGCTACAGCGCCACGTTCTGAGTGAGTCACCGAGAGCCCTTCACTCGGTGTCGTACGGCGCGAGGTACATTGTCGTATCGTGGTCAACCAGACCTAGCCGTACGCGAACCAGCTACCCGATTCGCCCGAGGACATTCTTGTTGATCGACGCATCTGCGAAGAAGTACACGGTTGAAAACGTCGTCACACTGAGAACCGAAATCTCGACCTCGTGGCCCAACGCTTCGAAGCTGCCGTTCGCCGTCCGAAAGCGCTTAAGGGGCGCGTTCGCCGGGTCCAGACCGAGGGCCTCTGCCAACTCGTTCCTAAAGATACAGAACGTTGCGCCAGTGTCAATGCTTGCTGCCAAACGCAGGCTGTTTTCGCCGACCTTCAATACGACCGGAACGGAGATACCTTCCCTCTCGCTGCCGTAGGAATGAACGGTAGTGAACTCGATCTGGTACACAGCTACCAGCCGCCAAATGGCAGATCGTTGTCGGGCACACTGGCGAAAAAGGGCCGCGAAACTCCCGCAGCTTCCGCCGCCGCTTTCACTGCAGCCAGCTTCGGCCCATGCGCCACCAGTCGGTTGCCGTCGAGCGCAACCCACTCTCCCGTGTAATGACGCGATTCGTTGGCTAGCCAGTCGAGTTCGGCCCGACTGTCATCAAGTTGTTGTGCGGACTCCCAACTAAGCGGACGCTTCCGCTCTTCGAACAGTCACGCGGACTCGCTGATGCTCTGCCAGCGCAAGCGGTTCCAGAGGGCGCAATACACCCTGCTCGTAAACGGCCTCAAGGTGTATCGCCATGGCACTTCTATTGTACCGGGTCCCATTGTCGATGGTGGCGGCGTCTCGCGTAGCTTGCTCCCCCATTTTTTTGCGGTTCAGACTCGTACTTCCTGAACCCGTTCGACGATGAGTCGCCGGACGACCGGCCCCGAAGATTCGTCGAAGCGATCTGTGGGTGCCGGTTCCTGAAGCCTGGCAGTCCGCTGACCCGCAAGCCCCGCGCAGAACCCGTTTAACGCCGTGCCTCTGACGATCAAGCCATGGGTGGTAACACCGCCCGTATCTGGCCGGCGCCACCCGCAGAGTAAGAAACTGGCTCCATGGAACACATACGTCCATTTCAGGAGAACAATCTAGCCCGGTCCGGCGCTCGGGCCCGATTGCTTTTGCAGTTGCGCTGTCTATCGACCGATGCCGCGTTCACGATGTCGCTCCGTTCTGGCTTGTCTTGGTAGTTGATCTCGGCCGCCACCGGTTCAGTTTCACGCATATTCAACCGCATCGCCGGGCGCCGCGCCGCCATAATTCCGCGGCACGCACCGCGCACGAAAGAAACGGTTCCCGCTTTGCGCAGATTGCGCCAGGCCAGGCGTATGTCGCTGCAACAGTTTTGTACCCGTACGGCGCCTCGGGCGTCGCGGGCACTCTTCCTGCGTTTGTGCGAGCCCGCCGAATTCCAGAAGCGCACTGTGGCGGGCCTCGGTCTTACTCGCGCCGTCCCGAACGCAGTCGGCCGCGAGCCGTTCCACGTGGTCGCGCAATTCCAAGTTGAGTTCCCTCTCGAGCGCGCGACTTGCTGCAGCCCTCTGCGCCTCAGACGCTTGCCAAATTCCGCCAGCGCGGACCGCTCGCGGTCCGACAGTAGAAAACCGCAGTCCCTCTGCGGATTCCAGTATTTTGGCCATAGGGGGCACCGGCATTCAAACTGCCTCTCGCGTAAACACTCCGGCGGGAGTATTCTCAAGCGCCCTTCGGAATTCTTCGGCGGGTAAGTCGTCTTTGAGAGAGCCTACGGTTCCGCTGACCTCGAATGGAATATTCCCAACACCATCGACGGGAAGTTCCGTATTGGTTGCCTCTCGAAGCAGTTCACCGCAACCTGCGTCTTACTGCTCGCACAAGAGAAAAAGGTGGAACTGGATCTCTCCATTACGGGCTACGTCCCGGATGCGCCTCAAGCCTGGAATCCGATCACGCTGCATCATCTCCTCACGCATACCTCGGGCATCCCGGAATTTTTGGGTTTCGCCGACTTTCAGTCGAGAAAGACATTGCCATCCCCGCTCGCCGAAACGATTCTTCGATTTCGCGACCTCCCCTTGGAGTTCTCCCCCGGTACCGAGGGTAAGTACAGCAACTCCGGCTACGTCCTGCTGGCTAGCGTTGTGGAGCACATATCCGGCGAGACCTTCGAGCGCTTTTGTTCACGCGGGTCCTCGAACCCACAGGGCTCAGCGATACCGGGCTGGACACGCACGGCGGGCAAGTGCATGCGCTTTGTGGCCGGTCGCGACCGCATTTTTCGCGCCCCATAGTCGGGGAAATCTGGGCGCTGAAGGGCGTGAGTCGCCGCCACGCCACGTACGGCGGGCAGGTCCACATCGAGACGGCGATCCTGGCAGCGCCCAGCGGTCGGCTTGTCGTCGACTTCCTGGTGCGGCATCCGGCATTCAAGGGACTCGGAATCGGAAAAGCCAGGGCCAGGCGGTTGTGGGAGGCGTTAGGACAGGACCTCGGCGTAGTGTTGGGCCAAGGAGTGGTGGAGAAGCTAACTGGGGTGCTCTCGG
>JBEKNN010000091.1:0-30740 GCA_049522755.1 Bryobacteraceae bacterium | reverse complement strand
TCCTTCACCAGGTTCGCGTCCAGGTTCCAGGTCGGAAGGCCGCGCAGGCCGCTGCCGCCGGCGCAGCTTGTGTCGTACCCCAGCACGCAGGGCCGGAATTCGTCCCAAACCGCGGCCGGATTGCTGAACGCGTTCAGGCCATAATAGCCAGCAGTCTTGGTGCCCACGGCCGCTACGCCTTCCACCAGATTGTTACCCTGCGTGCCGGTCGGGTAGACGTTGTATTTCGTCGACATGTTGCCTGTGTAAGGCAATAGGCCTACCGCAGCTTCCGACGTCGATCCGAACGAGCTGGTTCCGGGCGTAGTCACTTCACCAAACGCCTCGCAGCCTGAGCAGTTGCCTTCGGTATAACCCACTCCTGTGGTGCCGCCGCTCTGTGCGGTGAACAGCGGAGAGACGGTCCAGCCGCCCAGAAGATGTCCCAGCACGCCATGTTGGCCCCTGAAGACAGGCGGCGAGTAATACATCGACAAGTTGTAGATGAACTTGATGTCAAAACCCTGCGGGCCGTAGTTGCCGCCTATATCGAATGGCGAAAGCGGCGTAGCGCCGCTATTGTATTGCGCTATCTGCCCCGTGCCCAAAGACCTTCCCCAAGTGAAATTGGAAATAGCCGTGAGGCCGTGGTAATTAGTGGTGCGGAATGTCACGAACAAACCGTTGTAATTGCCCCAACCCAGGCTGGTATTGGTGCCGAGCGCAGTGCTCTGGGGCGTGGTCCCGCCCGGCAGCGGCTGGCTGAACACAGTCCGGCCCAAAGTCCAGCTAGGCGCCTTGGTCATGGCATTCCAGATATCGCTGACCGCGGTCTCCTTGAACAGCGTTGTGTTCTTGGACGCCAGCGCGGCCGTGCAGCTTGAATAACCCGCGCAGTAAGCCGACCCCGCCCCGCCCAGCGCCGCTTCGAAGAACGGCTGCGCAGTCACATTAGCGGCAGTCTGGCCGTTGAAGAACATCTGCTGCCAAACCTGAGCGTACGCCGTGGCGAATGTCTGGCCGCTCAGCGTAGTCATGTAAGGAACGGCGTCCAGGTTCAGTTCCATGAACTCGTCTCTCAGAATCTTCCCGATATAGCCCACTTCCAGCTGGACGTGCGGGTTGATCTCGCGCTGGATGGTGGCGCTGAATTGATCCGTACGGTCCGGTCTGAAGTTCGGGTCCAGAGAGTCCGGATCGATGGTCTCCGGATTCGATCCGAGACCCGGATAAAACGGCTGCGGAAACGTCGTAGAAGCCGACGCCAGGGGGGCTACCAGGCCGTCCGGGCCTATGCGGAACGCGTTCGCCGCGGTGGCGACGCCGCTGCCCGCGCAGGTTCCGTTACTCAGTGGATTGACGCAAGTGACGCCTTGCAACAGGCCGGGGCCGAGCAGCGGCACCAGCACCAGGTCGACGCCGTTCAGCCGTCCGAAGATGCGGCTGTATCCTCCGCGGATCACGGTCTTGCCGCTGCCGAATACCTTACCCAGAATCCCATCGGTATAACGCGGATTCCACGCAAAGGATGCGCGCGGGCTGAATTCGCCATAGTACGGATTATAGGGATACTTGGGCCCGTTGCCAACGTTACCGATCAGGGTGTAGCCTAGCTGCGGGGTGTACGACCCGCCTTGCAGCGCCGCCGCCTCGCGCTGCGCGATGAACGCATTCGCGCTGATCGGTTGGTTGTCGGCGTCCACTAACTCCACCTGCTTGCCCTGTAACTCGTATGGCGGCATTTCGAGGTTCCATCCGAATCCGTACGTCACGGTAAAGGATGGCCTCAAATGCCAGGAGTCGTTAAAGTAAGTCGTGTAACTTGGAATAACATCTTTGTCTGTCGCCGGCGTCCCGATCGGCAATGGGGCCAGGCTCGGCAATCCGCGCGTATACATCACCTGGGTAGAGCTGAGTATGCCGAGAACCTCGGAATAGAGTGACTCCCAACTGGAGTAACTCGTAGAGGGGACCGAAGTTGGGATGTAATTGATAGGGGAAGTCCAGTTAAGTCCCGCGCTGGTGGAAAGATAACTGACCTGGTCGTTCACGCCGGCTCCATTGTCGGTGCGCGAGTGGTAATCGAAGTTGCGCTGATAGCTGCCGCCGAAGCCCAGCAGGTGATTGCCCTTCAGCATGGTTAAGTCGTCTTTAATAGCTTTATCCTGACCGTCCCAGAACCGCTGCCGCACGCTCTGCGTATTCACGTTGTAGGGTATCAGTCCGGGGGACCCCACTTCGCCGCCGATCTCCACCGCGCCGCCTAACCCGGGTAGCTGCGCCGGGCCATTGTCGCTGCCCCACTGCCAGAACGTGCGGAGGTAGTTGAATACGAACGTATTGGTGGTGCTTGGACTAATCGCCGTGGTAAGACCCGAGGTCCATACCGATGGCTGCTGCGGCCGTGGAGCCGTGGGAGTGGGAGAGCCAAACGTATCGCCCGGCAGCACCCCGCCGATATCTACCTGGTTCGACGTCAAGTTGACCAGCTTGAAGTCGCGATAACTGGCGTAAAAATGCCACTTGTCGTTGAAATCGTGATCTATTCGCGCCACGTAGTTATTGGAAGTCAATGGCGTGCGGAGGGTGCTAAGATATCCCTGCGTGTTGTACTGGTCGCCGCCCAGCGGATTGTTGGCCAGCGGTATCTGCGTGCTCCAGATCTTAGAGACGATCGGGCTGATGCCGAGGCCCCGCGGATCGCAGGCCCCCGCCGGACAGATTGCTGGCTGGTAAGTCACCCCGTTCACCGTCACCGGCCCCGGATTCAAGTTATATGGCGTGTACACCCCTTGCGCATTCTGCACCTGAATAACGCCGGCCCTTAACAGCGCCGTGGGTACGCTTGGGTCGTAGGAACCGGCGTCCGGGTAACGCAGCCCTTCATAGTTGAAAAACGCAAACCATTTCCCGCCCAGGAAAGGCTTGGGAAAAAGGGGACCGCCGATGGAGCCGCCAAACCGGTCGCGATGGTTGGAAACGATAGGCGTATACCCGTAGGCAACGCCGTTAACTGTCTCGGGCGTGTGGTTAGCGCTCCACGAACGGGCCGCGCCAACGGCGGTGTCGAAATACCAGGCATACGCGGAACCGTGGAACTGGTTAGTGCCGCGCTTGGTGGCCATCTGGATCTGCGCGCCCGATGAATTGTTGAAGTCGGATGTCTGGTTGGCGACGTTGACCTTAATCTCTTCAATGCTCTCGATGGGCGTGGGTATCACGCCCGAAGGAATGCCGCCGCCCTGGCTTCCGCCCAGGCCGGAATAGTTCGTCTGGTAGCCGATGGTGTTTCCGGCCATGTCGTCGGTGATATTACCACCGTCCAGAGTATAGGTGTTGGCATCGTTGTAGCTTCCCGCCGTGTAGCCGCCCGTGGTGGTGGCCGGCTGCAGCACCGCCAGTGAGGTTACGTCGCGGCCCATGTTGGGAAGTAACAACAGCGCCTGACCATTGAGAGTGCCGCCTACCGTCGCATTCATGGTTTGCAATTGCGCGCCCGCGCTGGCCGAGACTTCCACCGTCGTCGCCGTGGAACCCACCCTGAGGATGGCATTGATAGTCAGCACCGCGCTGATTTCCACCGCCTGTCCGTTGACTTCGTAAGTGCTAAAACCCTGCTTGACGAAACTGATGTTGTAGGTTCCCGGCGAGACTGAGCTGAACACATATCGGCCATCGTTGTTGCTCGTGGTTTCGATATGTGCGTTCGTCGAAACGTCCGTGAGTTTGACTGCCGTTCCCGGAACGGCCGCGTTCTGTTCGTCGGTCACCTGCCCGGCAACCGTGCCAACTTGACTGGTTTGCGCCCAAGCGGATGTTGCGCTCAGACCAAGGACAACTCCCAGGCAAACTGCGACACCCAGGAGTCGAAAGGAAACAACAAAGCGAACGAGCCAATGGCTCCGTTTCATATCCCCTCCCCTGTACAAGAACCCGAAACGTAGGATTAGCCCGCATATCTGACCAAGTCTCTGCTGCGGCCAGACAAGATTGTTTCTGTTTGGTAGCGCTTGTTCGCCGGGCTCGACGTAGTGTCCAGGTGCGCGTCCGCTTACTGAGCGGCGTGCGCCTTTCCTATCCACAGCCTTCTCACGCGCTTCGCAACGAAACGTGGTGAGATATGCGGGCTAACAACAACTTTACGATTGGAAGGATTCTATGGCAGGTCCAGACCATCGTCAAGAAAAAATTGCTTATAGCCCCCATTCAACATATTGGGGGTAACATGGCCTACGGCATATTCCCGATACTCGCGACTGTCGGCGCAACCATCCCCGCCACCCGACCTTCCCGGCGCCCGCACCGAAGCCGTTTCCGAAAAAATGCCCCCAATTCGGCCAACCATTTACCAGCCAATTCTGCGCTCCAAAAAACCTCAGTCACAGCATTTCCAACTTTATTTTTCGTCATTTTTCGGGCTTTCTAAGGGACTTTAGCCCCGCCGCTGCGTGCAGCCCCAGAAACGCCTGCTACGCTTCAATCGAGATGCCTTATGCTGACCGCAAAACGAAGCGCAACGAATCCCGCCGGCGCCGCTCGAAGCCGACCTCCGGGAGCAAGCCAATCGCAGCGGCTCCAAACCCCTTCCCATGCCTTGCAACCCAAACAATCCACAGCCAGTTACGCGAAATTGGTTTCGTTCCGTCAAAATCACCTTCGCCACCTCGGCCGACCACCGGCCAGCCCCACGCCGGATGGAACGCGCCAGACGAAAGCCTCTCACATGGAATGGACTCTCCAGTACCTTAAAGTACACAATTAACTAAAGCCAGCTTGTTGGCAGAACATAAGTTAGTTCAAATAGAACGGGTGAGGAAATCCACCCGAGTTGTACCCGAAAAAAGTAATAATAGAAGCACAATAGTTTTTTAAAGTCCCGCAAGCGCCGAATACCCTAATGGATACTCAAGACCACCGTACAGACGCTCCGGCCGAACCCGAATCGCTGGAACAGACCGGCCTCGGGGCCACCCTTCTCGAGCATCTGATTATCAAGATCCTCTACTTCCGCGGCGAGCTCTACGGCCAGGATCTGTGTCTTGCCATGGCGCTGAGGTTCAGCGTGATTCAAGAGGTGCTGGAATCTCTCATTCTTCAACACCAGATTCAAGTCAAGCGGTCTTTGGGGGTCGGCAGAATCTCGTCGCTCCTCGCGCTGACTGAATCCGGACGGAGTCGCGCCCGCGAATACCTGGAGGCCAATCAATACGCCGGACCGGCGCCGGTCCCCATGGATCAGTACACCGAAATGGTGCGCATCCAGCGGCCGCGCGATGGCTGGCTCACCAAAGAAGCGCTGCGCCAGTCCTTCGCCAGTATGGTGGTGACCGAGCGCCTGCTTTCGCAAATTGGACCCGCTGTGAGCGCGGCGAATTCGCTGCTGCTCTATGGGAAACCCGGAGATGGAAAGACTTTTCTGGTCGAGCAGCTCAACAATCTCGAAGGCTCGCCCGTCTTTCTGCCCTACGCGATCGAATGCCAGGGCAACATTATCCAGGTCTTCGACCCCATCTTTCACCAGCGCCTCGATGAAGAGCAGCCGTCCGTACTGACCATTTCCGTGGAACGCTCGCACGACCGCCGATGGGTAAAGTGCAAACGGCCATTCATCGTCAGCGGGGGCGAGCTCTCGCTCGACATGCTCGATCTCCGCCACAACCGTACCTCGAATATCTACGAAGCGCCGTTCCAGTTGAAAGCTAACAACGGCATCTACCTCGTCGACGATTTCGGACGCCAGCACGCCACGCCCGCCGAAGTGCTCAATCGCTGGATTGTCCCCATGGAGCGGCGCGTCGATTATCTCAGCTTCCTGACCGGCGGGAAAATGACGGCGCCGTTCGAGACCTTCCTGGTGTTTTCCACCAACCTGAACCCGTCCGTTCTGGGCGACGAAGCGTTTCTACGACGCATTCAATATAAGCTGCTGCTGCACAGTCCTTCCGAAGACGAGTTTTCGCAGATCTTCCAGCGCGCGTGCGCCGCCCGCCGCATACCTTGTGCGCCCGGTGTGCTGAACCGCTTTTTGGATAAACGGTTCCGCCGCACGGGCAAGGCGCTGCGCCGCTGCCAACCGCGCGACTTGCTGTTCCACGCGCTCAACCTGATTCACTTTGAACAACTGCCGGTCGCGTTGAACGATGAGATTCTCGACCGCGCTTTTGAAAGCTGTTTCGTAGAGGATCAGGAATCGGCGGCTCCTCCGCAATCCGTCGCGCCGCAGCCATCCGCCGCGCCGGCGCTCCTTCCATCCGTGGCGCCCGAGCCCCTTCCATCCGCCGCGCCGGCGCTCCTTCCATCCGCCGCGCCGGCGCTCCTTCCATCCGCCGCGCCGGCACTCCTTCCATCCGCCGCGCCGGCGGCGCAGCCGTCCTTCGTGCGGGAGCTGGCCGCGCAAGCCGGCCGGATTCCCACCGTCTTCGGCCGCCTGTGTTTCCTGGCCGATCGTCGCGAGGAATCCGAGTCGGACCCGGACGCACGGGCGCGAGCGTACTTGCATGTGCGCGCGTTTCAGGATTGGCTGGGCTTGACTCTCGAGCAGCAGAGTCGCGACCTCACAGGCTATACCAGCGTTGACGCCAACCGCGCGAAGTTCTCGGCCGACCGCGCCGGCTTCATCGAACGGCTGACGCCCGCCGGATTTCTCAAGGCGGAGGCCGAGCTCTTCGCAAATGGTTTGAATACGCTGCTCGATATTTGCAGCCTGACCTCCGTCGCGGATTTAGCCGCTGCGTGAGCTTACTCGCCCAGCCATTTGCGGAATGCCGCCGCGCGTTCCTGGCTCACCACCACCTCCTCGGCGGCCGCGGGCTTGAGCTCTAATAGCAGCTTGCCCTTGCCGTAGGAACGGCAGCGCGCCACCGCGTCGATGTTCACTACGAAAGCGCGGTTCGCGCGGAAGAACCTTTGCGGGTCCAGTTCCGCTTCCAGTTCCGCCAGCGGCCGGTCCAGGGGAAAGCGGACCGCGGTTTTCGTGGTGAGGAATACCAGCTTATCCGAGGTGTGGAAGTAGGCCACTTCGGCGGCGCGCACCGCCGTCAGGTCGCCGCCCTTTCGCACCAGAAAGCGCTCGCGCCAGACGCGCGGCTTCGCCAGCGCCTGCAGAAACGCATCGGCATGGAAATGTTCTTTCAGTCCGCGGTACTTGGCGATGGCCGCGGCCACGCGCTCGTCGCGGATGGGCTTCAGCAGGTAATCGATGCCGTTCGATTGGAACGCGTCGATCAGGTACTCGTCGAAGGCCGTGGCGAATATCACCGGACAAGTCAGGCGCGTCCGCCGCAGGATCTCAAACGACAGGCCGTCTCCCAGTTGGATGTCGAGAAACAGCAAATCCGGCGCGGGGTTCCGCTCCAGCCACTCGACCGCTTCGCCCACGCTGGCCAGGGCCGATGCGATGCACGCATCGGGCGCCGCTTTGCGGATGGCGGCCGCTAACCGCTCGCGCGCCGGAGCTTCGTCTTCCACTATGGCCACTCTCACGCGGGCACGCTCCGCACGGGAATCCGCACGGCAAACTCGCCGTCCGAATCCAGCACCTCGATTCCGCGTCCCAGCGCCAGCCGGCAGCGCGTATCGAGATTCTTCAAGCCCACCTGCGCGCCAGGACGAACCTGCGGCATGGGACGCTTAGCGTGGCGCAACACAGCGTAGTGTTCCCCGTAGCGTTCCCCGTGCCCTTCCCCAAACTCAAGACGGATTCGCAGCGGATTCTCCCGCGAATGCTGATTATGCTTCACCGCGTTCTCGATCAGGACCTGCACCGATATCGGCGGCAGAAACCAGTGGGACGGGCCTCCTGGCCGGTCCATGTGGGACGGGCCTCCTGGCCGGTCCGCGTGGGATGGGCCTCCTGGCCGGTCCGCCCGCGGAGCGGACCCCACCGTCATCTCCACACCGTCGCCGAAGCGCAATTGCAGCAGGCCGAAGTAGCGCATGGCAAAGTCCAGCTCCTCTTCCAGCGGAACCAGCGCCCGCCGCTGCGCCGCCAGAATATAGCGATAGACCTCGGCCAGATCCTGATTGAACTCGATCGCGCGGCGCGGATGATGCTCAATCAGCCACCCCAGCGTGTTCAGCGAATTGAACAGGAAATGCGGCGCCACCTGCGTCTTGATGGCCTCCAGCTCCGCTTCCATGCGCGCGTTCTCGAGCCGCTGCACCGCCAGCAAATCGCTCTCCCGCTGCTGGATCAGATACACGGTCTCGTAAACGTGAGTGATGGTCGCGACGCAGATTATGCAACACAGCGTCGCCGTACGAATGGCGTTCCAATCGGGTCCGAAGCCCGCCACGCGATACCATCCAAGCAGCATCAAAACGGTTACCGGCGCAGTGTAGAACACATTGGCGAACAGCAGCACGCATAGCTTGCGCACAGGATGCTGGAACCAGTCGTAGTAGCGCCTCTGCCGCAGCAGGAAGAAGCGGTTGCCGTGCCAGATCGCGAACGAGATGAGCATCGCCCACGCCAGTCCGGCCCAGTACAGCGCGGATGCCGGCCCATAGGGTCCGAAGTATCCCACGAAGTATGGAATAGCGATGCCGAACGCCGGAATCAGCAGGATGCGGATGCCCGCGTCGCGCAGCGGCAGCTCCGGAGCGCGGTTTTCCGGCTTCGGGACCGTATTTTCCAGCTTCGGTAACTCTACGATTGGCGGCGCTATCAAACCGCCTTATCGTAGCAAAATGGATCCTTCAAAGCTCAACTATCTGGCGGTCGTGGCGGCGGCCGCGTCGGCGTTCGTAATCGGCGGCGCGTGGTATTCGCCGGCGCTGTTCGGCAATGCGTGGATGAAGGCGGCGGGCCTAAACCCCAACGCTCTGCGCGCGCGCAAAATGGGCGCGGTATTCACTGGCGCATTCCTGCTTTCGCTAGTGATGTCGTTGAACCTGGCGGCGTTCCTGGCGGGTCCGCCGAACCTGGCATGGGGCATCGGGGCCGGCGCGCTGGCAGGCATCGGCTGGGTGGCCGCGTCGATGGGAATCACCTATCTGTTCGAGGCGCGCCCGCTGAAGCTCTTCCTGATCGACGCGGGATACCACGCGGTGACCTTCATGGTGATGGGCGGAATTCTCGGGGCCTGGAAGTAGCATGCACAAGATCGTGGCGCACGCACTCATTGCGTGCAGCGTTCACAATCGTGTGAACGCGCTTCGAATCGAGCCGAGACTCAATCCAGCAGCGCCTTCGCCACCGTAGTGTCATCGCGGTCAAACTGAAGCGCCGCCAGCGCTGCCGCGTCCACTGTCATCTCACACGCCGCTATCTCCTCTTCGGTCGCGCCGTGGAAGCATAACTCGCAAACCCCGATGGCTCCCGACGCGCCGCGTACCGGCGGCCCGAATAAGCGGCAGGTGAGCGGGCGCGCCTCGTATAGCTCGCAAGTCTGCGCTTCGGGGTCGAGCGCGGGACACGCAGTCGCGTCGGCCTCGTCTTCCGTGAGTTGCGCGAAGCGAGTCGCGCGCTCCACAATCCGCTCCACACGGACGGGATCGCGCGCTGCAAGTTCCGCCAGACCGGCCCGCAATCGATCCGCGTCAAGCTCGCTGATTTCGAAAGAGCCGATGCAGCACTCCGCGCATCCGGGCCGGCAGACCAGCCAAGGGCCCGCCTTGCGTGCGGCATCCGCCATCGCAGCATCGACAATGTGGATCAGATCCACAGTTCGAGCATAGCGTCTATCGGTCGAGCCGGAAATTCACAGTGATCGGCGCGATCACTTCCACGCGTTCGCCGTTAAGGACGGGCGGCGCGTAAATCCACAGACTTACAGCGTCGATCGCCGCCTTGACTAACAGCGGATTGCCGCTGAGCGCCTTCAATTCGCGGATGTGGCCGTCGGTTCCAATCACGCCCGTGAGTTCCACGGTTCCCGAGACATGCGCCAACTTTGCCACCAAAGGATAGACAGGCTCAACCCGGCGTATCACGCGAGCCAGCTCAATGCTGCTGGTGCGGATGCGCCGCGGTTCGGTGGCGTCGCTCTTAGGCTGGGGCTCGGGCGGTTTCACTGCGGCCGGCCGCGTGGGAGTTGCGGGCGCGGCATTCAGGATGCCTGCGATCAAGCCGTTGGGATCGCCGGCAGCTTGGACGAAGCCCGGAACGGCGCCGGCGACGGTAGGCGGATCGTCCGCGACCTTGGCTGGCAACGTCGGCATGCGAGTCGGCATTATGATGAGAGCCCGCTCGATAGGCGCGTGGGTTGCGCGGGGCTTCACCATCACTTCTGTTGGCGGCGGCACAGGAGCCGGCGGCGTGAGCGGCATCGGCAAAGCCTGCGGCTTCGGAAGCACCTCCGGCCAGATCATCGGTATCAGCGCGACGAAAGCGACCAACGCGGCCTCGCCCGCGAAGCCCAGTCCGGCAGTCCAGGCGCGGCGGCCTGCGTTGGCGTTGGACAACATAGTTTGTTCGAACATTTGGTCACCCTCACCGTTCTGCAAAAGTAGACACCGCCTCACACCAGTAAGTTCCGGTTATGATGATGTCGATGATCAACCGCGAACAAGCCTGGGAACTGCTCTGCGAGTTTACAAAAACCGAAGGACTGCGCAAACATGCGCTGGCCGTAGAAACCTGCGTGGCCGCGTATGCGCGCAAACTCGGCGAGGACGAACACAAGTGGGCAATCACCGCGCTGCTGCACGATTTCGATTGGGAGATCCATCCCACGCTCGAAGAGCATCCGCAGAAAGGCGAGCCCATTCTGGCGGAGCGCGGCATTGAAGAGGAGATCCGCCGCGCCATCCTCTCGCACGCCAACCACCTGGATGTGAAGCGCGAAACGCCGCTCGAGAAGACTCTCTACGCCTGCGACGAACTGGCGGGATTCATCACCGCCATCTCCTACGTGAAGCCGCACCGCAGCGTCTTCGAAGTGGACGCCGCGTCGGTGAAGAAGAAGATGAAAGACAAAGCCTTCGCGCGCTCGGTGAACCGGCAGGACATTATCGACGGCGCTCAAGAGTTGGGCGTGCCGCTGGACGAGCACATCGAATTCTGCGTCAAAGCCATGCAGGCGCGCGCCGAAGAATTAGGCCTGAAAGGCACGCTGGAAGCAAGCGCGTAGAGCTTCGCATGCGGCGGCGCCGACCTTACCGGTCGCCAAAAGCGAGCGCACCCCACAATATGCCCGAACCGGCCAGCAGCCTCTGACCACGTGGACCGCCGAGGGAGGAACTCGAACGCCCAGCGCGGACGCCGACCTGGGCCGCCGATGCGTGCGGCGGGCGCCGCTGGCCCGACTCACGGCGAGCCGGATTAGAACGCATTTTCGGCAGGCTCAGCGCCGGACTGTTTTCCCGCCGGACTACATGACTCCGCCAAGGCAAGAACTCAACGCCGCTTGCCCCCGCTGGAGGCCAGTTTGATTCTCCTAAGCCATTCCTGTCTTCCCAGGTCGAATAAGAAGTTAGACAAGTGAGGAGCAGTGGAATGTTGGAAGAGCTTCTACAGGATCTCCGCTACGCCAGCCGCACGCTGCGCAAGAACCCGGCGTTCACCGTGGTCGCCGTGCTGGCGCTGGCCCTGGGGATCGGCGCCAATACCGCGATGTTCAGCGTGGCCTACGGTATCCTGTTGCGGCCCCTGCCTTATGCCGATGCCGATCGCGTGGCAGTGGTCTACATGCGCTACTTCCCGCGGGACAATGCCTTCGGGACGCTCTGCATCCGCGACTACCTCATGTGGAAGGACAACAATCATGCGTTTGAAGATCCCTCCCTTTTCCGAAGTCTGCGCATGGACATCGGCGGGACCGGACGGGTCCCGCAGCAGGTGCAGGGCGCATCCGTCACCGCGGGCTTCTTTTCCACGCTCGGAGTGCGTCCGCTGATCGGCCGGACGTTCGGGGAGGATCGGCCGGCCAGCGGCGCTCTGGCCGTGCTCAGCGAATCGATCTGGCGGGGCCGCTTCTCCCAGAGTTCCGCCGTTTTGGGACAGACCATTCTGGTGAACGGATCTGCCGCGACGGTGATCGGCGTGGTCCCCGGCGTCGTCCGGTTCCCGGGGCGGGAGACGGAAGTGTGGACCAACCTTCCGCTGAATCCGCCGACGCGTTACGGTCCCTGGTTCTACCGCGGTTTGGCGCGGCTGAAGCCTGGAGTGACGCTGGCGCAGGCGCAAGCGGAGACCAACAACATCGGCCAGCGCATGATGCAGCAGAATCCTTACTACAAACACCTGGAACTGCCCGTGCTCGGCCTGCGCGACGCGCTCCTGGGAACTACGTTGAGGCCCGCGATTCTGGCTCTGGCCGGCGCGGTGGGGCTGGTGCTGCTGATCGCCGTGGTCAATGTGGCCAATTTGATGTTGGCGCGCGCCACCATACGCGAGCGTGAGATGGCGCTACGGCTGAGCCTCGGCGCCGGACGCGGCCGCCTGGTGCGCCAGTTGCTCACCGAGAGCGTAGTGCTGGCCATCGTCGGCGGCGGGGCGGGCCTGGCGCTGGCTTGGGGAGGCATAGTGTTGGTCCGCGCCTGGAATCCGGGCGACCTTCCGCTCATCGATTCCGTTCGGTTGGATGGAGGCGCGCTCGGCTTTATGCTCTTGGTCTCGATGCTGACCGGGGTTCTGTTCGGGCTGGCGCCGGCGTTCGAAAGCGCGCGCGCCGACCTGAACTCGACGATCAAAGCGGGCGGACGCTCCGGCTCTGCCAGTCGCGCCCGCGGGCGTATCCGCTCGGCCCTGGTGGTCTCCGAAATCGCGCTATCGTTGATGCTGCTGGTGGGTGCGGGACTGCTGCTCCGCAGCTTTGCGAATCTGCAGCGGGTGACCGGCGGATTCTCCACGGCGCCACGGCGGATTCTGACCATGCTGATTTCGCCCGGCAACGAGAAGTACAAGGACCCCCGCGCCGGCCTGCCCTTCTACGATGAAGTGCTGCGCCGCGCCGGCAATACGCCGGGAGTGGAAATATCCGCGGTCGGCGATTCGCTGCCGCCCGACCGGCAGGGCGATGCCGACACTTTTCAGATCGAGGGGCAGACCCTGGCGGCTGGAGAGATCAACCCCATCATCTCGCACGCCGATGTGGGCCCGAACTACTTCCGGGCGCTTGGCATCCCTCTGGTCAAGGGCCGGTACTTCACCAGTCACGACAATCAAGATGCGGCGCCGGTGGCGATCGTCAGCGAGGGCTTCGCGCGCCGCTTCCTGCCAAACCAGGAAGCCCTCGGCAAGCGCCTCGCGTATAGCGGCAACTGGATGGAAATCGTGGGTGTAGTCGGCAATGTGAAATACATGGGACTGACTACCGACACGGATCCGGCCTACTATCTGCCGTTCGCCCAAAACTATGCGCCGCGGGCGTATCTGGCGGTGCGTACGTCGGGAGACGCCGCTCCCCTGGCGGAGGCGCTTCGAGGGAAGATTCAATCGATCGATCCGGGCGTAACCCTGGCGCAGATCGAGACCATGGAACAGTCGCTGGCGCTTTCGGTTTCGCAGCCGCGTTTCGACGCCATGCTGTTGGGGTTGTTCGCGGGAATCGCGCTGCTGCTGGCGGCGCTTGGAATATACGGGCTGATCGCGTATTCGGTGGCGCAACGCACTCATGAGATCGGCGTGCGCATGGCGTTGGGGGCGGCGAGGACCGACGTGGTGCGCATGGTGGTTGGGCAAGGCGCGTCACTAGCGGCCATAGGAATCGTACTCGGCCTGGTCGGAGCTTTCGCCTTGACACGATTGCTTCAAACGATGCTATTCGGCATCGGCGTGACGGACGTGCTGACGTTTGCGGCGGCTCCGCTGGGAATGATGCTGGTGGTGCTGCTGGCCACGTTCGTTCCCGCGCTTCGGGCGACGCGGATTTCTCCAGTGGCCACGCTGCGGTACGAGTAAGACCAGCGGCGCGGCGTGTGCGCCGCCCGAATGGGAGTCGCACGGAGACAGGCGCATCAGTTTGGCCGCGAGCCGGGCCCGGAATCGGGCTTGCCGTTGAAAAGGTGCAAGCGGGTTGCATTCACCAACTTAATTTCACCGGCTCTTTCGACGGAGTTTTTGCCCCAAGCTGCGTTACGATCGCTTCCAGAAGGGATTGCCGCGTCAGCGGCTTCGCCACATATCCGTTCATCCCCGCGCTGAAGCACCGTTCCTTGTCTTCCTGAAAAGCGTTCGCCGTCACCCCAATAATGGGCACCAGCGAAGCCGGCCCATCCATTAACCGAATCCGCACCGTAGCCTGATAGCCATCCAATTCCGGCATCTGGCAATCCATCAGAATCACGTCATACGGATTGGCCCGGTGCAACTCCACCGCCTCTTTCCCGTTCACCGCAATGTCCACCTGTGCTCCCGCCCGCGACACAATCGCGCCAGTCACTTTCTGATTAATCACATTGTCCTCTGCTACCAGAACCCGCAGCGCTTGCGGCAGTCGAGTCACCAGGCTCGCATCCCGATGGATCGCGCAAACCGCCGCGACCTCGGGCAGCGGCAATTCAAACCGGAATGTCGACCCTTCTCCCAGGCAGCTTTCCACCCACAGCCGGCCACCCATCAGCTCCGCCAACCGGCGCGAGATTGACAGGCCGAGTCCCGAACCCCCAAACTTGCGCGTGGTTGAGGAATCCACTTGATGAAATTCCTGGAATAACCCGGCTTGCTGTTCCGCCGACAACCCGATACCCGTATCGGAAACAGCGAAGAGGATCCAGCCCGCGTGCGCCGGCTTCACCTCCAGCCGTATGTTTCCAGCTTCGGTGAACTTCACCGCATTCGTCAGCAAATTCGAAACCACCTGGCGGATGCGTACCAAATCCCCCTCCACGTGCTGCGGTAAACCTGGAGCCAATTCCAATTGAAACTTGAGTTCCCGCGCTGCCGCCAGCGCCATCGCCGGCGCAACCAGATCCCGAATCAGCTGCGGCAGATCGAAGGGGGCCTGTTCCAGCGTTAGTTTGCCGGACGTGACTCTGGCCGTATCCAGTATGTCGTTCAAGATCGCCATCAGATGCGCTCCGCTTCGGCCGATATCGCTCAGTAACATGCTTTGTTCCGGGGTCAGCGTCGACGCCCTCAGTATCTCCGCCAGCCCCATGATGCCGTTCAACGGCGTGCGAATTTCATGGCTCATGTTCGCCAGGAAGCTCATTTTCGCGGCCGCCGCCTTTTCCGCCGCGTCGCGCGCCTTGCGCAGATCCTCGCTTTGCTCTTGCATCGCCAGTTGATCGACGAACATTGCCCGGGTATGCCCGCCATTGATCCGTATGAGCTGAGTGATGGCCAACCCGTGGATAAGGATTATGGGCGCCAGCAGCCATCCGTACCGGGGAATGGCGAATCCCGCCCAGATGTAGACTGGCAGCAGTTGAGCGCACGCGTGAAACCGCGCAAGTCCCGGAAACGGCGCGAACAGGTTCGCGCTAAAGCTCGAAGATCCTGCGACGGCCACCAGCAAAAGGCCCTCGGGAATCACCATGCCCCAGACATTCCAAAATTCATACGCCAGAAATAACGCAAATATCAGGCTCATCAGCGCGGATATCTGAAGCAGCCGGTCGCCGTCGCGCGCCCCCTCACTCCTGTGAATCACCCGCTGTGCGATCAACGTGCGCGCCATTCCCATCAGCGCCAGCAACACCGTCAATTCCAACCCTCGATCTCTCGCCGGACCCGTCAGGTTGGTCGAAAATAGGCCCGTGAATAGTGCATAAGAAAGACCGCCCCACTGCAACCGCCGCGCAAGTTCGCTTAGCAGGAGCCGGCGCAAAGCCGGACTGTCCATATCTCTCACTTTATTGCTTATCGGCCACTTAGTACATGGACGGCAGTCTTATTCGCATTATCTTTACCGTTAGCTCGCTGCGGGAGGCTGTATTCTCCAACTTATTTCGACGGCTCGCCCGTCGAGTCCAGTTGATGTTGTTTTTCATCATCCATGAATTTGCGGCATCGCCGAACGGCTTGTAGGCTTGAGTAGGCGGTCTGTCGCCTACGCTGAGAAGGCCTTCTTGGGGGGCCTCCAGGGCTTTGGCCGGATCATTCGGAGCGAGGGCCGCGTGGGCGCACTGCGGGCGGCCGTATAATCGAAACGCTCGAGGAAATCCGACCGAAGATCTCGAGGCGATCGTGGATCGAAACGGAAACCTGGACCACTCCATCATTCGCACAGGAGAGCTGCACAATCCATAAGGAGGCAGTTGTGAAACCTCAAATCTGGTTGCCAGCGCTGTTGATCCTTGGCGGCGTCTGGTATTTCGCCGTCCAGCGCCAGACCGTTTACGCCTCGCAAGACCTGCCGCCCCAAACCGAGGGCCAACAGTTCCGCATCATCGTGGGGCTTAAAGACATCGAGGCGCGACGCTGGCAAGGAAGAATTCAGGTGACCGGCGGCGAGATGGTGAGCCTCTCCGGGTGGCGATTCTCCGGCCAGGACCGTGCGAACGCCGATGGCACGTTCGCTTTCGAGACCAAGATGCAGCCGCTTGAAGACCAGCTTCAGCCGGGAAGCTACTACGGCGTGACGGCGATGGCAGGGCAGGCTCCCCGGCAGGTTCCCGAAGGCCTGCTGGTGAAGGTACGCGGCGGCGGATCGGCCCGGGTTTCCCTGGAGAGTGGCTCCGGCAATCTCGAGTTTAGCGCCTCGGACGCTGCCTACGGCGCCCGCGTGATGTTGATGGACGGCAACGCTTCGGTGGAAAGGCTGCCGATGGAGCGCAGGGTTTCCGATCCCGGTCGGCGAACGATCAGCCCGCCGCCGCTGTCGCTCCCGATGGCACAGGCTGGACGGCGTGGGTGGCATATCGCGACAAGTCGGATGCCGTGATGGTGAGCGACGGCCGCCGCGTGTACACGATCGGCGAGCGCGGGGACTTGCACGCGCCTGCGATCGCAGCCGGGCGCGACCAGGTGTATGTGGTGTGGCCGCGGAACGACGGCGGCATATTCCATCTGTTCGGCTCGGTGTGGAGCAAGGGCCAGTGGTCGAGCCAGCAGAGAGTCACCAACGAAAAGGGCAATGACGTCTGGCCGCGCATGGCCGGCGACGGAAAGGGCAACATCGCGTTGGTGTGGCAAGGATTCCGGGCCGGACGCTCCGCGATCCTGCTGAAGCTGTGGAATGACAGGAACTGGAGTAAAGAGCAGACGGTGAGCGAGGGCGAAGGCAACTGCTGGATGCCCGCGGTGGCGTACGGCGGAAGCCAGCTCTGGCTGGCCTGGGATTCGTATGCCACGGGCGCGTACCAGATCTATGCGCGCCGCTGGAAGCAGCCGGTCCAGCGGATCACGCGCGGCGGCGCGTTCTCGGTGAGGCCTTCGATAGTGGTCACAGCCGCTGGACAGCCGGTGGTCGCCTGAGAGGAATCGGATGCGCTTTGGGGCAAGGATTTCGCTTATCAGACGGACCAGCGCGGCACGGTTGAGTATAAGAACCGCCGTGCGCGGGTGGCGTATATGGAAGGAGGCGAGTGGCGAGAGATCGCGGCTCCGGTGGAACAGGCGATTCCGCCCGGGATAAGGCGCTACCTCCAGCAGCCGCAGCTTGCCGTCGATTCGAGCGGACATCTTTATATGACCGTCCGCTGCCGCACCTCGACGCGCGTTTCGCGCATCGATTACTGGTCGTCCGATGGCAGGTGGGAAACGTTCGTTACGCATCTGGATGGCGGCCGCTGGGCCGATGCCGCGCCGCTGCCGGCGAGCGTGGGCCGCCATGGGATGAGGGACGCGATCATACTCGCGGGAGGCGCGGCGCAAGTGGCGTGGGCTACCGATAATCGCGCGTGGCAAGGCGGTGCGTACGGGGAGCTGGAGATCTACACGACCCCGCTCGCGGTGACCGGGGCCGCCGCGCGGCTGGCCGCCGGGAAGGCAATCTCCGAAGGACCGGCGGCGGCGAATCCGAATCCCAACGAGAGCGAGGATGTGCGCCGCGTGCGAGCGTACCGCTACTCCTTCGACGGCAGAACGTACCGCATCCTGCGCGGCGATTTTCACCGTCACACCGAGCTTTCGGGCGATGGCGCGGGCGACGGCCCGCTGGAAGATAACTACCGCTACACGCTGGACGCGGCCGCGATGGATATCGGCTATGTCAGCGATCACCAGATGGGGCAGAACGAGGAATACAACTGCTGGATCACCCAGAAATCGAACGACCTATATTACATGCCCCAGCGGTTTGTCCCCATGTACGGCTACGAGCGCAGCGTGCATTACCCCAACGGGCACCGCAACCTCTTGTGGGCGGAGCGCGGCAAACCGATGCTGCGGATATCTCCCGAAGAGAATCGCGGCGAAGTAAACAGCGGCTCGGTGCTCTACCCTTACGCGCGCGAGACCGGCGCCGTGGTAACGCCGCATACGTCGGCCACGCAGCAGGGCACGGACTGGCGCGACAACGATCCGGCGATTCGAGCCGGTGGTGGAGATTTATCAGGGATACGACGCCAATTACGAAGAGCCGAACGCCCCGCGCGCATGGAAGCCGGGGGAGACGCAGTCGCACGAAGCGCAGCGGCCCGCCGGATACGTGTGGAACGCCTGGGCCAAGGGGTACAAGCTGGGCGTGCAATCCAGCTCCGATCATATTTCGACGCACACTTCCTACGCCTGTGTGCTGGCCGAGCAATTCACGCGCCAGGGGATCCTGGACGCCATCCGCAAGCGTCACACCTACGCCGCGACTGACAACATCATTGTCGATTTCCGCATCGGAGGGGCGCTGATGGGCGACGCTACCGAAGCTAACTCGCCGCCCCGGCTCGTAGTGCGAATCGTCGGAACCGCTGCGATCGCACAGATCGACGTGATCAAGAATAACAAGTACGTGCATCAGCTGAAGCCGCTAAAGAACGATGTGTCGTTCGAGTATCTCGACAACGCAGTTGAGACCGGCGAGAGTTACTATTACGTGCGGGCCGAGCAGACTGACGGACAGCTTGCCTGGAGTTCGCCGATCTGGGTGCAATACCGTCCGCGATGACGCAGCTCTTCCCCTTCACCGGCGCATTGTCGCGCCAGGAGAACTAAACTTTGGCGGAATTGGGTTCGGTCGCATACACGTACTGGCCGTCTTAATGATAACGACTTTCGCGAATTTCGAAGTACCCTCCAGTTGCGGGCCGCTACGAACGTCGGCGAGCATACGCGTATCCGTCCCGGGCCGTAATGGGAGCACGTTGCCGATAGGTATCGGGGTCTGTCGGAGCCCACGTCCCCAGTCCGTCGACATACCGATTGAACATACAAAAAGCGGCGGCGATGAGCACGGTGTCATGGATTTCCATGTCTGGGGCGCCACTCTCCCGTGCGCGGGCGATGTCTTCGCCGGTTACCTCCTTGCCGCCGCGCTGCACTTTTCCGGCGGTGGCTGGCAGGGCCTTCATCTTGTCCGATATGGCAGCGTGTTCCGGGTCGCGCTTGACGTCGAGCACCAGCTGCTCGTTATTGCCCAGATGATATGCAGCCACGGCTCCATGAACGTTCTGGCAAAAGAAGCAGTCGTTGCGCGAGGAGACGAAGCTGCGATCAGCTCGCGCTCGCCGGGCGAGAGAGTGTTCGGTCCGCGGAGAAGCACGTCGGCGAGCTGGTTGAGGGGCTCGGCGGTCTCCGGCCGGAACACCATCAACCCGCGGATGCCGGGCAGATCCTCTGGCAACTGTATGTGCGCCATGGTGTAGGTTCTCCTTTCACTTGTCACCTATTCTTCGCCGATGGCGAAAGTTGTTTTGTAGCGCGGCAGCAGCAGCAGCAGAGCCGCGGCAACCAGCGTCACGGCCGCGAGTTGCACCAGTAACGCACTGTAAGATCCGGTGGCATCAAAGGCGCGGCCCATTATGACGGGGCCGACTGCTCCGGCAATCGCATACGCGGTCCAAGTGAAGCCGTACAAAGTCGAGAACGATTTCAGGCCGAAGTATCGGGAGAGCAGATAGGGAGTGACATCGCCTTCTCCACCCATCCCGAAGCCGATGAGCGCCGCGGCCTGGATGCCCACAGGGAGAGTGTGCGCAGTGGCCAGCAGGAACGTGCCCAGCGCGGAGAGCGCGAAGAGACAGGCGCCCACCCGCGGCGCGAAGAAGCGGTCGAGCAGCCAGCCCGTCGAAAGCCTTCCGGCCAGAATCGCCGCGCCCATGGCGGAAACTGCTAAAGCGGCCTTTCCCGCCGAAATGCCGCGATCGGTCAGGAGCGCCGAGAGATGTGTGATAGCGCCGTTCTGGCTGATGGAGATCAGGAACAGCTCGGCGACAATAATCCAGAAGATTCGGGAGCTCAATCCCTCGGCGACCGTAGCGCCTGAGGCCGGCTTCGCCTCGAAGTGCGCAGCGTGGGGACGGGCGCGGACGCGGGATCCGCAGGGTAGCCCGACGACCAGAACGGTGGCGCCCAGTATCGCGAAGGAAGCGCGCCAACCTACGGCGTGAATCAGAGCCTCGGCAATGGGAGGAAGGACGATAGCGCCCACCGCGCCGCCGCCCAGCAATATAGAAAACGCCACGCCGCGGCGCTCCCGAAACCACGTAGTGAGCACCCTGGAGTACGCCAGGTGCGCGGTTCCGTTTCCTACGATTCCCAAAATGAGGAAGGTCGCGTAGAACTGCCACAGGTGGGGAGTGAGCAGAGAGAGCGACGCGAACGCGCACCCGAAGATGGTCAGACAGGGCAGGATGATGCGCCGGGCCGGATAGCGATCGAGCAGCCAGCCAAGCGGCGGCGAGCATGCCGCCACCGCCAGCGCCGCGATGCCGAAGGCCGCAGAGACCGCTTCGCGCGACCAGCCGAACTCAGCACTCAGCGGTTTGAGGAAAATCGCGAAGGTATAGACAAGCAGCGACGCGAAGCTGACCAGTACGCAAGCCGAGGACGCGAGGGCTATGCGCCATCCCGGGTAACGAATGCTGTGCTCATTCGTTGCGGAGGCCCCGGCGGGCCGAAGGGCAGGCCCCATGTCAGCCGTTCCCGTCGCGCACGTACCCATGGCGGGCCAGATGCCGCCCCTGCTGGCGGTGAGCTTCGCCGGACATTTCGGCGACGCCGGTGGCGGTGATCCAGCGATTGTAGAAGTTGAAAAGCGCGCAGGTGGTGATGGCGAAGTAAATGGCTTCGTCGTCCCAGCCGGCCGCGCGCACGCTCTGCATATCGGCGGCGGTGAATCCGGGCAGATCGCTGGTGATCTTCGCCACGAAGCGAAGCATCGCTTTGTCTCTCTCGGGCAGAGGAGAGGACTCGAGATCGCTTAGAACACTGCGGAGCAACTCTTCGCTGCCGAGCAGTTCGGCGGCGGCGGCAGCGTGGGCGCGAGTGCAGAAGCGGCATTCGTTGAGGCTGGAGGTCCACGCGGCAATCGGTTCGCGCATCGCCGGACTGATAGTGGCCGGCGCACGCAGAACTCCCTGGGTGAACGTGGAAAGGCCGCCGGTAAACGAAGGCTGGAACGCGAACAGGTCCCAGATTTTCGAGTATTCGGCCTGACGGCCGCGGGCGGAGTCGATCAGATCCTTATAGGTGCCTGGCTTCAGGTTGCTCTCGACGCCGGGAAGGTAGAGGGCCGACATGGCGCTGTCTATCACTTGCTTGCCGCCATTGGCAGTGGCCGCTTCCAGTCGCGGGCCACATACCCGAGCGCCGCGGTCTGCCTTCCAATCTCCACGTAGAGTTCGGGATCGCGGGGCTGCCAGGTGTCCAGCCCGTCGACGTAACGATTGGCCATGCAGAAGGCGGCCGCGATGAGCACCGTGTCATGGATTTCCTTGTCGGTCGCGCCATGGATGCAAACTCTCTCGACATCTTCGGTGGTGACGTACTTGCCGCCCTTCTGAACTTTGCCGGCAATCGCCAGCAGAGCCTTCATCTTGTCCGAGAGTGGAGCTGTCTCGCAATCGCGCTTCATCTGGCCGATCAGTTCATAGTCCGCGGAGCCGCCGCCGAGATGTTGCGCCGCGGTGGAACCATGACTCGTCTGGCAGTAGTAACAATCGTTCTGCGCGGAAACATAAGTCGCGATCATCTCGCGTTCCGCCAAAGTGAGTGTGTTCGGCCCGCGGAGTAAGGCCTCCACCAGGTCACATAAAGGTTGAGTGGTCGCCGGACTAAAGACCAGCGGACCGCGAATACCCGGCAGCCCTTCGGGGAGTTGGATGTGTGCCATCGGTCGTCCTCAATTCGCCCTCAATTCGCCCGGATATAGCCTTCGTGGGCCATCCGCTGTCCCATTTCGCGGTAGGCTTGTGGATCGGCCGGCTGCCAGGTGTCCAAGCCGTCCACGTAGCGATTGTACATGCAGAATGCGGCCGCGATCAGCACGGTGTCATGGATTTCCCTGTCAGTCGCGCCGGCGTTGCGGGCGCGCGCAATATCGTCCGCGGTGACGTGCTTGCCGCCCTTTTGAACCTTGCCGGCGACGGCCAGCAGCGCCTTCATCTTTTCCGGGATATCCGCGGCGCCGTAGTTACTCTTGACCTCATCGATCAGTTTGTAGTTGCCGCCTATATGTTCCGCGGCGGCGGCGCCGTGAGACAGTTGGCAGAAGCAGCAATCGTTTTGGGCAGAGACGTATGTCGCGATCATTTCACGTTCCGCCGAGGTCAGAGTATTGGGGCCGCGTAACAGGACTTCCGCCAGTTCGCGAAGCGCTTTGGTGCTTTCCGGGCTGATTGCCATAGGGCCGAGGATGCCCGGCAATCCCTCGGGTAGGCTAATGTGAGCCATAGACCCTCCAAATGTTCTAACCGAGAATACACGAAAGTGCTGCAACCGGCAGTAATGGAAATCTACTAGTGTAGCGTCCACGAAATAGCTGGACAACCAGTGGCAGGCGGACTAACAATCCGCCGGACCCAGAGGGTACCCCTGACAACCTGCCCCACAAATCTTCGCCCGTCTTAGACATAATACTAGTGACAGACAGTCTGCGGCTAGTAGGTTTTCATTATTGTTAGTCTGCGGCGCCTCCCGTAGAATCAGTGCAAACTTATGCACTCAGGGAAACTTGCTTTGTTATTAGTCCTCTCACTGTGGTGTGTGCGCGCGCAGGATCCGGTTGGCGTACTCGAGGGCGAAATTAGAGATGCGTCGGGCGCAGCTGTTACCGCCGCGTCGCTAACGGTAACTAACCACGAGACCGGACTCGGCATCAAGCAACTCTCGTCGCGCGAAGGATCGTTCCATTTTTCTCTGCCGGCCGGCGAATACGACTTGCGGGCCAGCGCGGCTGGGTTTGCCGCCTTCTCGGAATCGGCCATCCGCATCGATGTCGGGCGCACCGTCCGCGTCCCGGTCAAGCTCGAAGTGGAAGCGGGGCACACCGCGGTGAGCGTCAGCGGGGAAGCCGTGACAGTGGACACCAGCCAGACCCTCGGTAATGTAGTTTCGGAGAGGGAGGCAACCGATCTTCCCCTCAACGGACGCGACCTCACCCAACTCGGCCTCCTACAGCCGGGGGTTGCGCCCATGACGGCCGGGCTTGCGGAGGCGGGAGGCATCGCGCGCAGCGGCCAGGCCTACGCGGTCAACGGGCAGCGCCCGGAGTCAAACGACTACCTGCTCGATGGCGCCAGCAACGTGGACAGCGTCAATGGCGGATACGCTCTGCGCACACCCGTCGACGCCGTCAGTGAGTTCCGCATTCTCAGCCTGAACGCGCCCGCCGAGTATGGCAACACCAGCGGAGCGACTACCTCAGTGGTCACCAAATCGGGAAGTAACGGTCTGCATGGCGATATCTACGAGTTCCTCCGCAACAACGCCATGGACTCGCGCAACTTCTTCGCCTCCCAGACCGAACCGCTGCACCGCAATCAATACGGCGCCACCCTGGGCGGACCTATCCGCAAGGACAAGGATTTCTTCTTCGTCTACTATGAAGGGCAGCGCGATTCCGAGGGCAGCACACAGGCCGCCATCGTGCCCACAGCCGCGGAGCGAACCGGCGATTTCTCGGGACTCACCGACCCCTCCACGGGACAGCCTACGCCTCTGATCAACGAGTTCACCGGCCAGCCATTCCCGGGAAACCAGATCCCGGCGTCCCTGCAGAGCCCCATCGCGCAACTGGCGACTAAGCTTTATCCGCTGCCCAATATCGGCGCCAACGTGTTTGAATCCACACAGCTCGGATCGACTAACTACGATCAGGGGGGCTTCCGCCTGGACCACTACTTTGGCGCCGGCGACCAACTCTTCGCGCGATTTTCCACGTCTTCTCTGAACGAGTTCGACCCACTGCCCATCGCCGGCGCCGGCGTGCCCGGTTTTCCAGTCACCGACGCGATAGTAACCAATTCCGCCACCAGTTCCTGGGTTCACCTGATTTCGCCGCAGACCGTTCAGACTGTTCGCGTGTCTTTCCTCCGCAACGTGTTCGACATGGGACAGGCGGTAAACCACACACCGGGCAGCAGCCTGGGGTTCCAATACCAGCCCACCTTGGGGTTGAACGACGGCGTTCCCTATCTCATCGTGAGCGGCTACGCGTCGCTCGGCAATCCGATTACAGGACCTCAGAACACGTATCAGAACGACTATCAGGGATCTTACTCCCTGGCCCTGACTCGCGGCCGGCACAATCTCAAGTTCGGCGCCGATCTCACTCGCGAGCAGATCAATGCTCTGCTCGGAATTGCCACCAACGGCTTCTTCGTGTTCGCTCCCTTCCCGGCCAGCGATTCGTTCGCCAGTTTCCTGTTGGGGCAATCGGTGCAGTTCTTTCAGGGCGGCGGAGACTTCAACCGCGGGCTTCGTAAGTGGGTAGCGGCCGGGTACGCACAGGATGAGTTCCGCATCAATTCACGCCTGACTCTCAACTACGGTCTGCGATATGAGATCAACACGCCCTATGTCGACATCCGGAACCGCATGAACGCGTGGGCGCCGGGGGAGCAATCGAAGATCTATCCGAACGCGCCGGAAGGGCTCCTGTTCCCCGGCGACCCTGGCGTGCCGGCGGGAATCGCTAACGTCGACTATAAGGAATTCATGCCGCGCGTGGGGCTTGCCTGGGATCCGATCGGCGACAACAAGACCACAATACGGGCGGGCTACGGCATTTTCTACGATGGCTTTACCAACGGCACCGGAGGCCCCCTTCAGGCGTCCATAAGCGCGCTGCCGTGGACTCAGGCGTATCAGTTGCCCGGTCCCGGGTTCGACTTTGCCAATCCCTATGGCGGCGCCCCTACGCCTTTCGGCACTGGAAATTTCGTCGCGCCGGCCACCGTGCTCACCGTGCAATCCGGCATGCGTCCGCCGTATTCGCAGAATTGGAATTTCTCGATCGAGCGGACCATCGCCAAGGACTACTTGCTCGACGTGCGCTATGTCGGCAACAAAGGGACTCATCTGCCGCGCTTTATCGAGGCGAATCCCTCCATCTATGGACCGGGCGTCAGCGCGAGCAACAACAACGAAATACGCGAGTACACTACGTGCAACTCGGCCGGCGTCTGCAATTACGGATCGGTGGGTTTGATCGCCGACGATTCCAGCTCCACCTATCACGCGCTGGAAGTGGCCTTCTCGCGGCAGTACGCGCATGGCTTGAGCTTTCTGGCGTCCTACTGGTACTCGAAGAGTCTGGACTATATCTCCTCGCTGAACGTCGCCGGTTCGGCGCCCACGCTGGTGGCCGGCGAAAACGATCTGGCGCAGAACCCGTTCGACCTGGCGGCCGAGCATGGCCCATCATTGTTCGATGCCACGCAGCGGTTCGTCTTCAGCGGAACCTGGGCGCTGCCGCGCTGGCAAGGCGCTTCGCGAGCGGCGGCCTACGTTCTCAACGGCTGGCAACTCAACGCCATCAGCACGTTGTCCACCGGGACGCCGTTCACCGTCTACGATAGCGCCGACGTTTCCCTGCAAGGTACCGCGCCCGAAATCAGCGGCTTTTACTCCAGCCGGCCGGACCTTATATCCAATCCGAACGCGGGGCAGCCGCACACCGCCAACGAATGGGTAAGCCGTGCGCCCTTCCTGCAACTGAATCCCGTGACGCAGGCCGGCCAGTTCGGCAACGAAGGCCGCAATGTCGTGCGCGGACCAGGCATTGAAGACGTGGATCTATCGTTGTTCAAGTATTTCAAGCTTAGCGAGAGCAAACGTGTGCAGTTCCGGGCGGAGTGCTTCAACCTGCTCAACCATGCCAATTTGGGACTGCCCGAAAACGATCTGGAATCTCCCGCGTTCGGCCAGATTCTGCAGGCCGGCCCGCCACGCCTGATGCAACTGGCGATTAAGTTCCTGTTCTAGCAGGAGCATCCCGTTGGACTTCTCTCCGAGTGCTGAGGAATCGCCCGAGGCAGGTCGCCAGCGTGGCAGTGTGAATGATAGGCTGGCTGAATGCGTCCTCAACCTCTGATCGCCGTGACCGATGTGGAAGCGAGCAGCCGATGGTACCAGCGTCTGCTCGGCTGCCGGAGCAATCATGGGGGCTCCGCATATGAACAGCTGGTCTCGAACGGGCAACTTGTCCTTCAGTTGCACAGCTTCGAGGTGGAACATCATCACGGGCGGATTGGCAATCGTGACGACAAGCCATATGGAAACGGGGTGCTGCTGTGGTTCGAGGTCGACGATTTTGAAGCGGTTATGCAGCGCTCCGCTGAAATGGGCGTCGAGACGGTGCTGCCTCGTCATCGAAACCCGGCTGATGGTGACGGCGGGCCCAATCACTGGGAGTGCTGGGTGCGGGATCCGGACGGCTACACTGTAGTCGTTGCCAGTCCATACGGAACGGCGGACGGAACGTGGCGTCCGGACCAGCACACCTTCGGCGGATAGACCCTGCGTGACGGCGAGCAGCTTTACCACTAGATCACCTTTCCAAAGATTTTTCGAAACAAAATCGCTTCCGGAACGTATCTCCTAGTGTCTTCCAGTCGATCACCGACCGGAGCACACGGAAGCCAATGCCCAGAAACGAATCCCCGCTGCAAAGCGAGATGCTCCAGGGAACCCTCGATCTGCTGATTTTGCAGACGCTGGTCCTCGGCCCTGCCCACGGGCATACCATTGCCCACGCCATTGAGCGCGGCTCCGAGGACGTGCTGCAGATTGAGCACGGGTCTCTGTACCCGGCGTTACACCGACTCGAAGGCCGCGGCTGGATCGCCTCCTTCTGGGGAACTTCCGCGAATAACCGCAAAGCGAAGTACTACCGCCTGACCCCGGACGGGCGAAAACAGCTGACCGCGCAGACCGCGCGTTGGGAGCAAGTGGTTCGAGCGATCGGCCGCATCCTGAAACCAGCCACGGGGTGAATGCGATGAACTGGCGGTATCTTTTTGGACGGGCGAAATGCGATCGCGAGCGATTCGAAGAGATCGAATCGTATGTGCAGATCGAGATCGACGACAACATCGCGCGGGGAATGCCAGATGCCGAAGCGCGCGCGGCGGCCCGTCGCAAATTAGGCAACAGCACCCTGATTCGAGAGGAGATTTACCGCATGAACACCGTTGCTTTCCTGGATAGCCTGGTCCGCGACATACGCTACGGTGTGCGCGCGCTACGCCACAACCCCATGTTCACAGCCGTTGCGCTGCTCACCCTCGCCATCGGAATCGGAGCCAATACGGCTGTCTTCAGCGTGATCGATTGTGTGCTGCTGAAACCCCTTCGTTATCCTCACGCGGAGGAATTGGTGGCGCTCCGGCAGCTAGCCCCCGGCGCGGCGGGACTGGCGAGTTTCTCCGAGGGCCTGCCCCTTTCGCCATCCATGTATTTCACGTACTCCGAGCATAACCGCACGTTTCAATCGTTGGGAGTGTGGACCCCGGGCGTGGCGAACGTCACCGGGCTGGCCGAGCCGGAACAGGTCCGCGTCGTGGCCGTAAGCGATGGGGCGCTGCAGGCGCTGGCAGTTCCACCCGCAGTCGGGAGGTGGCTTTCGGCGGCCGACCAGATTCCGGGCCCGCCGCAGCCCGGCAGTTTCTCGGGCCGTTCGACGAAGGTGCTGCTCAGCTATGGGTATTGGCAGCGGCGTTTTGGAGGCGAGCGCTCGGCGGTCGGGCGCAACATTATTGTGGACTCGTTCCCGCGCGAAATCGTCGGCGTGATGCCGCAGGGCTTCCGGATTGTGAATGCCGATTTCGACCTCATCGCGCCGCTGGCGTTCATTCGCAACAAGCTCCCCATGGCCGGATTCGGCTTTCAGGGCGTCGCTCGCCTGAAGCCGGGAGTCGCCATCTCACAAGCCAATGCCGACCTGGCGCGCTTGCTCCCCGTGTGGATGGACTCCTGGTCGAATGGTCCTGGCACCGATAGCCACTTTTATGAGAACTGGAGAATCACACCTGCCATCCGCCCTCTCAAACAAGAGGTGGTCGGCGGCGTCAGCGATGTGCTCTGGGTGGTGATGGCGACCATCGGGCTGGTCATGCTGATTGCCTGCGCGAACGTGACGAATCTGCTGCTGGTGCGGGCGGAAGTGCGGCGGCACGAGCTCGCGTTGCGTTCGGCGCTCGGCGCCGGCACGGCGCGGATTATCGGCGCGCTGCTGGTGGAAAGCACGACGCTGGGCTTATTGGGCGGCGTGCTTGCCATCGGAGTGGCCGAGGGCGGCCTGCGGCTTCTGGTGGCGATCGGCCCGGCCAATCTGCCGCGCTTGGGTGAGATCGCCATCGACCCCGGGGCCATTGGTTTCACCCTGGCGCTATCGCTCTTCTCGGGTCTTTTCTTCGGATTGATTCCCGCACTCAAATACGCCATGCCGGGAATCTCCACGGCCCTCCGCAGCGCCGGCCGCGCGGCGAGCGTGAGCCGCGAGCGCCATCGCGCCCGAAACCTCCTGGTGGTCGCTCAGGTGGCCATGGCTTTGGTGCTGCTGGTCAGCGCCGGCCTGATGATCCGGACCTTCCAGGCGCTGCGCACCGTCGAGCCGGGATTCACGCATGCGGAGCATCTGCAAACCACGCGCATCTCCATTCCTTCGTCGCTGGTGGCGGAGCCGCAGCGGGTAATTCGCGTCCAGAATGATATTCTCGACCGCCTGGCGGCGATTCCGGGCGTGACCTCGGTCGGATTTGCCAGCGAAATGCCGATGGAAGGTTTCGACTCCAACTGGGATGCGATTTTTGCCGAAGACAAGACCGATACCGGCGCCGTACCGCCCATGCGATTTTTCAAATATGTTTCGCCCGGGTTCTTTCAAACAGCCGGCACGCGAATCATGGCGGGGCGCGAGCTGACCTGGATCGATGTGTACAACCAGCGACCGGTGGTGATGGTCTCCGCGAACCTGGCGCGCGAACTGTGGGGCTCGCCTTCCGCTGCGCTCGGCAAACGCTTACGAGAGTTTTCCTCGAACCCGTGGAGGGAGGTGGTGGGAGTGGTCGAAGACGTCCGTGAGAACGGCGTCCAGAAGAAAGCCCCGGAAATGGTCTACTGGCCAACCTTCATGCCCAATCTCTACGGACCCGCTCCGCTGGACGCATGGCGCTCCCTGACATTCGTGGTGCGGAGCGATCGCACCGGCACGCAAGGCTTTCTGAGCCAGGTGCGGCAAGCCGTCTGGTCGGTGAACGCGAGCCTTCCGGTGGCGTCCACGCGCACCATGCAGGATATTTACGACCAATCGATGACGCGAACATCCTTCACGCTGGTGATGCTGGGAATCGCGGGCGCGATGGCGCTGCTGCTGGGGATTATCGGCATCTACGGCGTGCTGGCGTATGCGGTATCCCAGCGCCGGCGTGAGATCGGAATTCGCCTGGCTCTCGGCGCGCCGCAGAGCGAGCTGAAGCGAATGTTCATGCGCTATGCGCTGAGGCTCGCGGGAATCGGCGTGGGCATCGGTCTGGTGGCCGCGGCCAGCGTGACGCGTCTTATGGGTTCGCTGCTGTTCGGCATTGCTCCGATGGACCCTGTTACATACGTCGCGGTACCGGTGGTATTGCTTGCCGCCGCGCTGCTTGCCAGCTACCTGCCGGCGCGGCGGGCCGCCGCAGTGGACCCGGTGGAGACTCTGCGGGCTGAGTAACGAGGCTGCTCAATTCCGATGATAACTTGCTGAACTGGAGAGCATCCGGGGAGCGCCTGCCGGCCCTCGCGCCCCGATGGGCGTCCGCACTCCCCTTGCCAAACTAGGAGAGTTCGATTATACTCCTAGTTAGACTAGGAGGACACGAATCGTGGGTAAAACCGCCGAGCTGCTGCCGGGTACTCTCGACATGCTGATACTGAAGGCCGTATCGTTGAAACCGCTGCATGGATACGGGGTATTGCAGCGTATCCAGCAGATTTCAGGCGACGCGCTAGAGATTCCCCAAGGGTCCTTGTATCCGGCGCTTTACCGGTTAGAGCACCAGGAACTGATCGCCGCCGAATGGGGTGTAAGCGAGAATAATCGCCGGGCGAAGTATTACACGTTAACCGTCGCCGGGCGGCGCCGCCTGCGTGCGGAAACGGCCGGCTGGAACAGGCTGGCGGCGGCGATGGCCGCGGCCCTGAACACCACGCCGGAGGAGGTGTGACGTGCTGAGACGCCTTCGCTCTCTTTCGCGCGCGATCAAATCCCGGCGCGATTTCGAACAGGGAATGACCGAGGAGTTCCGGTTGCACATCGAGCAATATACGGACGAGCTGGTGCGCTCGGGAGTGCCTCAGCGAGAAGCGGCCCGGCGGGCTCGGATCGAGTTCGGCAGCTGGAACAGCGCGCAGGAAGAGTGTCGCGAAGCACGCGGGCTCCGCCCATTCGATGAGTTGGTCAGGCAACTGCGTCACGCTGCCCGATTGCTGCGCAAGACACCCGGATTTACAGTGGCTGCCCTGGCGACCCTCGCCGTTTGCCTCGGCGCGAACCTGACGATATTCGCGGTGGTCG
>JBEKNN010000090.1:0-30743 GCA_049522755.1 Bryobacteraceae bacterium | reverse complement strand
CGCTACCCTTACCTCTCCAACAAGCGGCACGGAAAGCATGCCGTCCGCACGCACGGCGTACTGTCCCGATATCCCTTGCAGTTGACCTACCGAGACTTCCAGTACGTCCCCGGCGCCGATGGCATACGCCTTGTCTGTCCCCGATAGCTGCGGCAGCAGACCGCGCGAGTCAACCGTATAAAATGCCACGTTGGCGCGAATCGCCGCATCGATTAAAGGCTGGAGCTCGACCGAACCGGTCCGTGGGCCGGGCTCCGCAAAGTACACCACGGCCTTCTTTCCCGGCAACGGCCCCAGCATATTGACCGCGGTACGCAGTCTGGTCAACTGTCGATCGACATCGACCGCCGCGCCGCTCTCCGGTCCCGAATCGGCCCTCAACCGGTCGAGGGTCTGAAGCAATCGATCGCGGTCGTCGGTGAAATCCTGCTTGACCGCGATGCCATCTGCGGCCGTCATGATTCCCAGCACATCGCTGGACTGCATCTTCGTCCGCACAAATTCCTGGGCGGCGGCAAACGCGCGCGTCCGGTCCATGATCGGCATCGCCTCCAGGTCGAAATATAAGACCAGCATCCGCCGGTCTTTGTACTTGTTGTCCTGTGGCGCCGCTGTGGCTGATGGCGCCGAAGCCGCTGCCGGAGCAGCCTGAACCTGAGCCAGCAGCACGGGCCGCGCAGCCGGTTTCGGACGCGCGTCGTATGCCGGAACGGCTGGCGCTGGAGCCTCCATCACCGAAGGCGCCGGCACTATAACAACTGGCGCTGCCGCACGCGGTTCGGGCATCCGCCGATCTACCGCGCCCGCTGCAAACACTGCCGATACCAGCGCGCAAGCCGCCGCCATGCACACCATGCGTACGCGCGAAATGCGCTGCGCCGGCCGCCCTTCCAGAATCCGCCGGATGCGCCGCGGCAGAAAGCTCCCCGGCATCGCCATTCCCAAAACCTTAACCCGCGCGCCGGTTCGCAGCACCGACCGCGCCATCTCGAGCAGATACTCGGAGTACTCGAACGGATCGTGCCCGCGCGCCAGCACCGCCGCGTCGCAAGCCTCTTCCGCCAACGCGCTGAGCCTGGACTCGAGCCACCAGGCCAGTGGATGAAACCAGAAGACCGCACGATTCAGCAGCGCCAGCCACTGCACCAGCGGATCGCGCCGCCGCGCGTGCTCCCCCTCATGCGTCAGCACCGCGTCAAGCTGCGCCTGCGGCCAGCGCTGCCAGCACTCCGGCAAGATCACGGTGGGAGTGAGCCAACCAACGGTGACCGGCGCGGCGCACGAATCGCTGGTCAGTCTGCCCCCGCGACTCGCCGCGCTGCGGACCAGCATGTGCGCACGCACGGTTCCCACCGCCAGACGCGCCAGCAGCAAGCAAACGCCTAGTAGATAGATGCCCGCGAGACAGCCCAGCCAGTTCCAGACTGGGCGCGGCTCCGAGGGCGCATCGACCTCCAGGTTGGGCAACGCAAACCCTGAAAATGTTTCCGCGGGAACCGTTGGCCGGCCCGTGGCCGGAGCCGCGGCAGCAGGCAGGATCCGCAACGAAGCCTTCGGTCCCCAAGCCGTCCAAACCGGCAGCAGCAGCATCAGCGCCACAACGCCCGCCCAAGCCACATGCCGCGCCGCCGCGGCTCTCACCCGCAGGATACGCAACACCGCGGCCGTGCCCGCCGCGATCAGCGCCGCTCTCACCACGAATTCGAATAGTAAATGTTCCACATCGCCTCCAACATCACTTCCCAGCGTGTTTACGGCTCCGCACAAATGCCTCCAACCCGTCCAGTTCGCGCTTGCTGAGGACCTTGGCCTCCACCATCCCGCTGACCAGTTCCTCTACAGAGCCCTGGCAAAACCGGTCGATGATCTGCCGCACGGCGCGCGCCGCCAGACTGCGCGCGGGTTCCACGGCGCGGTAGACGTAGGCCCGCCCTTCCTCTTCATGCGTCAGATAACCCTTCTGCTCCAGCCGCCGCAGTAGGGTGCGAATGGTGGTTTCCTTCAGGCTGCGGTTGCGGGACACGGTCTGATGCACCGCCTCGACGGTACACGGGGCCGCGTCCCACACCGCCCGCATCACTTCGCTTTCCAGCTCGGTGAGAGGGGCCCGCACGCGGGCGCCGGATGCAGCACGTATTGTCATGGTACATGTTGTACCAGAAAATCGAGCCGCCGTCAAGAAGTTTTGCGGGGTCGAGACTGGGCCTTCAACGCGGAGCGCCGGCAGGCGTCGTCGTTCACAGGGGAGGAAACTTCGCGGAGGCGTGGCTTGGCGCGGCATACCGGGAAACTGCCGGGCGACAAGTTACGAATTATCTGAAATGCAAGGTTACGGAGCTCGGTTTCAAACTTGTGCCGGCGAGAATGCGCGTATTCTCATTTGACTGTCCGATGCCGGAACAGTTAGCCTGCACTTGAATGCCTTTTCCCACACATCGCCTGCGCCGCCTGCGCACCACCGGACGCCTGCGCGATTTGGTCCGCGAAACGCGTCTCGATCCGGCGCAGTTCATCCTGCCGCTGTTTGCCTGCCCGGGCGAAGGCGTGCGGCGCGAGATCGGCGCGATGCCGGGCAATTATCAACTCTCCATCGATGAACTGGTGAAGGAATGCGCCGAGGTTCCGTCGCTGGGCATCGGCGGCGTGATGCTGTTCGGGCTGCCGGAATCGAAGGACGAAACGGCGTCGGGCGCCTATGACGAAAATGGCATCGTGCAGCGCGCCGTCCGTGCGCTGCGGCGCGAACTGCCGGATTTGCTGATTGTCACCGACGTTTGCAACTGCGAATACACCAGCCACGGCCACTGTGGATTGATCAAAGCCGGCGACGTCGACGGCGTGGTGGATAACGACGCTACCCTGCAATGGCTGGCGAAGACGGCGCTTTCGCACGCGCGTGCGGGGGCGGATATCGTAGCGCCTTCGGATATGATGGATGGGCGCGTTGGCGCCATCCGGCAGGCGCTCGACGCGAACGGATACGAAAAGACGCCGATTCTGGCTTACGCGGCGAAGTTTGCGTCGGTGTTCTACGGGCCGTTCCGCGAGGCGGCCGACTCGACGCCGCAATTCGGCGACCGGCGCAGCTACCAGATGGACCCGGGCAACGGGCGCGAAGCCATGCGCGAGATCGAGCTCGATCTCGAAGAAGGCGCCGACATGATTATGGTGAAGCCGGCGATGCCCTATCTGGACCTGATTTACCGCGCGCGGGAGCGCTTCGACGTGCCGGTTGCGGCATATCAGGTGAGCGGCGAGTATTCGATGATCATGGCCGCGGCGCGCAATGGCTGGCTGGATCGGGACCGGGCGATGATGGAAAGTCTGACGTCGATTGCGCGGGCCGGCGCGGGAATTATTTTGACTTATTTTGCGAAGCCGGCGGCGAGACTGCTGGGGTGATCCGCTCGGACTCACGGGTAAAGCGAAAAAGCCGCCTGAAAGGCGGCTGCAGCCAGGATTGGCTACCCTCGGTGTAGACTAGAACTAATCCCTTTTATTCCCATGGAAACGCCTACTACTACCCGAGCACTGGAATTCCGCGAGCAATTGGCGCAGCGCGTTGTCGTTGCCGACGGGGCCATGGGAACCATGCTCTACTCGCGCGGCGTGTTCATCAACCGCTGTTTCGACGAGCTGAATCTGTCGTCGCCCGATCTGGTGCGGCAGATTCATCAGGAGTATGTCAAGGCCGGCGCGGAGATCGTTGAGACCAACACTTACGGGGCCAGCCGTTTGCGCCTGGGCGCGTTCGGCCTGGGCGAAAAAGTGGGGGACATCAACCGCGCGGGGGTGCGCATCGCGCGCGAGGCCGCGAAGGAACAGGCCTGGGTGGCGGGCGCGGTGGGTCCGCTGGGCGTTCGCATCGAGCCGCTGGGGCCTACGTCGTTCGCCGAAGCGCGCGCCGCGTTCCGCGAGCAGACCGATGCGCTGGTGGAAGCGGGGGTCGATCTGCTGATCCTCGAAACCTTCGCCAATCTGGATGAGCTGCGGGAAGCGGCCGCGGCCGCGCGTGAATCCGCGGGTAAAGATCTGGTGATCGTGGCGCAGGTGACCATCGACGATTTCGGGCATCTGCCCGGTGGAACCGATACGGCAACCTTCACGCGCGAGATGGATGCGATGCCGGTGGACGTCATCGGGCTGAACTGCTCGGTGGGGCCGAAGGCGGCGCTCGAAACCATCGAGCTGATGATGCAGTATTCCGCCAAGCCGATGAGCGCCATGCCCAATGCGGGCGTGCCGCAGCGGGTGGAAGGGCGCAACATTTACCTGTGCTCGCCGGAATACATGTCGCAATACGCGCGGCGCATGCTATGGGCGGGCGTGAAGATCATCGGCGGGTGCTGCGGCACCACGCCCGAGCATATCAAGCTGATCCGCCAGGAAACGCGGTCGCTGCAGCCGCAACAGAAAAAGCTCAGCGTGACGGTGGCAGAGCCGCAATCGAAGGCGCATGCGCTGCAGGGCGTGCCGGTGGCGCAAAAGTCGAAGCTGGGCGCGAAGCTGGCGGCTGGAAAGTTCGTGGCGTTCGTCGAGATTCTGCCGCCGCGCGGAGTGGATGCGTCGCGCGAAATCGCAGGGGCGCGATTGTGCGCCGAGCATGGCATCGATTGCATCAACGTGCCCGACGGGCCGCGGGCCAGCGCCCGCATGAGCTCACAGGTGACGTGCCAGCTTATCCAGCAGCATGCCGGAATTGAAGCGGTCAACCATTTCTGCTGCCGCGACCGGAATATTTTGGGCATCCAATCGGAGCTGCTGGGCGCGCATACGGCGGGCATCCGCAATTTGATCTGCATCACCGGCGATCCGCCGCGCATGGGAGCTTATCCGGATGCGACGGCGGTATTCGACGTGGACGCCATCGGCCTGGTGAACATCGTCAACAATTTGAATCACGGCCTGGATATCGGCGGCAACCCGATGGGTTCGCAGACGGCGCTGCTGATTGGCGTAGGCGCGAATCCGGGCGCGCTGAATATGGACGAAGAGATCCGGCGCTTCGATTGGAAGGTGGAAGCGGGCGCGGAGTACATTGTCACGCAGCCGGTGTTCGATCTGGATTTGCTGGAGAAATTCATGCGGCGCATTGAACACGCCAAGGTCCCGGTGGTTTGCGGCATCTGGCCGCTGACCAGTTTCCGCAACGCGGAGTTCATGGTGAATGAGCTGCGCGTGCCGGTTCCGGAAGAATACATGGAACGCATGCGGCGCGTGGATAGCGCGGAAAAAGCGCGCGAAGAAGGCGTTGCCATCGCCAGCGAGATGACCGCGCGCGTGCGCCAGATGGTGCAAGGCGTACAGTTGAGCGCGCCGTTCGGCCGCTACCAGATGGCGCTCGATGTAGCCGAAGCGATAGGCCCGCGGTAAGATCGAATCCCATGGCTACCGACCTGGTGGAGATCAATCCCGAGGCTCCGCAGCAGGAGCTGCTGGAGCGCGCCGCCGCCTTGATTCGCCGCGGGCGGGTGGTGGCGATTCCCAGCGATGCGCTCTACACGCTGGTGGCGGACCCGTTCAGCTTGCGCGCCGTTTCGCAGGTATTCCAAGCCAAAGGGCGCGAGCCGCACCGCTCGCTGCCGCTGCTGGTGCGCGACGCGCTGATGGCGGAAGATTTCGCGGGCGAGTTGAACAACCGCTTTTCCATTCTGACGCGGCGCTTCTGGCCGGGGCCGCTGACCATCATCGTGCCGGCGTCGGCGAAGCTGCCGCTCAAGGTCACGGGCAACACCGGGCGGCTGGCGATGCGGCAATCGCGGTCGGTGGTAGCCAATCAACTGATCGCGATGCTGAATCAGCCGCTGATTTCCACCAGCGCCAACATCTCAGGCAGCCCGACCTGCCGCAGCGGGATTGAGGTGTTCGGCATGATGGACGGCCGCGTGGACCTGGTGCTGGATGGCGGCGCCTGCACAGGTCCGGGCGCCACCACGGTGGATATTACCGATCCGATCTGGAAGGTGATCCGCGCGGGCGCGATTGAGGAGAAGGAAATCGCGGAGTGTTTGGGGTAGCGGTGGGACCGGCCTCCCGGCCGGTCGTTTGGTACACGTATCCCGGGTAGGACAGGCCGAGGGCCTGTCCTACCAATCTGTCGCAACTCCTCGCCGCGGAATCTGTTGCTTCGTGGCGCGCTGTTTTGCGTCCTTGAGAATCTCGTTGGGATCGGACGTCGCCGGCTGCTCGCGGCGCATGGACGAGGTGGCGTAATCTTTCGCGGCCTCGGCGCGCCGCTGGCGCTTCAGGTCATCGAGTTTCTTCCTGGCGATCTCCAGATTGTAGGCGGCATCCCGCAATTTCGGATCGGCGGACAGCGCGCCGCTGTAAAGTTCGATGGCTCGCTGCAGGGCGCGAACGGCGTCCGATGAATCGCCCGACGAGGCGGTGCGGAAGAATGTGTTGCCCTCGCCGAGCAGGCTCCTGGCTTGCAGTTTCGGATCGGTTGCGCGCTCGGCGGCGCGGGCGAAGGCTTGCGCGGCGGCGGCGAAGTCCCCGGATTTGTAGTTGGCAATCCCAAGATCGAATTGCACTTGTGGCGACGCAGGCAAGATGCCCGCCGAGTTGCGGTAACAGGTGGCGGCGATTTCATATTCGTGGATGGCGAAGGCGCGGTTGCCCTGGCGAATCCACTCCTCGGCCGATTGCGCTCGCATGGGGAACGCGCACGCAGCCAACGCCATAGCGGCCGTGACCGTGCGCCGCGCATTCCGCAAACCAGTATTGCGCCGCGGCCGCTCGGATATCAGAGATTCGAGAGCCAGCAGCATCGCGGCCAGAGCCAGCAGCAGCGGATAATATTCGGCGCGAGTCTCTCTCCCGCCGGCGCGAGCGGCGAGCCGCCCGGCCAGTTGGCTTACGACAGCGGCCGTATCGAATGCACGGCTGGCTTCCCAGTATGCGCCGCCGATCGCGCGCAACTCTCCGGACTCCAAGCGGGTGAGCACCGGCGCGCCGTTATAGAGAAAGGGTAGGTTACTGTTTTCCGAAAGCGGCACTTCAATGCCGCGATCCGGGTCGCCTACGCCGATCACGGTGAGCCGGATGCCGCTGCGCGCCAGCGCCTGTGCGGCCGGTTGCGGACCGCTATCCTGATCGCCGCCATCGGTGAGAAGGACCAGGTCTTTGGAGCCGCGGCGGACATCGTCAAAGCCGTTATTGAGCGCGAAACGCAGGGCCTCGCCGATGCGCGAGCCGCCGCGCGTGACGGAATCGAGCGCCGCGGAATCCAGCGTTTCACGGAAATAGTCGAGGTCAATGGTCAACGGGCAGAGTACCGCGGCATTGCCCGCGAATGCGATCAGGCCCACGCGCTGACCGGCGGGCTGGCTGATTGTCTGCGCCGTGGTCTGCGCGCCAATTCGCCCGGCGATATCGCCCACGATTTGCTTGGCGCGCCGCAACCGGTTGGGCGCTACATCGCGCGAAAGCATGCTGCGGGAAACGTCCAGCAGGAAGACCACGTCTCCGGTAGCGGAAGGCGCAGCGTCGGCGGACTGAACCGGCCGCGCGATCGCTAATGCCATCAGCGCGACCGCGGCGATGACGAGCGTGCGCTTGGCCGTCCGCTTTCGAGGGGGCGCCGGGCGCGCGCCAAAATGCGCCAGGGCTGCGCGACGGCGCGTATCGCCGTAGTGGAATATCGCGGCCAACGCCGGCGCCATCGCCAACAGCGCCAACGCCAGCGGATGCGCGAAATGGATGCCGGTCATGGCGCCCTCCGCAGCCAGGTCTGCGAGATGGCAGCCTCGGCGGCAACCAGGCAGAGCGCCGCCAACGCCAGCGCCGCGAACCATGCCGTGCCGCCGGTGTATCGCGCAGCCTTCACCTCGGCGGGCTCCAAACGGTCGATCTCCTTATAGACGTCCACCAGCGCGGCGCCGCTCTCTACCATGCGCGACAGGCCGCCGGTCTCTTCGCCCAGTTCGTCGAGGCCGGTCTCTATCATGCGGTCGTACCGGCTGGCGACGACGCCGGGTTGGATGCCGATGGCATAAATGCGTACGCCCCACTGTTTAGCCAGCGCCGCGGATTGCGCCGGAGTCCGCGCGCCCATGTTATTTTGACCGTCGGTGAGCAGCACGATCACCTTGCTCTTGAGCTGCCCGCCAGCCGCTATCTCGGCCTCTTTGAAGCGGGCCGCTGCCAGCGCAACGGCGTCGCCGATAGCCGTGCCGTCCTCATCGCCGCTGGCGGGCTGGATGGATTCGATAAGCGAATGCAGATGGTCGTGCGAGAGCGTCAGCGGAGACAAGGTAATCGGGTCGCCGGCGAATTCGATCAAGCCGATCATGTCGGATGGGCGGCCTTTGAGGTCCCGATGGTTGCCGAAGATGAATTGCAGGGAGAGCGTCTTCACCACGTCGAGCCGGGTGGCGGCGCCGCGTCCGTAGAGGAAGTCGGTGTGGCGCATGCTGCTGGAGCGGTCGATCAGCACCTGGATCGCGATGCTCCGGGAGATGTCGCGGACGGGTTTGGCGCCCAGTTGCGGCCGCGCCACCGCGACAATCAAGAGAGCCAGCGCGGCTAACCGGAGCGCCTCCGGAAGCCGCAGGAATTTTTGGCGCGGAGAATGCGGCAGCGTGGCGGTGCGGTTGAAGACCAGCGTTGGCGGATGCAACTGGCGCCGGCGCCACGCCAGCAGTGGCAACAACAATAGCGCGCCGAGCGCCCAAGGCCATTCAAAATGCATTAGTGGGGCAGGCAATCTTGCCTGCAGCCGCCTTTCAGGCGGCTCTTTCGAACTATGCGCAACACAGCCGCCGCCATATTCATCGAGACTCCACTGGCTGCGCGAGTTGCCGCGTGGATGCGATATGCCCGCCGAACAGATAGAGGATGCGCTGGCAACGGCGTCCAGCGGCGCCGGGGTCGGCGCCTTCGATGCCGGAAGCGAATTTGACGCGGTCCGATTCCTCCAGAAACTCGCGTAGCGCGCAGGCGCACTCCTCGGTCATCATGCCCAGGTCGCGCAGGCGGCGCAGCATCTCCGCGGAAGTGCACTGCGCGAATTGCAGATCGAAATGCGCATCCAGATACTCAGCCAGAATCGCCGTCAGCTCAAAGTAGTACGCGCGCACGTCCGCCTTATCGGCCCGCTTCAACCTTTGCAGCGCGCGCTGTTCGGGGGACGGCGCCGGCCTGCGCTGGACGCGCCTGCGGACCATCCAAACGGCGGTGAGCGCTACCGCGGCGGCGACTGCGGCCGCCAGCGCGCAGGCCACCAGGAACGGCCAGTGAATATTAGAGGGCGTCGCGAGCGGGACGGGGTCGAGCGCATCGCGAATATCCTGCATCATGCGGCCTTCTTCGCGTGCAGACGGAGGAATGCGACCAGACTCGCCAAATAATCGCTGCCCGCGGCGATGTGAAGCGCGTCCACGCCGGCGGAGCGGAACAGGTTGGCGAGCCCCTCGGACCGCCGCCAGGCTTCGCGCTCGTGCGCGCCGCGGACTTGCTCGTCGCTGGTATCGACGGTCCAGATTTCGCCGGTTTCGGCATCTTCGAAATCGATCATCCCGCAATCCGGCAGCTGCGATTCGCGAGGATGGTGGATAGGGACTGCGATCAAATCGTGGTGCTTGGCCTGGGCGCGCAGCGGCTTGTCGAATCCGCGGACGAATCCGGAAACCAGGAAGTCGGAAATCAGAAACGCCAGGCTGCGGCGGCGGCGCACGCGACCCAGAAATTCGAGCGCGCGCGCGATATCGGTGCCTCCCTCGAGCGGCTGGTAGGCCAGCACCTCGCGAATCATGCGCAGCAAGTGCGGCCCATTGCACGCAGGCGGAACGTACACGTCGACTTCCTGGCTGAAGAGAATCAGGCCGGTGTGATCGTGGTTCTGCACCGCGGCGCTGGCCAGAATCGCGAAGATTTCGGCGGCCGTGTCCCACTTGGCGTCGCCGCCGCCGACGCGCATGGAAAGCGAGCCATCCACCAGCAGCATCACGGTTTCGTCGCGCTCTTCGGCGTAGCGCTTCACGAACGGATGTCCGGCGCGCGCGGTCACGTTCCAATCGATGGTGCGCGTATCGTCGCCGGGGACGTATTCGCGCACGTCCAGAAACTCGATGCCGCGCCCCTTGAAAGCGCTGTGGTAGGCGCCCGAGATCAGGCCGCCGGTCATCTTGCGCGCGCGCAATTCCAGGCCGCGGACTTTGCGGGAAAGCTCCTCGGCCGTCATGGCACCTCCACCGCTCCCAGCACCTGGCGGACGATGTGATCGGAAGTGATGCCTTCGGCGTCGGCTTCGTAAGAAGTCAGCACGCGATGGCGCAGCACGTCGAGCGCGACCTCTTTGACATCCTGCGGCGTCACGTAGTCGCACCCGCTGAGCAGCGCTTCGGCTTTGGCCGCCAACGCGAGGAACACCGAGCCGCGCGGGGATGCGCCAAAGCGGATCAGGCGGCCGATCATCAAACCGTACTTCAGAGGATTGCGGGTTGCGTCCGCGACGCTCACGATGTAGTCGCGCACCTTGTCTTCCATGTGGACGCCATCGAGCAGGCGCCGGCTCTGCAGCACCGCGTGAAGGCTGGCGACGGCGCGCGATTCCGTTTCCGCGCCGTTACTTGACGCCGGCGCGCGCACCATGCGGTCGAGAATGGCGCGCTCCTCTTCGATGGCCGGATAAGTGACGACCAGCTTGAACAGGAAGCGGTCCAACTGGGCTTCGGGAAGGCCATAAGTGCCTTCCTGCTCGATGGGGTTCTGCGTGGCCAACACCAGGAACGGCACGGGCAAATGGAAAGTCTCGTCGCCGATGGTCACCTGACGTTCCTGCATGGCTTCGAGTAAGGCGCTTTGCACCTTGGCGGGCGCGCGGTTCACCTCGTCGGCCAGCACGATGTTGGCGAACACGGGGCCTTTGCGCGGCCGGAACTCGCCGGTGCGCGCATCGTAGATCTGCGTGCCTACAATGTCGGAGGGAAGCAAATCGGGCGTGAACTGAATGCGGCGAAAGGATGCGTCGAGGCTGCGCGCGATAGTCAGCACCGAGAGCGTTTTGCCCATGCCGGGCAAGCCTTCGATGAGCACATGGTTGCCGGTGAGAAGCGCTTGCATGAGACGCCGGAAGAGCAAGTGCTGGCCGACGATCACGCGGCTGAATTCCGCGTGGATGGCCGCGACCCAATCGATGGACGGGCCCGCTTCACGCGTGGTCGCTTCTTGCATGTTAGCTTCCATGTTAGATATCCCGCGGCGCCACAATCAATACCATGGGCGGATTTCGGCTTGGCGCCGGCGCCTCGGCCGCGAACGAACGGACGGTTCACCACAAACCGGTCCGGCGTCGAGGGTTAAGAAGGTGCGTGCGCGTTCACCTTCAGCGATGCGGGACGAGCGCTCGGACGATCAATCCCAGGCCTCCGGCGAGCAGAACCAGCATGAGGATGGTGTTGAAGAGACTGGTGGGCTGAAAATAGATGTGCAGGTTGATCAGCACGCCCGCCAGGATGAAGAGCGCGCCCGCGACGGTGAGCAGCCAGCCGAAAACGCTGCGGCCGTTCCAGAAGAGCATGCCGATGCCGACGATCATCGGCAGTAGCGTAAGGCCGAACGCGTTGGCGCCGTAAAAAGTCCAGTAGGAACTGGCGACCATCACTTGATTGGACAGGAGATATGCGCCGAGGCACGCCATGGCGAAGCCCATCAGGAAATGTCCGAGGCCGCCGGGAGTTCCACCGACGTCGCTTAGACCGCGGTCTTCCATGGAAACGAGGATATCAGTTTGTGGGTCCATTGGAGACGGGATAAGATCGGAGTGTTGAAGGAGGTTGTTTCATGTTCCGGAAGCGGCCGGTCCCGGATAACACGCCGCGTTGCTCTTTCTGCCGCAGGGCGGAGGACGCCGTGGGCCACTTGATTCCTTCACCATCGAACGACGAAGTTCCTCCGCCATCTGACTACTTCATCTACATCTGCAGCGAATGTGTTGCGGTCTGCAATGGCATCTTGGACGACCGGCGCAGCGATAAGGAAAGCCACGGCGCGGCAGGAGGCGCGGCCAAGGGTGATCTGACAGTTCCCGACGACAATGCCCCGCCTCTCACCCGGCCGCGAAACAGAGTTGTCACCGTCAGGCACACCGTATCGCTCGCGGAGTTTTTCGGCTTTCGACCCCGGTCGTGACACGCCGGCTCTACCCGGCGGTTTTCGGCCGGTGCTCGCTTGCTGCGAAGACTCGCGCTAGCTCTCGAAAAGCCGCCTGAAAGGCGGCTGCAGGCAGGATTGCCCGCCCCACAACGGTTGTCACTCGACGTGACGCGCGATTCTTCGCCACCAGACTGTCACCAACGCCGTGCCGATCAGAATCAGCGCCGCGGTCAACCCCACCCAGATTCCGGTGGCGCCCCAGTGCAGCGGAAAGCACAACACGTAAGCGACCGGCACGCCCACTGCCCAGTATCCGAGTAAGTGGGCAATCATGGGCTGGCGCGTATCGCCCAACCCACGCAGCGCGCCGGTGGCCACAATCTGAAAGCCGTCGAACAATTCGAAGAGCGCGGCGATGCGCAACAGGATCGCGCCTGAGGCGATCACGGCCGGGTCCGCAATGAACAGGCGCACGATGAAGCGCGGCGCAATGCTCATGGCCAGCGCCGCCGATCCCATGAAGATGGTGGAGAGCAGCAGCGCGGCCCATCCGGCGATGCGCGCGCCCCGCGGGTCGTTGCGCCCAACGGCCTGACCCACGCGCACGGCGGCCGCCGAACTGATGCCCAAGGGAACCATGAACGTGGTCGCGATCACCTGCACCGCGATGCTGTGAGCCGCAAGCGACGCTTCGTCGAGCCGCGCCGCCCACACCGTGACAAGGCCGAAAACGGAGCCTTCAAAGAGAATCTGCGCCGCTGCGGGAATGCCCAGCGCGACCAGCCTGCGGATGCGCTCCAGGTCCGGCATCCACGAAACGCGGAACAGCAGGTTGCCCGATTTCCGCTCGCGCCACAGGACGGCGGCGGCCAACACCAGCGTGATATAAGCGCGTGCGATGGTGGTGGACCAGGCCGAACCTTCGAGGCCCATGCGCGGGGCGCCCCAATGGCCGAACATCAGCGCCCAGTCTCCCAGGGCGTTCAAGACGTTGGAGCTGATCATCGCGAACAGAATCGGGCGGACCACGCCCTGGGCTTGCAGATAGCGGCTCAGCGCGTAGCCGCACAACAGCGGGGGCACGCTGCACGCCAGGGCCGTCACGTAGGGCGCAAACTGCGCGAAGACCTTGGGATTGGTGCCCGCCGCGCGTACGGCCGGAATCAACCCGAGAATCACCGCTATCAGCAGCGGCGTAATTCCGAGGCTCAGCCAGACGCCGTTGACCAGGCTGCGGCGGCAATCGCGCGGGTGGTTGGCGCCGAACGCTTGCGACACCAGCGTATCCATGCCCAGCAGGAATCCCGTTCCGCAAATTGCGACGGGGTAGAACAGCATGTTGCCGAGGCTGCCTGCGCCCACCGCCGTGGCGTTCAGACGGCCAGCCATGATGGTATCGACGACGCCCATCACCATCCAGCCGAGTTCGGTGAGAGCGAGCGGCGCCGCTAGCCGCATCATGGGCCCGAGTTCTTTTCGCAGGGTCATTTCGATTGAGCTATTTGGCTTTGGGGTGGGCCTTATCGTAGACGGCCATCAGATCGACCAGCGAGACCTGGGTGTATTTTTGCGTGGTGGAAAGGCGCGCGTGGCCCAGCAGCTCCTGGATGGAGCGGAGATCGGCGCCGTCGGCCAGCAGATGGGTGGCGTAGGCGTGGCGGAAGCTGTGCGGGTGAAGCGACGGATCGCCGCCGATGACCGTGGCGTAGAGCTTCACGATGCCGCGGATGCCGCGCGCGGTGATCCTGGCTCCGCTGTGGTTCAGAAAAACGGCGGGCTGATCGCGCACCACCGGGCGCTCGCCCAGATAGCGCTCCAGCGCCTCCGCGGCTTTGCCGGGCAGAGGAACCTGGCGCTCTTTGCGGCCCTTGCCGCGCACACGAATCCATCCTTCGGCCCGGTCGAGATCGTCGAGGTTGAGGCCGGCGAGCTCGCTGACGCGCACGCCGCAGCCGTAGAGCAGCTCGAACATGGCGCGGTCGCGTGCGGGATGCGGCCGGTGGAGATCGTTGGCCGCTACGCCGTCGATCAGGTTGTTCGCCTGCTCGGCGGTCATCACTTCGGGCAGCTTGATGGGCGCTTTGGGCGTGCGCACCAACCGCGCCACGTTCACGTCCACGATGCCCTCGCGCTGCATAAAGCGGAACAGGCCGCGCACGGCCGCCAGCTTGCGGCGGATGCTCACCGCGTTCAAGCCCTGGTTATAGAGCGACGCCAGCCACTCGCGCAGCAGCAGCAGATCGATGGCGCGTACCGCGGGCGGCGTCATTTCCGGCGGCGATAGATAGTGCAGCAACTGCTCCAGGTCGCTCTGGTATGCAGCGACAGTGTGCGGCGAGGCGCCTTCGCGCTTGAGGCTGTCGATGTAACGCTCGATCTGGCGGGCCAGCTCAGAGGTTTGCTCAGACCCGGCCTCCTCAGACATGGACTTGCCGGTATTCTTCGAGCGCTTCGAGCGCGCGCCGGCAAATCTCGGCGTGGCGTGCGTGCTTGTCGCGCTTCAGGCGGTTGCGGGTTGCCTGATCGACTTGCAGCAGGTCGAGTTGCGGCAGCAGGTCGAAGGTGATGTTGGCGGGCTGGTAGTTGCGCGCATCGGCGGCGGAAATGTAGTGGCACAGAGAGCCGAGCGCGGTGGCGCGCGGCAAGGCGCGCGGCTCTTCGCCCAGCGCGAGCGCGGCGGCGTGCATCCCCGCCATCAGGCCGGTGGCGATGGATTCCACGTATCCTTCGACGCCCGAAATCTGGCCGGCGAAGAAGATTTCCGGACGAGTGCGCAGTTGCAGAGTGGGCGTGAGCAGCGCGGGCGCGTTGATGTAAGTGTTGCGATGAATCTGACCGTAGCGGAGAAATTCGGCGCGCTCGAGGCCGGGAATGAGGCGCAGCACGCGCTGCTGCTCGCCGAAGCGCATGTGATTCTGGAATCCCACCAGGTTGAAACTTTGCGCGCGCAGATTCTCCTGACGCAATTGCACTACGGCATAGGGGCGCCTGCCGGTGCGCGGATCGTCGAGCCCCACGGGCTTCATGGGCCCGAAGCGCAAAGTGTCGCGGCCGCGGCGCGCGATTTCCTCAATGGGCAGGCAGGCTTCGAAGTAGCGTGTGTGGTCCTCTTCGATGTGCGCGGGGACGCTCTGGGCGTTGAGTAGCTGGTCGACGAAGCGCTCGTACTGTTCGCGGTCGAGTGGGCAGTTGAGATAATCGTCGGTGCCGTCGGTGGACTTGCCGTAGCGCGACGCCCAGAACGCGATGTTGGTATCGACGGATTCGGCGTCGACGATGGGGCTGATGCTGTCGTAGAAAAACAGCCGCTCGGATCCGGTGAGGCGGGCGATGGATTCGGCGAGCGCGTCGCTGGTGAGCGGGCCAGTGGCGATAATCGCGATGCCATCTTCGGGGATGGACGTCATCTCGTCGCGGCGCAGCTCGATGAGCGGGTGGGATTCGATGGCGGCGGTGACTTCGGCGGCGAATGCGTCGCGGTCCACCGTGAGCGCGTGACCGCCGGGTACGCGCGCCTTCTGCGCAGCGGTGAGCAGGAGCGAATCGAGCCGGCGCAACTCCTCCTTGAGCAGCCAGGGTGCGGTGGAATCGAGCTCCGACTTCAGCGAGTTGCTGCATACCAGCTCCGCCAGCCGGTCCGTCTGGTGCGCGGGGGTGCGTCGCGCGGGACGCATTTCCCAAAGGGCAACGCGCAATCCGCGGCGCGCGATTTGCCACGCCGCTTCGGTTCCGGCAAGACCGCCTCCGGCGATGTGAATGAGCTGCGCCACGCTCTTTCACTTTATACTGCGGAGGGGGAGCGAATCGTGAAAGAGACTGAGCGCATTTTTCTCGACTTTTCGGCGCGCAAGCTGGAGCTGCTGACTGGACGCATTGAAAGCTGTCTGGACCGGTTGAGCGGCGAGCAGATTTGGGCGCGCGGTACCGAGAACGAAAATGCCGTGGGCAATCTGACGCTGCATCTGGCCGGCAATGTCCGGCAGTGGATCGTGTCGGGAGTGGGCGGGCTGCCCGACGTTCGCGAGCGCGATGCCGAATTCGCGGCGCGCGGGGGCGCATCGGCGGCGGAGTTGAAGGAGCGGCTGCGTGGGACAGTGGAGGAGGCCGTGGCGGTGATCGGCGGTTTGAGCACGGAGCGGTTAACCGAGCGCCTCACGATTCAGAAGTATGAAGAGTCGGTGCTGGAGGCGATCTATCACGTGGTGGAGCATTTTTCCATGCATACGGGGCAGATTCAGTTTGCGACGAAGATGCTGACCGGGGCGGATTTGGGATTCTATGCGCATTTGAAGACGGCGGCGCATGGGGAGAAGACGCCTTAACCCAGAGCCGCCGCGCAAGGCTTTGTGGTCAGAGAAGGAGCCGATGGCGACCGGACAAGTTGAGGCGCGGCCCGTGTTAAGAACCAATGAACAATGCCATCCACGTCTATCACAGCGTTGGAGGCTATGTTGTATCGTTCCACGCGCAGCCTCGCGTCACGAAGGATATCGACCTTTTCGTGGTTCCGCCGCGCACAGGAGGCGTATTCAGCGGAGTTCAAGAGTCGTCCCGCCACAACTATCACCGGCCCCCTCTCTTCTTATCAGCACAAGCATGTCTCTACTCGCGCGGGGACTGAGACTGATGGCCAGGTCGGTCCCATCATAGTCCCGGCCGCTTCTGCCTCCCTCAACATGGAGCACATAGATTCCCCTCGGAGCACGATCAATTACGAAAGCGCCGTCCTCGTCAGAGACTGTGTTGTAGATGTCGCCTGTTATCGGGTTCTGCAGCCTCAGTTTGGCTTCGCGAATCGGCACGTTCACTCTATGGACGAGATTCCACACTGGATTCTCGCCAGTGCCTGGCTGAGAGTCTATCAACTTGCCTGCAATCCGGCGTGTCGCCGCCGTCACGAGGTCACCCCATTGATAGGTCATTCGCCGCTTGGCTTTCAGTGACGTTCGATAGGCAACATGGAAACATTGGTGGGCCACATTGATACCGAGCAGATCGGCATTCAGCCAATAGTCCCCCGGTGGCAGACTCGCAACCTGGACGGCGCCATTCGAAGCGGTTACGCCGGAAAACCCCACGCTGGCAGCGTTGTCGGTCACTTGTATACTGAAGCCACGCAGCGGTCTTCCTCGGTGTTTGACCGCCACTACGAAATCGGGGCGCACTTCAACGCCATGATCAAGGCAACTAGCAAGTGAGCACGCCAAAGCCGGTACTGGAACGAGCGGAAGCAGTGACGTCAAGGCAGCGGATATCAGCAGCCTGCGCATAGGCCTACAATCCACCTGAGGTTGCCATTGCCTTAGCCCAGCACCTTCCCTAAGTCTCCCGCCGGCACGCGCACGCCTACATAGAACGATCCGAAGAGCGCGTAGAGGGCGCTTACTTCGTCGAAGCGCATTTCGTAAATCAGCTTCTTGAAGACCAGCGGGTCTTCGGCGAAGAGGTCTACGCCCCATTCCCAATCGTCGAAGCCGATCGATCCGGTGATGATCTGGCGCACTTCGCCCGCGTAGCGGCGGCCGATCTGGCCGTGCAGCTCCATCATGCGCTTCCGCTCCGCCATGGGGACGGTGTACCAGTTGACCGATTCGCCGCGGCGGCGGTCCATGGGATAGAAGCAGATGTATTTGGCCGGCGGAACTTCCGGCCAGAGGCGCGACGACATGGCGGTGCGCTGGCGCGCCAGCACGGCTTCGATCTCGCGGTTCCATTCCTCGGAGTGCGGCTCGATGCCGCGCTCGGCCAGGGCCGCATACGTCTTCGAGGTGGATTCGTAGAGGCCCAGCTCCACTACCGAGAGATACGAATGCACCGGCTCCAGATATTCGGCGATGTGCAGCAGCGAGAGGTCGCGCTCCACCATGCTCAACTCTTCGAAGCTGCGGCGGAAGTGGACAAACATCAGATCGCCCTTGTGCCCCAGCAGCGAAAACACGGCGCTTTGGCGGCCGTCGGAGGGAGTTTCCATCGGCGTCAGCGCTCTGGCGGCTTCGTCGAGCGTCTCCATTTGCGCGGTGGCGGAAAGAGCGCGCCACGCGCTCCAGCGGACGCGCATCATCTGGTGCAGTACGCTGGCCCCTTCAATGGTGAGCGGAACGGCGGGTAGTGCGGCTTCGGGCGTCATGCTCTCATTATGACTGGCCCCGGTTCCATTGCGCGAGGAACGATTCGGCGGCCACCGCTTCCAGCTCGCGGTTGAAGGCGGTGTCCCATTCGCCCTTGCGCCGCTCTTTCAATCGCTCGAGCAGGCGGCAGCGGCGGCGCGCTTCCAGCATGGCGTTGCGGCGTTCTTCCAGCTTCTTTTCGCCCTCGACGCGGCGCTGCGCCAATTCTTTCTCTTTGGCTTGCACGTGCAGGCTGAAGGCGCCCAGCGCGGCCAGGTCGAATCCCAGAGCCGATCCGCCGATCCGTACCTGCGCTTCCGCGCTGGCCCGCGATGCCCGGATTTGGTCGCGGATGCGGTCCAGTTCCAGCAGCGCGGCCGCCTGTTGCTGGAACTTGGATTCTTCCAGCTCTAGCTGCAAGCGGCGCAGGTCCAGGGCCTTTTCGAGCGAGAAACGGAACCCGCTCATCGCTTAGCGGGAACCAGCGTCCCGGTTTCCAGCTTTTTGGCCAGCGCCTCCATTTTCGAAAGCGTTTCCGGAAGCTCGGCGCTCGCCAGGTGATCCTGCCGCAGGAAATCCAGCAGATCGGGCCGCATTTTAATGCTGGTGTCGAGCGACGGATTCGAGCCTGAAACGTAGGCTCCGAGTTGGATCAGATCTTCCGCATCGCGGTAGGCCGCCAGCGCCGAGCGCATCTTCTGCCCGGCCAGCTTCTGCGCGGGCGTGGCGATGGCCGAGGTCAACCGGCTCACCGAGTGCAGAATGTCGATGGCCGGGTAGTGCCCCTGTCCGGCCAACTGCCGCGACAGAATGAAATGCCCGTCCAGAATGCCGCGCACGGCGTCGCAGATGGGCTCGTTGAAATCGTCGCCTTCCACCAGCACGGTGAAGAAGCCGGTGATCGATCCGCGCTTGAAATTCCCGGCGCGCTCGAGCACTTTCGGCAGCAGGTTGAATACCGAGGGCGTGTAGCCTTTCTGGCTGGGCGGCTCGCCGGCGGCGAGGCCGATCTCGCGCTGCGCCATGGCGAGGCGGGTTACCGAATCCATTACCAGCAGCACGTTCTTGCCCTGGTCGCGGAAGTACTCCGCCACCGCCAGCGCCACGAAGCACGCGCGGACGCGCAATGGCGCAGGCCGCTCAGAGGTGGCGCAAACCACCACGGATTTCTTCCGCCCTTCCGGGCCCAATTCGTTTTCGATGAATGCGCGCACTTCGCGGTTGCGCTCGCCGATCATCGCGATCACGGTAACGTCCGCGGAATTGTGGCGCGACATCGAACCGAGCAGCGTGCTCTTGCCCACTCCACTGCCGCCGAATATGCCGATGCGCTGTCCCTTGCCGCAAGGCAGCAGGCCATCGATGGCGCGGACCCCGGTCACCAGCGGCTCGGTGATGTGTTCGCGATCCATGGGGCTCACCGGCTTGCCATAGAGGCTGTACGCATCCTCGGCGACAATCGGCGGGCCGCCGTCCATGGGCTTGCCGAAGCCGTCGATCACGCGCCCCAGCAGGCCAGGTCCCACATCCACGCGGGCATCTTCGCTGCGCGCCGTCACTTCATTGCCCAATTGCAGGCCGTCGATCTCTTCGAGCGGCATGGAGAGCACGCGCCCGTTGCGGAATCCGATCACCTGCGTGCGGATGCTACGTCCGGCAACCGTGCGCACTTCGCAGAAATCGCCGATGGCCGCGCTAGGTCCGCGCGATTCGATCAGGAGCCCGACCACCTCGGTGACCTGGCCGGTCCAGCGGAACGGCGGGATGCGCTCGAGCTCGTCGAAATAGGTCGCAAGCGAAATCGGGTCGGTCATGACTGCCTCTTCAGGTGGTCGGCAAGGCCGCGCTCGATTTCCGCGAGCTGCGAATCCACCGAAGCGTCGAGGTTGCCATGATTGGTTTCGAACACCACGCCGCCGGGCTGCAGCGAGCCGTCCGGAATCACTTCCACTTTGGCGTTCGACGCACCCTCGCGCAGGCACGCGGTGACGGCCGCGGCTTGCGCGGGGTTGGTGCGCACGCGGCAGATCTCCTGGGCCTGCAGCTTCTCCAGCGCGGCCATGACGAGGCCGCGCATGGCGTCGTGATCGATGGCCAGTTCGCGCCGCAGCACGCGCCGGGCGATGGCCAGCGACAGTTTGATGGTGTCGCCTTCGACCTGCTTGCGCAGACGCCCGCGAATCTGCGCCAGATCTTCGATGGAGCGCGCCAATTTCTCGATCACCGGCTGCACTTCGGCTGCGGCGCGCGTGCGCGCGGCGGCTTCGCCTTCGCGCAGACCAGCAGCGCGCGCTTCCTTGACGCGCTGCTCGCACTGCTGTTCCATGCGCTGGATCTGCGCCGTAAGATCGGGACTGGCCGCGTCCGCTTTGCCCCCCGAAGCCGGCGTCACCGCCGCGCCCACGCGCCTCCAGACGACCGGCGTCACCTCCACTTCGCTTTCCGTTTCTATCACCCGCGCGAACCGCGGCCCCAATAGGCCGCCCGGCCCGCCTGCGATTTTTGGCTGCCAGGCGTCAGACGACATATTGTTCCCCCACGGCGCCCTTCAGGCTCACTACGCCCTCCGTCTCGAGCTGCCGCACGACGGCGATGATCTGCTGCTGCGCCGATTCTACGTCCTTGATCTTGATGGGGCCCAGCGCTTCCATATCCTCGCGCAGCATTTCCGCGCCGCGCGCCGACATGGTTTCCAGAATCATGTTGCGCAATTGCTCGCTGGCGCCCTTCAACGCCACGGTCAGAATCTTGCGGTCGATCTTGGCTGTGACCTCCTTCAACCCGGTAGGGCCGATGAGCAGCAGGTCTTCGAAGACGAACATGAGGTGGCGGATGGTCTCGGCCAGATTGGTATCCTGGGTTTCGATGTGCTCCAGAATTCCGCGGCTGGACGTGGAATCGAGACGGTTCATCATCTCCGCCACGGCGCGCACGCCGCCATAGGATTCACGGCTGAATTCGCCCAACGCGCTGAGCTTCTGGCCGATTACCCCGGCGATCTTCATGATGACTTCGGGTGAAATCTGGTCGAGGCTGGCCATGCGCTGCGCCACATCCGACCGGATTCCCGGCGGCAGCGACGTCAGCAAGGCGGCCGCGGCCGAGGAATTCAGATGCGACAACACCAGCGCGATGGTCTGCGGGTGCTCGCTGTGGATGAATTTGGCCAGCAACTGCGGGTCGGCTTTCTGAATGGCGTCGAACGATGCCGCTTCGGACCCCAGCGCTTTCTGCAGGCGGTCGAGCAGCCGCCGGGCGACTTCCGGCGGAAATGCGCGCGTGAGCAGCTTGCGGGCGAAATCGACGCCGCCGCGGGCCACAAAATCGCGCGCGGTGGAGATCTGGTGAAACTCGTTGAGAACGCCCTCGGCCTGCTCGCTCGAAATGGACGTAATCCTGGCCACCTCGCGGCTGACCTTCTGGATATCGTCTTCGGAAAGCTGGGTCAGGATTTCGGAGCTCGATTGCTCGCCGAGGACGATGAGCAGCATGGCGGCCTTGCGCACGCCGCTTAGAGTTTCGACATCCGCTTTGGCGTTGAGAATCATTGCGAGGCCCCGGGTTTATGCATCGTCCTTCTCATGGATCCACGTGCGCAGGACTTGCGCCGATACTTCCGGCTCCGTTTTGATCTTTTCGCGGAGATGCTTGGCCAGCACCTCGGCCGTCTTGGTGATCACCGGCGCAATGTTGAGCGCGCTGAGCGCCTGGTTTTCCATTTGTTGCTGCATGGCGTCGCGTTCGGCCAGCTTCGATTCAATCTGCTTTTCGAGCGACCCTTTCGCACCCTCGATCGCCGCATGGCCCGCTTCCGCCTTCGCCGGCGCGGGCAGCGCCTTGTCCGACGAAGCGGTGACTTTCGGTCTCCCGCCGCGGAACAGTATAGCGGCCACAAATCCCACCACGATGAGGGCTAACGCCGCGCCGCCGCCGATCAGAAGAGTTTTGCCATCGGGAGGCCATTTGAGAGGGCTCTGCGGCTTCGGCGCCGCCGGCTTGATCTTTTCCGGCGGGTCGATGCTGAGGGTGCTTTCGAAAGGCAGGGTTTCCACTATCAACTGGTCTCCGCGCTCGGTATTCAGGCCGGTGATGCCGGCCACTAAATCGTGGATGGTTTTCAGTTTCTCGGGCGAGGGCGGCGAGAGGACGCGTTTGAATCCGGTCTTGTCGGGCTCCCAGGTGAGGTCCTGATCCACCAGAATCGCCAGGGACATTTTCCTGACCGTGCCTGCCGGCAGGCGCATCTTCTTTACGGTGCGGGTGGCCTGGTAAATGATGTTTTCCGTCATGCGCGTTACGCGGTTGGCGGCGCTATTACCGGGGCGGGAGGTGGGCCGCGGCAGCGTGGAAGCCGTGCCGGGAACGCCACTGGCGCCGGCCGCGCCCGCGCTATCCTCAGTACGCTGCGAGCTGGCCATCACGGTGCGGGCGGGGTCGAAGACTTCTTCGCTTTGTTCGCCGCCGCTGAAGTCGCAATCCACCGAGACTCCGGCGCGGAATTTGTTGGCGCCGAGCAGAGGCTCCAGGGTGGCGTCGATCTTGGCGATGAGATCGGTCTCCACCTGATGCCGGTAGTCGAGCGCCCCCTGGGAAGATTCCGTGCCGTCTATGCTGGCGGCTTTGGGTTTGCTGAGCAGATTGCCGTTCATGTCGAGTACGGAGACGGCGTCCGGCGCCAGACCTTCGACGGCGCTCGCGACCAGGTGACTGATGGCGACGACGTTCTGCGGCGACAGATGCGCGCCCGCCCGCACCTTAACCAGGACGCTGGCTTTAGCGGGCTGCTGGGCCTCGAGGAAGACCGAATCTTTCGCGAACGTCAAATGGACGCGCGCCTGCTCCACGGCGTCGAGCGACATCACCGACCGCTCCAACTCGCCCTCCAGGGCGCGTCCGTAGTTGATATGCTCGGTGAACTCGGTGGCGCCGAGGTTGGTTTTGTCGAATAGCTCGAAGCCAATGCGCCCCGTTTTCGGAAGACCCGCCGCGGCCATGTTGAGGCGCAACTCGGCCAGCCGAGCGGAGGGAACCAGCACCGAGCCGCCGCCTTCCGGCAGACGATATTCCACGCCGCTTTCCCGCAATTTCTGAATAATGGCGGCGCCGTCCTCAGGGGACACGCCGGTGAAGAGCGGCTTGAAATCCTGCTCTTTTTGCCAGTGAACCAAGCTATAGATGCCCGCCACAACCACTACCGCGACGATCGCGATGGTGATGCGTTGCGTCAGCGAGAGATTGGCTAGGAGCTTTTTCATTGATCGGAGTTCCGGCTATGGTGCGGCCACTGGTTTAATCGGTGGTATTGGCGAAAAACCTTAGGTTTGGGTTTGTGATTGGTTTCTGATTTCCTGGTCGCGCCGCATGGAAGAGACAGGCCAGGAGGCCTGTCTTACACTTGCATTTTCATGATTTCCTGGTAGGCGCCGACCACTTTGTTGCGCACTTGCATGAACATATCGAAGCCGAGGTCGGCCCGCTGCGACGCGAGAATGGCGGTGTGGAGTTCGCCGCCTTCGCCCGAAAGGAAATTCTGGACCGCGCTGGACGCGTTGGTTTGCAGCGATTCCACTCTTTGAATGGCGCCGTTGAGCACATCCTGGAACGCGCCGCCGGAGGAGGCGCCTACAGCCGCTGGCGCGAGCGTGTCCGGAAGCGCGATGCTGGAAACGGGAAGAATGGGAAGCGACATGGTTTAAGGCTCAGAGGAGTTGTAGTTGTTCATAACGTCTCCGGTTTCGGCTCAATTCGAAGCGCGTTCACACGAGTGTGAACGCTGCACGCATAAGTGCGTGCGCCACGAATTGGTTGACAACTGCCGCGCGAAGCTCTGTGATTTAGCATCAATGGAGTAGATCGATGGATTTCTGGATCATGTCCTTCACGGCGCCGATGGCCGCCACGTTGGCTTCGTAGTTGCGCGATGCGCCCATCAGATCGACCATGTCCTCCGCGGGATTGATGTGCGGAAAGGCTACGTAGCCATCCGCGTCCGCATCGGGATGGCCCGGCATAAATCGGCGCTCCGGCGCGCTGTTATCGGTGACGATCTCGGAGACTGCGACGCCACCGCCGGCTTGCATCTGCGCGTTGAATACCGAGGAAAACGGCGAAGTGGCGGGCGCGGTTTCGAACACGGCATCTTTGCGCCGGTAGGGGCCGCCTTCGGGCGTACGCGTGGTTTCCGCGTTGGCCAGGTTCTCGGTGAGCAACTCGGCGCGCATGCGCTGCGCCGCCATGCCGGATTCTCCGATGGACAGAACTGAAAATAGACTCATGCGCCTTCCTTAATTGCCGCGCGCAGGGATGAAATCTGCCCACGCATCAGGCCCGATGCCACGCTGAAGCGCAGCGCGTTTTCCGAGAGCAGCCGCGCCTCGCGGTCCAGGCTTACGTTGTTGCCGTCGTTTTTCACTGCCAGGCCGCCAGGCTGTATGGTTTGGGGCGCGCCGCCCATGGCGTTTTGGAACTCGGACTGGAAGTCGATGTCCTGGGTGCGGTAGCCGGGCGTGTCGGCATTGGCGATGTTGGAGGCGACCAGGTTCTGGCGGGCGCTCAGCAGATCCATGTAGCGTTCGAGTTGTCCTGAGAGCGGATCGTCCAGCATGCGACTACAGAGAAGCATTCCGGGAACCACGGGGAAGTGGCTTGTTATCAGCGCGGGAGGCGGTTGTTGGCGACAATTTGTTGGCGAACGGCAAGATTTTGGCGCGAGGGCGGGGAGCCTGCAGTGGCGGGGTTTGCGCCGGCGTCCGGGCCCGCAAATGGCTTGGCCGGACCCGGCGCGATTTACGATTTGACGGAACGAAGCCAAGGACGTGGAAGTGGCTTTGGAATGTTCGGGTTGCGGCCCCTTTGGGGTAGGCCGATGAATTTCCGCGTGTCGGTGCGGGTGGACTGCGATCGGTTTAGCCGTTGGGATAAAAGCCTCTCTAATTCAAGGTTAGCAGGAGTGGTGGTAGTATTCTGCGCGGTCATTTCGATAAGTGGCTTGGAATGATGAGTTTGACGATTTTCCAGGCGCTGTGACCCGGCGCGGTGAAAGGGGCTATGCGGAGAGTGGATCACGCCGCGACGAACAGCCCGTCCGCCGAAGCCTGCCCAATGAGGAAGCGCGCGCGGGTAACGTCCTGCGCGCGGACGTTGATGCTATACGGCGCCGCTTCGCAGTTGGTGGGCCGGAGAGCATGGTGAATGTCGGCGGCGCTCAGCATGGCCAAATGACCCGCAGCCAGCGCGGCGTCCTGGAGATCGTAGACGTGGAGCATCGCGGTCCCCGATGGAATCCAATCCGACTGGGCGATGAGCCGTTCCCATAGACGCGTGTCGCGATTTTGGCGGGCCGCTACTTCGACGTTCAGAAGTCCGCCGACGCGCGCGATGAGCTGTTCTTCCGTGAATGGTACGGCCAGCACCGAAGCGGGCGCCTGCGCCTCAATGCTGCAGCGGGCGATGGATTTGCTTGTACCCACAAGATAGAGCACCGGAAGGCCCGGTTGCAGATGCTCCAGGTCGGCGGTCAGATCGAGATTAACTGCCGCCGGCGTCACTAAGCCCACCACCGCCAGCCCGATCTGCGGCTGATGCGCCTGAAACATCGCCAGGGCCTCATCGGGAGTTTTCGCACCGAAAACCGTGAATCCCCGGCGCAGAAAGGTTGCACGGACCAGTGTGGTGAAGGGAATTAAATCATCGACGATCAGGACCGCCGGGGGGCGCGGTTCAGGAATGGGAACGACCGCGGGAATGGACGAATGCGAGCGGCCAACCGCGGCGCGCGCCGGGAGTTCCGTGAGATCGACACGCTTATCGAACCGTGTGGCGCAACTGCGGCAGCGAATTGGCGCGGGCAGCAGGATGGAATCCCACGCCGTGTGTGGGCGGGAAAGGTGGACATCGCCGCCCAGGCAGCGAGGACAATGGACTACCTGGACAGGGTCGCTTAGCATTCGTCGTCTCATAGTCGCGACCAGGAGCCACTGGCGGCGAGGTTGCCCGATATTATAATTCGGGGGATATACAATCGAATCAATAGTATATCAGCAGGCATTTAAGGTGTCAAATATATTAAGGGATATTCTGTAATGTTTGTGTAACCTTGAGGATCCGCGCCGCGGGATCGGAAATTAGCGCTCAAAGCCAAAAATAGGGCACTAGCCGCCGATAAACGCCGATAAACGCCGATAAGAATTTGCTTGTGGCAATCGAAAATTATGGCGTCGAATCGGGCAAATTTCAATTGGTATAACCAAGTTAATATTTGAATTTGCGTGGAAGATTTCAGGATGGGGGCGCGAGTGCGCCCGGCGCGATGGGCCGCAGCAAACGCAGGGCAGGACGCGTCAGGTATTCGCGAATGTAGGCGCGGTGGGCTTCGTCGTCCGGATAGCGCTCGCCGGCCGGGTATGGATACCGGCTCATCGCGTGGAAAGGCAGAGGCAGCACCGATTGAGAGAAGGCCGTATTGGCGTCGGCGTCCTTCGCCCAGCCATCCACCAGCAGCAGGTAATCGCGCGTCCAGCCAGCCGGTAGCGCGGGCAGGCCGGCAGAGGCGAAGCGCATGCGGATCTCGTCGCCCGATCCCAGGATCACCATGCGATCGTCGGGCTGCCGCAACAGGTCCTGCACCTCGCCGTAGCGGGTGTAGTTTCCGGACGTGGGGTTCCACATGGAAGTAGAGCTGGTCGCCTGGTAATCGAAGGATTCGGGCTGCTTGCGGTCGGGGTCGATGGTGGCGTGAGAGAAGCCTCGAAAATGCAAATCGGCGGAGGTCATGGCGATCTCCGTGAGCCGCGCAACGGGCGGCGCATGGTTCTCGAACAGGTAAATCTCGTCCCAATAGACGCAGAGATTGGTCACGATCCGCACTTCGCGCGATGCGGAGAGGAACTTGCCGGTGAGATCCACGGCCATGGTCTTCGGCTTGCCGGATGGAATCCCCATATCTTCGATGACGGTTTTCCAATTCCCCTGCGCATCCTTCACTTGCAGATAGGGAAAGACCAGGTCGCGATGCGCCTGAGTGGCGGCGAGAAAGGTGCTGCCATCGGCCCAGTCCACCCAGCCGTTCAGCACCAGCACGGCCTTTCCATCGGGGGCCGCGGCGGCAAAATTCAAGTCGAGCGTGTGGAGCTCCGCCACGCCCGCATGGTCGCGCTGGAATGCATCCGGGTAGCGCTGGTCGCGAGCCAGCAGAGCGGCGCGTACGTCGGTTCCATGGGCGTCCCGGGCCGAGGTTGGATAGGTGCGGCGATTCCCCCCGTACAAGCGGAACTCGGGAAAGGGAGGCGATTTGAACTTCTCGTTGGTGACGATTTCGGTCTCCGCCGGATGGTCCAAGGCCTGCAGTTGGATCTGGTCGATGTAGGAAACCTCGCGCAGTTCCTCAGCCATGCGGATTTCGTAGGCGCCATCGCGCGCCTCAAGCATGGCCGCGGGGATGGAGACGTACTCGTCGTGATCCACCGGGAAATATTGGCCGTCGCCGGAACTGGCGCCGAGGGGCGCGACGCCCAACACGTCGGTGACGAATTGGAAGCGCGCGCCGTTCCAGGTGAAGATCATGGGGCACGAGCCGGCCAGGCGCGGCGCTTCCTTAACCGCCAGCACGTGGTTGACCGCCGGCTTCATTTCGTTCTGGATGAGGCCGTTCGGCCAGGTGATGCGGACGGTTTCCACGCTGGTATGGCTGCCGAGGCGAAATACCAGGGGCACGCCGGCGTAAGTGATTTTTTCGTAGCTGGTTCCGGCCTTCACTTCCACTTTGGCATTCACCGAGAGCTTGGCATTCTTGACGCCAGTGAGCGCAACTTCGAGCCAGTTGCCGTAAGCCGGAGTGACATCGCGAGCTACAACCAGGCTGCCATCGTTTTCGATGCGCGCCCAATCGAGCCGCCCGGCGCCGGCGAAATCGGCAGCGGCGGCAGTGGCGGGGAACGCGCGATGGTCCTGCCGCGGAGCAGTTTGCAGGTCGCCCGCGCGGTTCAGCAGCAGTCCGTCTGGTTCGAAGGCGAGGTCGGTAAAGCTGTCATGGTTGACGTCGGCCGCGACCAGTCCATGGGCGCCTGGCGGCAACACATTGAGAGGATTCGCCCGGTAATTTCCCCCCAACAAGTCTCGATATAGCACGCCGGAGCGGTCGGCATAAGAGACCACCAGGTCGAAGCCCGGCGTATCGGGTTCCAGGTCAAACCGCACGGCATCCACAGCCCGCCCTGAAACAAAAGGGAACCGCTTGGTTTCATCGCTGAAGCCGGCCTCGCCGTTGTTGCGCAGCAGGCGGGATTCGCCGCCGATCAGGATCAGGTCGTCGTCGTAATCGTGGTCGTAGTCGATCCATACCGCCTTGCGAAAGGAGCCGGTGGCGAGGTCGGCATGTTTCACGAACCGGCTTCCAGTGTTGCGGTAGAGCGCGGCTCCTTGGGAGGTCACCACGCAGAGATCGGGCAGACCGTCGTTATCGAAATCGCCGGGCGCGATGAATTGGACGTCGCGCAGCTCTTCCAGGCCGGAGTTGTCTACCAGCGTGCGGCCGTTGCGGAACAAGGCAGTGCGGCCGGCCGACCATGCGATGAGATCGGGGCGCCCATTGGAGCCGGCCGTGACTGCTCCAGGCAGGACGGCGACTCCCGCGCCCGGGCCGTTGAACCCCTCCGCCAGCTTTTCATCGCGGTAAACGAGCGCGGTCAGGGGAGCGGAGGGAGGGGCGTCGATGGGGTCGTAGAGCTCGGCATACTGGCACCATTCCATATCTTCCGGGACGGCGGCGCCTTCCTGCTGCTTCTTAAGATCCTGGAAGATGCGCAGCTCTGCCGCTGCCTGATCGGCGCGGCCGGCCTGCCGGTACAACCCGAAGAGCTGGAAATGCGGCGCGGCCAGGCGCGGGCTGAGATCGCGCGCGGTTTCGAATTGCGCGATGGCCGCGGCGGCGTCGTCCTTCTGCTTGTATAGCGTTCCCAACTGGTAGTGCGACACCGGTTCACTGGGGACCAGCTTTACCATCTGCTGAAACTGGGCCAGGGCCTTGTCGGTCTCGGTCTCCTTCTTGTAGACGATGCCCAGGTTGAACCAGGTATGGGGCAGTTGCGGGGCGCGCTTTTGGACCTTTTCCAATTCGGCGGCGCCATCTTTGGTGTCACCCTGGCGCAGGAGCGCAAGCCCGTAATTCAGTTGTTCGCGGACGGAATTTGGGGATAAGGCCAAGGCTAGCCGGAGCTCGTCCACGGCCTCTTTGTGCGTGGTGGGGTTTTCGTAGAAGGCCTTGCCGAGATTGCGGTGCTGCCAGAGGCGGGCGTCGTTGGGATTCTGGCCGAAAACCAGCCAGCCCGCGCCGCTTATACCGGCCAGCAGAACCATCCAGACAAACCCGCGTAGTTTGCTTCGCATCTTACCTGAGAGTATGCCAGTGTGGATGCCGCTGGCAAACTTCGTGGCCAACGCTGTGGCAAAACGTGGATTTCCGGCCGAGCGCTCGGAACGGCTCGATAGGGCGCGAGGGCCGGTATCGGCTGATTTGATCGGCGCCGATGGTGAAGTTCGGATAAGGCGGTCGAGCCGGTGGTGGCTCTTCGCGCCAAACCGCTGCCGGAGCTAGAATGAGGAAATGCAAGACTTGCCGCGCCCCGATCCGGACCCGGTGGTGCAGGCGTACAAGAAGGATATCGACCGGACGCTAATCCGTGAAAACCTGAAGTTGACGGTGGAGGAGCGCTTTCGCAAGGCGATGGCCCTCGCGAAGTTCGCGGAGGAACTGCGGCGTGCCGGCAGAGAGGCCCGCCGGCGCCGGGGATGACGGATTTCGACGCGCTGCTGACGACGCTTTGGCGGCATGACGTGGCATTCATCGTGGTGGGAGGCGCGGCGGCCATTGCGCACGGCTCGGCGCGGTTTACGCAAGATCTGGACCTGGTGTATTTACGCACCGCGGCGAATCTGGACCGGTTAGCGGCGGCGCTGGCCGATCACAAGCCCTATCTGCGTGGCGTTCCGCCGGGTCTCCCTTTTATTTGGGACGCTGCGACGCTGGCGCGAGGGCTGAATTTCACTCTCGTCACATCGCTCGGCGACATCGATCTGCTGGGCGAAATTCCGGGTGGAGGAACCTACGAGGAGCTGTTGGCGGACGCCGTCGAGCTGCAAGTATTCCGAACGCGTTGCCTTTGCTTGAGCCTGGCGCAACTCATTCGTGCGAAGCGCGCCGCGGGGCGTCCCAGGGATCTGGAGGCGTTGGCGGAATTGGAAGCGATCGAGGAAGAAGGCGGGTGACCAGGCAAGCGCGAAGAACAGGTGGGACAGACCATCGCCTTCCGTGGTCTGTCATGCCTCGCCTGCGACAGACGACATAGACCGATCGTCTGTCCCGCTATTCATCGAATCTCCTCGCGGCCTATCGCCATATTCAACTGTCCCGCCGCCGTCAGGTATGAGCCGACTAACACCAGATATCCCTGCTGCACCGCGCGGTAATCCCGCTGCGCGTCCAGAAAATCCACCAGCGCCGCGCCGCCGCGTTGGTAAGCGAATGACACCTTGTCGCGCACATCG
>JBEKNN010000089.1:0-30920 GCA_049522755.1 Bryobacteraceae bacterium | reverse complement strand
GCCCGTATAGACACTACGCGAGAGCATCAGATTCGCCGAGATGACGCCGGTAAGAGTACTCTGACCCGAAATGGTGACGTTGTCAAACCGCCAGTTGCCCGAGTTGTTATTCAAGGCAGTTCCCGAAGCGCCGATATCGTCGGCGCCGGTCGAGGCGTTTACCATCTGAACCGCGAACTTGGAATTGTTTGCCGCATTCGGATCGCTGATGGTCGCGCTCAATCCGGTGAACCAATCCTGCCCGACGCCGCCGGTGATGCTGACATACGACCCCTTAACCGTATTGGCGGAGGTGGTGTTGGTCATGACCGCCAATCCGGCATCGGATCCGGTGAGGGTCAACGGCACATTTTTCCAGGTGACGCCATCCGTGGTGTATTGGAGTTGCAGGTTCGCCTCACCCTGAGTCGTCGCATACCAGTCGAAGCTGACAGCGATATTGCTGTAGCCCACGGTGCTTGCGGCGAACACGGCGCCCTGAGTCCCGATAGGCGCCAGGCTCGACCAGCCATTCGCCGCCCCGCTAGCGCCGGCCTGCGCACGCACGCGCCAGACTTGGGTGAGATCCGCAACACCGTTAACGCCCGTATCTCCCGTAGTCCCCAGAAGCACGTCGTCGGTGGTTACTCCGATATTTGGAGTCGCGTAAGTGGCCATGCCAATCGAGCTGGCGGCGCCCGAACCGGTCGAAGGGGAAGGGCTGTTGTTAACCGCTATAGCATTGTTCTCGAACGTCCAGGCGGCGATGACTCCGCCTTGACCGAAAGCAACTGGCAGAGATGCAGCAATCAAGGCTGCGATCGATACGATTTTTTTCATAGAGGATCTTGTCTTTTTAACGAGAGTAAAGGAGATGAATTGTCACGATATCATGCTCGGCGAGACGCTTCTAGCAAAATTAGGTTACAGTTCCATGTAAATTTGACCCTAGCTGCCCTTGGTGACATAGAGCGTGTTGTTGAAGATAGTCAGACCGCAGTAGTTGTTGTCTTTACCAGTTTGTCGACGGGGTAGGGCAGCATGGTCGAGAGGTTGGTGAGAACGTTCCAGACTCAGGCGACGGAACCAAATGGCGACGCCGTCACCGGGTCCGCCAGAAAACCGAACGCTACCATGGACCAACTCAGGGGATAGAGAGTTCCGCGCAGCGTAAGCGGCCGAACGGCCACCGCTGAAAATTCAGTACACTGCGCCGCCCGGCTGAGTGGAGCGCACCGCGCCGTCCTCCACCGACAGCGTGTACGCGGTTCCACCTTCACCGCGCCAATGCTTCACGTCGAACTTGCCGGAATTCCCGAGGCGGTAGACCGAGATGCCGCCGAAACTCAGCGCCTTCCCTGCCTCGCAGACCTGCGGCGCCGCAGTGGTGCGCAGGAAGTAGGCGCAGCCGGGGCCGGAGAGCGTCGCCCCTCCGTCACCCTCAAGCAGCACCGCGTTGCCTTCATCCACCGCGATGCTCGATGCGGGGCGCGCTTTGCCATCCTGCAACAGGCGCGCTAGAAAAACCAGCGTGCGGCCCATGCGGTCGCGCTTCACGAAATGCGTATCGGTGATGACGCCTTTGAGGAGCGGAATGCGAATGAAATTGTCCGTAATCGCCACCGCCGGGTCGAAGGGATTGGCGAGCGCCTGTTTGGATGTGATGCTATCGTGCTCGGCCGAGAAGGAGAACTCGCCCAGGACCGCGAGCCCCGCGCTTGTGCCGCCTACGGGGAAGCCTTTGTGGATGAGTTCGTTGATGGCTTGCGCGACCGGCGTGCCCTTCCACATGCGAATGTAATTCCATTGATCGCCGCCGGCGATGAAGATCGCCGAGGCCTTGCGGATGGTCTCGGTAACGAAGGGATCGGACGAATCCTCGCGGCTGTGGAACAGGAGCGTAGACGCCGATGCCACAATTCCCGCATCGAGCAGCACCTTGTTCATCGCGTCGTCGCCGGATGCGCCAATGGTCACGGCGTCGCCGCCGCCCGCGTGCCGGGTGAACCAGCGATAGGCGTCGTCCGGAGCGTCGCCGCCGCCGGCGAGCAGGTAGCCGGATTTTGGCCCGACCTTCGCGCCTTCACCGGCGCCAACGTGGAAATATTGGTAGCCCTTTTCCTGGCACGGCGCGGGCGCGGCGAGGCACACCAGGAAGGCGGCCAGGGGAACGGATTTGCGCGGCTCTCTGCGCAGCCCATGGGGCCGCGCCACTATTTGCCTACCTCGACGATGGTGAAGCTGTCGGGAACCATCTGGCCGCGGCCGGCGCGCCCTCCGGCAGGGGCGGGCGTGGGGGGCGGCGCAGTCTCGGCGGCGATCAGCAGAATATGGCCGGTCTTGCCGTCGAGCGTCAGCGTCTTGGCGCCCGGCATGGTTTGCAGGTTCTGTTCCACCACGAAACTCGTGGGGCTGTTTTCCTTGACGATGGTCAGCGTGCCGTCGCGCTGCGAGCTAAACGCTTCCATGGTCCTGGGGTTGAAGGTGGCGCCATCGGCGCCTGCGCCAATCGGCAGCGTCTCCAGAATCTTGCCGTCCGCGGCGCTGAGAATCACCATGGTTTGCGGGCTGCGGCAGGCCGCAAACAGAATATTGTTCTTCACATCTATCGCGAGACCGGCGCACTGGGCGCCTTTGCCGGCAAGATCGTAATTGCCAGTTACCTTCATCGTCTTAGCGTCCACAACGGCGATGCTATGCTCGTCTTCGATATCGATATATACATGGCCTTTGCCATCGCTCACGGCCTGCTCCGGAGCGCCGCCCAGGTCGATTGTGCCGAGCACGGAACCGTCCTTCGCATCGATCACGGTGGCGTTGGGCGCGCTGTGACTCAGGATGTAGACGCGCTGATTGAACGGGTCGAACATGAGGCCGTCGGGGTTGCCTTGCACGTCGATGGTCTTGATGGGCGCGAGAGTCTTGCTGTCCCACATCACCACGGGCTTGGTGGTGGCGAAGCCGTGACCCGATTTGGCGTCGACCGCGGCGCCATGCCCGTTGGCATTGGGGATCTCGCCGGCGGGCTCGAGCGTATCCAGATCGAAGACGGTGATGCGGCCGGGATTGCCCATGCGCGGAATGTATAGCCGGCGTCCGGCCTCGTCGGCATAGACATAATCGAAGTTGCCGGCGCCGCCAACCCTGGCCTTCTTCAGCACCTGATACGGCCCCTGCTGGGAAAAGCTCATCGACGCGAGCGATGCGATTCCCACGACGATCGACAGGCTGACTTTTCTCATGGATTATCTCCTCCATAGAGTGTATACCCGCATAGCTCTCGCTTATGATGGGGCATGTGAGCATGAAAAACAAACGCAGCAGCGAATGGTTCCACGCGCCCGAGTATTATGGATTCTCGCGGCGCGCATGGCTGAGGTCGGAAGGATTTCCGGCGGATATCTTCGACGGCAAACCCGTCATCGGCATCTGCAATTCCTGGAGCGAGCTCAATAACTGCAACGCGCATCTGCGCGACGTGGCCGTGGCGGTGAAGCGCGGTGTGATCGCGGCCGGAGGCTTGCCGCTGGAGTTTCCCACCATATCGCTGGGCGAGATGTTCATGCGGCCCACCACCATGCTGTTTCGCAATTTGATGGCGATGGACGTGGAGGAATCCATCCGCGCCAATCCGCTCGATGGCGTGGTGCTGCTCTGCGGCTGCGATAAGACGACGCCCGCGCAGTTGATGGGCGCGGCGAGCGCGGACCTGCCCGCCATCATGGTGACGGGCGGACCGATGATCGCGGGTCAGTGGCGCGGCAAAACGCTGGGGTCGGGCACGGATGGGCGCAAGATTTTCGACCTCTACCGCACCGGCCGATTGACGGAGGAGGAGCTGTGCGAAGTGGAAAGCTGCATCGCGCGCACCGCCGGCCACTGCACCGTGATGGGGACGGCGTCGACGATGACGAGCCTGGCGGAAGTGCTCGGCATGACGCTGCCGGGATGCGCCAATATTCCAGCGCCGGATTCGCGGCGGATGGCCATCGCGGAGCTGAGCGGGCGGCGTGTGGTGGAGATGGTGGAAGCCGGGTTGAAGCCGTCGCAGATTCTCACGCGCGAGGCATTCGAAAATGCGATTACGGCGCTGATGGCGCTGGGCGGCTCGACCAACGGCGTGATTCATCTGATCGCGATCGCGGGCCGGCTGGGGATTCGCATCACGCTGGACGATTTCGACCGCATCTCGCGGCGCACGCCCTGCATTGTGAATGTGAAGCCGTCGGGCGAGTTCCTGATGGAGGACTTGTTTAACGCCGGCGGAGTTCCAGCCGTGCTGAAGCGCGTCGAGGGCTTGCTGCATTCCGGATGCGTGACGGCGAACGGCAAGACGCTGGGTGAGAACATCGCGGCCGCGGAATCGTTGAACGACAACGTGATCCGCCCGCGCGAGACGCCGCTCGGCGCAGAGGGCGGCATCGCAATCCTATATGGGAATCTGGCGCCGGATGGAGCGGTGATCAAGCAGACAGCGGCGTCGCCGGAGCTGCTGACGCATCGCGGGCGCGCGCTGGTGTTTGAGACTCGCCAAGAGATGCAGGGGCGCATCGATAGCGACGATCTGCCGGTGGATCGCGACACGGTTCTGGTGATGCGGAACTGCGGTCCGAAGGGCGCGCCGGGAATGCCCGAGTGGGGCCAGATTCCGATGCCGCGCAAGCTGCTGAACCAGGGCGTCACGGATATGGTGCGCATTTCCGACGCGCGCATGAGCGGGACGTCGTTCGGGACGGTGGTGCTGCATGTGGCGCCGGAATCGGCTGTTGGCGGTCCGCTGGCGGTGGTGCGGACGGGTGATGAGATTGTGCTGGATGTGCCGGCGCGTAAGTTGGAATTATGCGTGGGGCAGGATGAGATTGAGGCAAGGCTGAAGCTGTTTCGGCCGCCGAAGCCGCACTATGAGCGCGGGTATGGACGGCTGTTTCTGGAGCATGTTACGCAGGCGAATCTGGGGTGCGATTTCGATTTCCTGAGCGGGGAGCAGGGAGCGCAATGAGCGCGACAGCGCGACCAGGGGGTCGCGCGCGGACGAGGGCGTCCGCCCTACGAGATAAGTGCGGCTTCGGCTTCGTCGGCGGTGAAGTAGGCGCAGTCGGGGTGGTGGAACACTAGCGCGCTGACGCTTGCCTCCGGCTCCATCATCATGCCTTCGGTTAAATGCACGCCGATTTCGTCCGGGCGCAGCAGCATCCAGAGCGGCTGTTGATCGTCCAGATTGGGGCACGCCGGGTAGCCGAAACTGTAGCGCTTGCCGCGGTAGCGCGAGGTGAAACGCTCTTGCATCGTCATGGTGGGCGCGTCGGGGAAGCCCCAGTCTTCGCGGATACGCCGGTGCAGCCATTCGGCGGCGCCCTCGGCGGTTTCGATGCCCAGGGCTTGAATGCCGTGCGCTTTGACGAACTCGCCGGCCTTCTTGAACTCCTCGGAGCGCTCGCGCACGCACGCGCCCGCGGTCACTACGAACATCGCAATATGGTCGCGGCGGCCGTCGTCGGCTTCCAGAATGTAATCGCTCAGGCACAGGCCGTTCTCGCGGCGCTGGCGTCCGAAACGGAATGTGTGCAGCGGAGTCGCGGCGCCCGGCTCAAACAGGTTAATCGAATTGCCGTCGCGCTCGGCTTCAAAGAATTGCCACACGGCGCGCACCTTCATGAACTGCTGCGCGTCCTGCTTCACCTCTTCGATGAGATGGTATAGCTCGACGGCCTTGGGCTCATGCTCCACCAGCGCCTTCTCGAAATTGCCCTTGTAACCGAGATGCCGGCCGTAGAGCATGAACGGGTTGATGTAGCTCCACACCTCGGCCAGATGCGGCACGTTCCGCACCTTGCGCTCCAGATACGGCGCGGCGGGAATGGGGACATCGGTCCGCACCTTGGCGCTGCGCTTGGTGGTCAATGGCGCTAGCTCTTCCACCGCCACGGCCACCGGAGCGGGCGCTGCCATGCCTTGGTTCGCCGCCAGCACGCCTTCCCGTTCGGCCGGATCCATCAACCGATTCATCAGGCTCAGACCGGTCATGGCGTCTTTCGCATAACAGACTGCCTGCGTGTAAGCCGGCGCGATTTTGGTGCGCGTGAATTTCTCCGATAGCGCCGCGCCGCCCACCAGCAGCGGCACCGCGATGCCCGCCATCTTCAGGTCGGTGGCGGTGATCACCATCTGCTGCGTGCTCTTGACGAGCAATCCCGAAAGGCCGATGGCGTCCGGCTTGTGCTCGTGGAACGCCTGGATCAACACTTCCGGCGGCACCTTGATGCCCAGGTTCACCACCTCGTAGCCGTTGTTGGCCAGGATGATCTCCACCAGATTCTTGCCGATATCGTGGACGTCGCCCTTGACCGTCGCCAGCATTACCTTGCCGCGCGCGGCCGTCTCCGATTTCTCCATGAACTGCTCGAGATGGTTCACCGAGGCCTTCATCGCCTCGGCCGATTGCAGCACTTCGGCCACAATCAGCTCGTTGTTATTGAAGAGCCGGCCCACTTCGCTCATACCCGCCATCAGCGGACCGTTGACGATCTCGAGCGGCCCCGCGCCCTCGGCCAGCTTGCGATTGAGGTCGTCGATGAGGCCGTCTTTGGTGCCTTCGATGATGTAATTCGCCAGGCGCTGGTCCAGCGGCAGATCCGCTGCGCGCTGCTTCTCGCGCTTGGTGGTCCCGCGGAAATGGTCGGTGACGGCGGCGATATGGAACTGGTTGAGCGCGGCCTTCTGCTCCGCCGATTGCTGCCGCCAATCCTCCGGCGCGTTGCGCAGCGATTCATCGGCGGCATCCACCGCAGGGCTGTTGAAGAGCAGATTCTCCACCAGGCGGCGCTCCTCTTCGGGAATCGAAGCGAAGCGCTCCAGCTTTTCGGCGTTGACAATGGCGAGGTCCAGGCCGGCTTTGGTGCAGTAATAGAGGAAGACGGAATTGACTACTTCGCGGGCGGAGGCGGGCAGGCCGAACGAAATGTTCGAAATGCCGAGAACGGTTTTGACATACGGGATGTTCTCTTTCACCAGCCGGATGCCTTCGATGGTTTCGACGGCCGCGCCAATATAATTCGCATCGCCGGTAGCGCACGGGAACACCAGCGGATCGATGATGATGTCTTCGGGCGGAATGCCGTATTTTTCCGTCAGCAGTTTGGTGGAACGCTGCGCCACGGCCAGTTTGCGCTCACGCGTGAATGCCTGCGCCTGCAGCTTGTCTTCGTCGATGGAGCCCACCACCAGCGCCGCTCCATAACGCCGCGCAACCGGGCAGATGCGCTCGAATTTCTCTTCGCCGTCTTCCAGGTTGACGGAATTGATGATGCTCTTGCCCTGGCAGTAGGTGAGCGCAAGCTCGATGCCGCGCGGGTCGGTGGTATCGATCATCACCGGCGCCTTGATCTTGCGCATCAGCTTTTCGTAGAACGGCGGGATGTCTTCGATTTCGTCGCGGTCGGTGCTTTGCAGGCATACGTCGATAATGTGCGCGCCGTTCTTGACCTGCCAGCGCGCGATCTCGGTGGCCTCTTCCCACTTCTCTTCGGCCACCATGTTCTTGAAGAGCCGCGAGCCGATGACATTGGTTCGCTCGCCGACAATCAGCGGGCGGTTGGAATCTTCCGCCTCCACCAGGTCGATGCCCGAATAGTAGGAGCGGTGCTGGTTAGCGGGAATCCGGCGCGGCTTTTTGCCCTCGGCCATCTGCGCGATCGCCTTGATGTGCGCGTCGGTGGTGCCGCAGCAGCCGCCTACGATGTTGATCCAGCCGTTTTCGATAAAACGCTCGAGCTGCGCGGCCAGAGTTTCGGGCGTTTCGAGGTATAGGCCCTCATCGTTGGGCAGGCCGGCATTGGGATAGCACGAAACGCGCACCGGCGACATTTCGTTCACGGTGCGGATCTGATCCACCATCAGCTCCGGACCAGTGGCGCAATTCAGACCGATGGAAATCAGATCGGCGTGCGAAATAGACGCGCAAAAGGCGTCGGCGGGCTGGCCGGCAAGCATGGTCCCGGTAAGCTCGATGGTGCCCGAGACCATGGTGAGTATGCGATGACCGCGCTCGCGCCGCAGCCGCTCAATGGCGAGCAGCGCCGCCTTGACGCTGCGCGTATCGTTGCAGGTTTCCACCAGCAGCACGTCCACGCCGCCATCGAGCAAGCCGCGCGCCTGCTCGTAGTAGGCCGCGGTGAGGTCGGGAAAAGTGATGCCGCCGACGACGCTGATGGCCTTCGTGGTGGGGCCCATGGAGCCGGCCACGAAGCGCGGCTTACCAGGCTTCGAAAACTCTTCGGCCGCCTGACGCGCCAGCGTGCCCGCGATCCTGTTCAACTCATACGCCTCATCCTGCAGCCCGTATTCGGCCAGCGAGACGCGCGCGCCGTTGAACGAATTGGTTTCCACCATGTCCGAGCCGGCGGTGAAATAGGCGCGGTGGATGTCGAGCACGACGTCCGGACGGGTGCGCAGGAGCACTTCGTTGCAGCCCTCCAGCGCCGATCCGCCGAAATCGGCGGCCGTGAGATGGCGCTGCTGCAGCATCGTGCCCATAGCCCCATCGAGAATGAGGACACGTTGCTCCAGGATGTCTTGGAGCGCTTTTTGACGCTCTGCGGCTGTGGTCATAAGGAAGGAGGTGCTGTCACTATTCTAGCAGGAGGGCGCGGCGAGGCTCCCTGCTGGCAGTACCAGGGGGTGAGTGGGTGCTATTAACCCGGCTAATGTGTGAACAGTGCCGGCGCTAGCCGGCCTGGCGCAGCGGACGGTAGCGCCGGATGGCCCGCACACCGATCAATTCCGCTACTTTGCCGAGAAGAACGGGCAGGTTTTCGGTATATACCGAAACGCGTTGCTGTCTGCGCGGGGGACGGCGTTGCGTATCCGAATCGGACGAAGTGATGAGCGCGGTCGCCGGCCGGTACGATTTCACACGGGCGTACGCCAGCACATTGCGCCCAGCCTCGCTCGATCCAAACTGCGCATCGCTCAATACCAGGTCATACTGCCGTTCATCCATTTTGGTGAGGGCTTCCGCAGGGGTCGCAGCCACTTCCACTGTGTATCCGCCGGCCTGCAGAATTGTCTGAAGCGCCAGGCGCGGCGTCAGATCCCCCTGCACTAGCAAGACACGGGCCAAACCAAGAGTCCGGCGAGGCTCGGCTACGAGCTTCGAACTGTACGTCTTATACATTCTTGTTAAGACTACTCTAACCGAAAACAGTCCGATTGCACCCACTTAAATTCCGATTTTGGAAGAGTTACGGCTTCTAAGAACCGAATAACTATAGGTACTAGAACTAATAGATACAATGGACTTCGTTCTAAAAGAAAGATTCGCGATACAAGTCAATCGGCACCGTATTTCTGCCGTTTCTGACGTAAGAAAGCGTACGTCACCAGTCACGATGCACTCCAGTTGCAGGGTAGCCCCGGTCCGCTACCGGCCCCCTGCCGGCTTGGTTGGTCAGAACCCCGGCGGACGCTCGCCGGCGACATTCAGAGTACGCTCCATAGCCAACCCGGCTCGTCCGATTGTGCCCTCGTCAAACAGACGTCCGATCAGAGTGACGCCGTGGGGTACGCGTCGCGGAGGCGAGAATTTGGGCAGTGGGTGATCGGGGTCCGGCGCCCAGTCGCTGCGCGCCTCGGAGACTTCCACAAAGCCGGCCCGGAGAGTGAGCGACGGATGACCGGTGAAGTTAGTAATCGTGAGTATCTCGTCCCGCAGCGACGGGACAAGTAACACATCCACCTGGGAGAAGATACGCGCCATTTCCTGAGCCACGCTGCGGCGAAAGCGGTCAGCCTGCACGAAGTCCACCGCGGAGAGAAAGCGGGCCTGACGAAAAAGGTTAGGCCACGCATCGGGAACCTGCGCCTTGAGTTCTTTGAGGCCGCCGGCAAGCGTAAGCTCCTCGAATGCGGCCGCCGCCTCGGCGAAGAGAATCAGGCTGAGCGAGTCATAGGGCCAGTCTGGCAGCGATACCTCGGTCGGAACCATGCCGAGCCGCCGGGTAGTTTCGAGAGCGGCGCGATCTACATCGGTGGCGGGGCTCTCCTTCATCCAACCGGGGATGTAGCCGACGCGCAGTCCGGCGACGGAAGCGGTAGCATCGAAATCGAGGCGGCTGGGCACGCTCGAGACATCGCCAGCGTCGGGGCCCGAGATAGCTTGCAGCACGAGGAGCCCGTCCTCCACGCCCCGAGTCATGGGGCCAAGTTTGTCGAGCGACCAGCACAGCGTCATTGCGCCGGTGCGCGGCACGCGGCCGTAAGTGGGCCGCAAACCGGTGACGCCGCAGCGCATGCTGGGGCTGACGATGCTGCCCCCAGTCTCGCTGCCGATGGAGAAGCCGACTAATCCCGCGGCGGTAGCGGCGCCCGGGCCGGCGCTCGACCCGGACGCGCCTTCTTCCAGCAGCCACGGATTCATGGTCTGGCCCCCGAACCAGATATCGTTGAGCGCCAGCGCGCCGAGGCTAAGCTTGGCGACCAGCACGGCCCCCGCATCGTGGAGGCGCTTCACCACCGCGGCATCCTGCGCGGGAACACGATTGCGGTACGGCTCGGCGCCGTAGGTGGTGGGAATGCCGGCGGTATCGAGCAGGTCCTTGCCGCCCCAGGGAATGCCGTGCAGCGGGCCGCGGTAATGTCCGGCGGCGATCTCGCGGTCGGCCTGCTGGGCTTGCGACAGGGCCAGATCGCGCGTGAGCGTGATGACGCATCGCAGCTTGGGATTGAACCGCTCCAGGCGGTCCAGATACAGAAGGGTGAGGCGCTCGGAGGTAATCTGCCGCGTCTCGACCCAGCGGGAAAGCTGGGACAGCGGGGCGAAAGCGATGTCCTGGTCGCTGGCGGGAAGAGGGACCGCCGCGGTGGGGGTGCGGATGAAGCGATCGCTTCCGGGGCCGGTCGGTTGTAGGCCTGGGATTACGGGATCCCAGCGCGAGGCGGGCGCCAGGGACGGGGCGAACTTGCGCGGTCCGGTACGGCGCTCATAAAGCGGCGCCATACTCTTTCGCCAGTTGCCGGCGGCCATTTCGCGCTCCGCGGCGGCGAGATCGAACTGCACCAGTTTTTCGGCTTCAGCGAAGGTGGAAGTCGAGACCGCGGGACCTACATCCGGCGCCGTGCCGAAAGCCGGCGGGGCTCCGGGCGGCAGAGCGGCGGACTGGGGCGCCGGCTTGCGGCAGGCCGCGGCGGCGGCCATGATAGCGGCAGAGGCACGGCTCAGAAAGTGCCGGCGGGAATTGGACATATTCTCTCCGAACCACATTGTAGCGGTGAAGGGAAAGCGGAGTTTACGGACGGGCATAGTCGATTGTGTCGAGTGGGGCCTCCGCGCGGCGGCCTCTAAGGTCTCAACAGTTCATCGGGTCCGTTGGGGGCCGTTATCGAATCATCCCGAATATGCCAAGGACAATGAACAATCCAGCTAAACCGCCGATTCCAAGCGCGGCAAGGGAAATCTTACGATTCATCCGCTGCTTCCGATAATCCTTCCAGGTACCTATAAGCATCCAGGCCCCGACCAAGATGAATAGCACTGAGAAGAATGATCCCTGCCCCTTTGCGCCTCCAGATGAGATTGGCCCGTGCAGCGCTATAACAGCTCCCAGTATTGGATATATTTACGTACGTTCCGATCGCCCCGGCCTCTGCTTGCCAAGAACCCATCGGCATAAATGCCAATCCCTCCAATTGTCTGAGGAGTAATACATCCTTGCGCCGCTTGCCGACTCAGAAACCTTCCAGCAGATGCCCCATCTTTTCTTTCTTGGTGCGCAAATACGCTTCGCGCGAATCCACCGCATCCGCGATGCACGGCACACGCTCCACTACCGCAACTCCCGCGCGCTCCACGGCATCCACTTTCTCCGGATTGTTCGACATCAGCCGCACCGCGCGCAATTGGAAATACTGCAAAATCGCGCCGGGTAAATCGTAGCTGCGCAGGTCCGATTCGAAGCCGAGCTGTTGGTTGGCCTCCACCGTATCGGCGCCTTGATCCTGCAATTCGTACGCGCGCAGCTTGTTGAGCAGGCCGATGCCGCGGCCTTCCTGAAGCTCGTAGATCAGCAGGCCGCGGCCCTCTTGCGCAATCGCGGCGAGCGCGATCTCAAGCTGCGCCCGGCAATCGCAGCGCAAGCTGTGAAACACGTCGCCCGTCAGGCATTGCGAATGGATGCGCACCAGCGGCGCACCCGATTCCAGGCCGCCCATCTTCAACGCCACCGCTTCTTCGAAACGGCCCTCCGATCGCGCTTCAAAGCCATAAATGCGGAATGCGCCGAACTGCGTAGGAAAATCCGCTTCAGCCACTTTTTGAAGCTGCAGCGCGACAGTATCTTTCATGAGCTGTTATGGGGGACCTTAGTGTCTTTATTATAATGGCTTCCGGAAGCGCATGTCACACGACACCTGGTTGGGCTCGCTGCTGGTGAAGTTGGCCGTCATGGCTTCCATCGCCAGCATCCTGGCACGATCCAACCGGTTTAAATCCATCCTGCTGCAGGAAAATCGCACCATGATGCAGCGCCTGGAACTGGCTCTGTGGCTTTCCGTCTTCTTCGCCGCCAGCGCGGCCACGCGCATCTTCAACCCCGCCTATCAAGGCGCCGATCTGGGACTTGAAGGCAGTCTGATCGCCGGCATCCTGGGCGGCTATGTCACCGGCCTGGTTTCGGGCATCGTCATCTCGCTGCCGGCGTTTCTCTTCGCCAACGGATACGCCACCATGCCGCTGCTTGCCGGCATCGGCGTGCTGGGCGGGCTGCTGCGCGATATCGCGCCCGGGCCGGAAGCCATCTGGCAGTTTACGCCGCTCTTCGATTTCTATCGCTTCTTCAAGAGCCATAACCCCCGAACCGGCGGTTATCATCTGGTGCTTTTCGCGGCCATCCTGTTCGCCGAATTCATCCGCCAAAACCTGGGCCATGCGTTTCGCCAGCAGGTGTTTTATATCGCGCAGGATTCGCTCAGCCCGAATCCGTGGATCACCGCGGCGCTTTATGCGGCCACGCTCTTTGCCGTCACCATTCCACTCAAGATCTGGAATAACACGCGCAATGAGCGCAAACTCGAGGAGCAGGGCCGGCTTCTGATGGAGGCGCGCCTGGCGGCTCTCACCAGCCAGATCAATCCGCATTTTTTGTTTAACACGCTCAATTCCGTCTCTTCGTTGATCCGCACCGACCCCAACCAGGCGCGCATCATGGTGATGCGGCTTTCGAAAGTGCTGCGGCGCCTCTTGCGGAAGCATGAAAACTTCAGTACGCTGCGCGACGAGCTCAGCTTTATCGACGACTATCTATCCATTGAAGTGGTGCGCTTCGGCGACAAGCTGCGCTTTGAGAAAGACGTGGCCGACGACACGCTCGACATTCTCGTACCCAGCATGATCCTGCAGCCCCTGGTGGAGAATTCCATCAAGCACGGCCTCAGCAGCAAGGTGGAAGGCGGCGCCATCCGCATCCACGCGCATCGCACCGAATCGAGGCTGCACTTGATGGTGGAAGACGATGGCATCGGCATCCCCGAATCGAAACTGGCCACGCTCCTCGACCACGGCATCGGCGTGACCAACGTCAACGAGCGCCTGAAGGTGCTGTTTGGAAACGAATACCGCATGTGGGTCGACAGCCAGCCCGGGCGCGGTACGCGGATTCAAATCGAGGTCCCCGTGCTGGAGGCCGGTCTCGCGGCTGTGTCATGACGCCGTGTCGTAACGCCTGGGGCTTGAAAATCCCGAGAAAATCCCGCCTCTCAATTGACACACGCCCCGATCCTGTTATGATTGGTGCTGGGGAGGCCAGCAGCGTCTACTGCCAGCCTCCCTCGGATTCGCCTAGATATCGATATCTATCTTCAGCTTGATCCGTCTCGTCCTATACAGCAGGAACAAGAGCAGTACCAGAAGGATCATTCGATCACCTCTTTCCACTCCAGTGGATTTGCAACCCCGCCCGATTCCGGCGGGGTTTTGCATTTGGAGTCCGATGGCTCAACGCCAACTCGACCTCGCAAACGTTGAAGCGGAAGCTTCACGTGTAACACGCGGCGCCGGTGAAGTCTATTCGACGCTTGAGTGACCTGCAAATAGAAGCGCTGGCGGCCTCATCATCGAGGCCGTACATTTCCAGGGTTTCGAGTGTTGCCCCCGCTAGACACCATCCCGCCTCTGCGTTAGGCTAGAATGCATCATGCGACCAGTATCCAAGCGTTTTGGCGTCCTGGCTTTTGCCGGTCTGATAACGTTAACCGTAATCCGCGCGCAGACGGTCAAGGCGCCGGACATCACGAAGAATCCCACCCTGTACGTGGTTCCCTACGCCCATCTCGACACGCAATGGCGCTGGGAGTTTCCGCAATCCATCAGCGAATATCTGCTGAAGACCATGCGGGTGAATTTCTACCTGATGGATAAGTACCCGCACTACGTCTTCAACTGGACCGGCGCCAACCGCTACCGCCTGATGAAGGAGTATTTTCCGCAGGACTACAAAAAGATGAAGCAGTACGTCGACGACGGCCGCTGGTTTCCCGCGGGATCGTCGATGGAGGAAGGCGACGTCAACCTTCCCAGCGCCGAGGCCATCATCCGCCAGGTGCTCTACGGCAATACCTTTTTTCGTAAGGAATTCGGCAAGGCCAGCGAAGAGTTCATGCTGCCGGATTGCTTCGGCTTTCCCGCCGATCTGCCAACCATTCTGGCGCACGCCGGCGTTCGCGGATTCTCCACGCAGAAGCTGAGCGCGGCCTGGCAGCCGGCGCCTAAAGTGGGTGGTCCCGATTCGCCCGAGCAAACGCCTGAGGGCATCCCGTTCAACGTGGGCGTGTGGGAAGGCACGGACGGTGAGACCATCATTGCCGCACTCAACCCCGGAAGCTATAGCGGCGGCATTTCCACCGATCTCAGCAAGTCGCCGGCGCCGCAGCAGCAGGCGCAAGGTGGCCGCGGCGGCCGCGGTGGCGAGCAGGATTGGGTCAAGCGCGTCGAACTCGATGGCAAAGTGACCGGCGTTTACGCGGACTACCATTATGTCGGCACCGGCGACATCGGCGGCTCGCCGAGCGAAGAGACAGTGCGCTTGCTGGAAGCCATGGTGACCAAAGGTATGGCAACGCTGCCGCCTCCGGGCGGACGCGGCGGGCGTGGACGCGGCGGCCAGCCGCCAGAGCCGCCCCCTCAGCCCGGCGCGCCGGTGCGCATGGGCGACGGGCCGCTGACCATCATCCCCGCCACCGCCGACCAGATGTTCAAAGATATCAAGCCGGAAATGACCGCCAAGATGCCTCGTTATAAGGGCGACCTGGAATTGATCAACCACTCCGCCGGCTCGCTCACCTCCGAGGCGTATCACAAGCGCTGGAACCGCAAGAACGAAGTGCTGGCGGACGCGGCCGAAAAGGCGTCCATCGCCGCCATGTGGCTGGGCGCGCGGCCCTATCCGCAGCAGCGGCTCAACGACGCCTGGACGCTGGTGATGGGCGGCCATTTTCACGATACCGGCGCCGGCACGGCCACGCCCGCTTCTTACGAATACGCGTGGAATGACGACGTGATCGCCATGAATCAGTTCGCGGACGTGCTCGGCGACGCCACCGAAGCCGTGGCTGCGGGCTTGAACACGCAGACACAGGGAACCGCGGTGGTAGTATACAATTCGCTCAACATCGATCGCGAAGATGTGGTGGAAGCCACGGTACAATTCGCGGGTGCTGCTCCAAAAGCCGTGCGCGTGACCGGTCCGGACGGCCACGACGTTCCCGCGCAATTGGAAGCCGATAACAGAGTAGTTTTCCTCGCCAAGGCGCCTTCGGTTGGCTACGCCGTGTACGACGTTCAACCGGCCGGCGCGCCCGCCGATTCGGACTTGAAGGCGACGCAGAACTCGCTCGAAAACGCGCGCTACCGCGTGACGCTCGATAACGCCGGCGACGTCTCGAGCATCTTCGATAAATCGGCCGACAAAGAGCTGCTCTCCGCGCCCATCCGCCTCGCCATTTCGAACGATCATCCGCAGCAGTGGCCCGCCTGGAATATGGATTTCGACCAGGAACAGGCGGCGCCGCGCACTTTCGTCCGCGGCGGCGGGGGAGGCCGTGGCGGCGGCGGCGACCGCATCGTCGAGAATGGTCCGGCGCGCGTCGCGCTGAAGGTGACGCGTTCCACCGAAGGCTCGCATTTCGTCGAAACCATCAGCCTCGCGGCCGGCGACGCGGGCAACCGCGTGGAATTCAATAACTCGATCGATTGGGGCACGCTATACGCGAACCTCAAGGCCACGTTCCCGTTGAGCGCCTCGAATCCGATGGCCACTTACAACCTCGGCATCGGAACCATCCAGCGGCCCACTGCGGCCGAGCGTCAGTTTGAAGTGGGGTCGCACCAGTGGATCGACCTCACCGATCAGAGCGGCAGCTACGGCGCCACCATTCTCACGGATTGCAAGAACGGCTCGGACAAGCGCGACGACCACACCATCCGCCTCACCTTGGTGCGCTCGCCGGGCGTCGACGCCAGCTACACCGATCAGGCCAACCAGGACTGGGGCCATCACGACATCGTCTTCGGCATCGCCGGCCACAAGGGCGATTGGCGCGCCGGCCAGACCGATTGGCAGGGCTACCGCCTCAATGCGCCCCTGATCGCCTTCGAGAGTCCCAAGCATCCGGGCGGCTTGGGCAAGCAGTTCTCGCTGGTGAAGATCGATAATCCGCGCATCCAGATCATGGCGATGAAGAAGGCGGAAAACAGCGACGAGGTAATTCTCCGCATGGTGGAAATGAGCGGACAGGCGCAGCCGAATGTGCGCGTGACATTCGCGGGAAAAGTAACCGCGGCGCGCGAAGTGAACGGCCAGGAACTGCCGGTTGGCCAGGCGGCGACGGTGACGAACGGCGTGTTGATGACGTCGTTCACGGCGAACCAGCCGCGCACTTTCGCCGTACGCTTCAGCGCCGGCGCCACCCGGGTCACGCCCGTGCGGTCGCAGCCGGTCACGCTAGCCTACAATCTGGCCGCGGCCACCAACGACGATTCCAAGAGCAGTTCCGATTTCGACGGCAAAGGCAACTCGCTTCCCGCCGAGATGCTTCCTGTCGACCTGAGCTTCAATGGCGTCACATTCAAGCTCGGACCCGCGCAGACCGGCGTCAACAACGCAGTAATCGCCAAGGGCCAGACCATCAATCTTCCCGCCGGCCACTTCAGCCGCGTGTATATATTGGCCGCTTCGGGCGATGGCGATCAATCGGCTGCGTTCCGCGTCGGAGGGCAAACCGCGAATCTCAATATCGAGAACTGGGGCGGCAAGATTGGCCAGTGGGATACGCGCCTATGGAAGAACAATACTCACACCGACAAAGATTGGGCCGTCTCCGCCAATCACGCCGTGTGGGACCCGGACCCGGCCAAGCAGCGCGACCCATCGCAGGCCAAGCAGGACTGGTCGCCGCGGTATCCGGAAGATTTCGCAGGCTTCGCGCCCGGCTTCATCAAGCGCGCCGACGTGGCCTGGTTCGCCTCGCATCATCACACGCCCGAAGGTCTCAACCAGCCGTACCAATACTCGTATCTGTTCGCGTATGCCATCGATCTTCCGGCCGACGCGCACACGCTGACCTTGCCGGATAACGATAAGATCCGGGTGATGGCAGTTTCGGTGGCGGAGACGAACCCTGCGGTAAAGCCGGTGCAGCCGCTGTACGACACGCTGGTTCACTAAGCTGAGCGACGACGAAACCACAGCGCTGCTTCGGCTCGCTCTCAACTCATGCCGCGCACTGCTCCGCGGTAGCCAGATGTTCCACGCCGGCGCGAATAGTCATGCCGTACGCGCCTCTGGAGATTCCAGGGCCGGCGCCGGCTGCCAGACTCCGTTACTTCATCATCGGCAGGACTTCATCCGCGGTCTTCTCCGCTTCCGCAAATCTCTGCTGCTTAATCTGCTCATCCAACCGCTGCATCAGGGAAGCGACGCGTGCGGGGCCGTTCTTATCGACATAGGCCGGCAGCCCCCGCTCGATGATCCGCATCTTCTCCGGCAGCGCAGCCGATGGGATTTCCGGGGCGGGCATGGGGTCTTCCTGCAGTACTTCCGCTTTCAGGAACTTGCGGTACGCGGCCACGGATGCATCCTCCTCGGCTACCTTACGGAACGGGTTGCCCTGATCCCCCACGCCCCAGCCGAAAATATTCACAAGGCGCGCGCCGTGGTTGAAAAGGTTGCCGAGATAGCCTTCCATATTTCTGCCCGGCCCGCTCTGTTCCGCCACCGCCGGATCTATCGCCGTCCCTTCGCTCGAGGCCCACGGCGGATTGCCGTGCTTGGCCAGTTCGTCCCGCAACTGTTCCAGGTGACCCGGCTGCGGATAGGTCGAAAAGCCAGGATGGTTGAACGGGCTGAACGCGACCTCGGGCGGCGTTGCGTTGATGGCTTCCAGATAGGACGCGGCCGTCTGGTCTGGTCTGACGCGCCGCGCGAGCCGGTACTGCGATTCGGACATGAAGGCGATATGCGAATAAATCTTGTCTTTCGGGATTCCCGCTTCGGCGAGCGACTGCGCCCAGAGGGCCACGAATTCCCGCACGATTTCGCTGCGAGCGCGCTCGAAATCCGCCGGCGGATGCGTGGCGCTGAAGCCCTTGTTGGTCAGCGCGCAATAGCCGAGCGGCTTTCCCGTAGCGAAATCCCTGCCGATCTGCGTCTCCCATCCGGCAATTACGCCGATGAAGATGTCGTCCCTGCCCGCGTCGTGCAGTTTCCTGAGGCCTTTCTGAACTTCATCGCCGATCAGCGCCGCCCGCTTCCTGACTTCCTCCGTCACGCCCCGGCTGTTCAGGCAGAGCTGCGGCATAATTTTCAGGGGCTTCGACGACCAGTCCAGCCTCCGCCCTGTGCCAGGCTTGCCGCTCCAGTCCAGCCATTCGACGTTGCCAGGGAGGCTCAGGCTCTTGAGGCGCCCCCAGAACATCGAATCGTCGATGTGAAAGCCCACCGCCACATCCGTCTGCAGCGCGATGGTGAACGACGCGGCAATGAGCTTCCGGATCTCCTCGTCGGTGTTATCGAACGACAGGGGTCCGGCGATGAAGCCCAGCCGGCGCCCCGCTGCGGCGGGCACATAAACTCTGCCGCGGATATCCTCGACCGTTTTCAGGAGGCTGTCCGGCGACTGCGGCAGGCTTTGTCGCAACTCGGCGCTGTCTATGCCGCCGGTGAAAATCTGGAATGCAAGGTAGCGCGTGGTCTCCTGCGCCGCCCGCATCGCCAGCGTCGCGCCGTAGAAAAGCAGCAGAAAGATAACTGCGACAGGCGAGCGGTTCCATTTCGTTGGCAATAATTTAATTCTGCCAAAACCTGCGAACGAATGAGCGTCCAGGTGAGATAAGCTGAGAATGCTTATGCCGCCTACCAGGCGGGAGTTCAGCAGTCTGGCTCTCGCTGGGCTCGGTCTCGGGCTCGCTCTCGCACGCGCCGCGCGGGCCCACGCCGCCCGCTACAAAGGAGTGCGTCTCGGCATCGGCACTTACTCCTTCCGCGGACTGAAACTCGACGAGATCATCCGCATCGTCGCCGCGGCCAAGGTCGGCGGCATCGAACTAGAGTCGCCTTTCGTCGAGCCCGCCCTGCCGCCTGCACAGCGCGACGCGCTGCACCAATGGCGGCTGACGGTGAAACTCGACGAGCTGAAGGCCATCCGCAAGAAACTGGACCAGGCAGGCATCAGCGTCTATGCCTATTCGCTCCCCATCAATGCCTCGTTCACCGACGAGGAAATCGACCGCGTAATGCTGATGACCAAAGCCCTGGGCTCTCCCGTGCTCAACACCTCCACTACGCTCCCGGTTGCCCGGCGAATCGCGCCGTTCGCCGAGAAGCACAAACTACTGGTGGGCCTTCACCCTAACGGCAACGCCAGCGACCCGAATAGCATCGGATCGGGCGAGTCTTACCTGAAAGCTTTCGAATTATCGCCGCGGATATACGCCAATCCCGATCTCTATCTGTTTCGCAATTGGGGAGCCGATCCGATCGCGTTTCTCAGACAGATTCACAGCCGCATCACCACGCTGCACTTTCACGACCGGAAGCTCAACGTGACTCCGCAAGTATGGGTTCCTTTCGGCGAGGGCGACACGCCCGGCAGGGAACTGCTGCTCCTGGCGAGAAACGAAAAATATCAGTTCACATTTTCCATCGAGCGCATTTATACCGTCCCGGGCTTCGACCAGTTGACGGAAATCCTCAACAGTTTGCACTACTGCGAAAAGGTGCTCGACTCATAACTCTATGGGCCAAGAGTAGCCACCGTCGTCTTACTATGAGGAGGCAGAGACCAAAATCGAAAGAAGAATTGGCCGCCGATAAACGCCGATGAACGCCGATAAGAACTGAGCTTTATTTGTTTTATCCGCGTTCATCGGCGTTCATCGGCGGCCCAAAGCACTTCATAAAGCAGCGCTGCGACGGTCGCCACTAGGTAGCCTCGCGCCGACACAGTGTCAGCCCGAATTCCCACACAGTTCGCTCTACTACCCCCGCCAGGCGCGAACGAAATCAACCACGCACGTATTTGTTAAACCAGTCAATCGTGCGCTGCCACGCCAGGTCGGCCGCGGCTTTGTTGTAGCGTTCCGGCGTCGCATCGCAATTGAAGCCGTGAACCGCGCCAGCATAAATATAGCCCTCGTGCGGAACGTTCGCAGCCTTCAAAGCCGTGTCGTACGCCGGCCACGTCCCGGCCAGTCGCGTGTCCAGCTCCCCGTGGTGGACCAGAATCGCCGCCTTGATCTTCGGAATCTCCGCCGGCGGGGGAACGGCCCCGTAGAATGGCGCCGCAGCTCCCAAATCGGCTCCCAACCGGACGGCCAAGGTATTGGCAACGCCGCCCCCGTAACAGAAACCGGTAGCTCCGATCTTGCCCGTGCAGTCGGCGCGCGATTTCAGCCACGTCGCGGCGGCCACGAAATCTTCGCCCATCTTATTGCGATCCACCTTGTTGAATAGCTGGCCGCCTTTGTAGTCGTCACCCGGAAAGCCGCCAACCGAGGTGAGCCCGTCCGGCGCAAACGCCATGAAGTTAGCCAGGGCGAACCGCCGCGCGATGTCCTCGATATGCGGATTCAGCCCGCGGTTCTCGTGGACGACCACAATCCCAGGCAACTTCGTTACCTTCGCCTCTCGCGTGTCGGCGCTGACAGGCCGCACCAGATATCCTTTGATGCTTCCATTCCCTTGCGGCGATGGGACGGTTTCGTAGGTGGCCTTGATCCGCTCATCGGTCCTGGAGACCTGCTGCCCCAGAGCGTAGTTCGGCATCAGCGCCTCGATAATCGCGGCCGCCGCCAGACCGCCCGTCGCAAATCGCTGCACGCCATCCATAAAGGCACGGCGGCTGATCATTCCATGAATGAAAAGGTTGTAAAGCTCTATAGCCTCGCTCGGCAGTTTGGGTCTCGTTGGCTCCATTGTCTGACTCCTCTCCAGAAATATCACGTCTCCCGGCCCTCATCAACAAGAGTTCGCGGCCCATCGCGCGAAACACTTCGCCCAGGACGCCGGCGCCCCGCCGTTTACCGGCCCGGACGCGCATCTTCGTCCGCCCGCGCCCACCCTCATAGCCCCAAAGAGCTAGCGGCGGGGGGCCATCGCAAGTCATCCCATGAAAGGCAAGGATTCGATATTATAAGAGTAAGCGCCAATCACCCCGTGACCCCGGTGCTACCAGTGTCTAAACCAGCATGTGGATAGTCGTTCTCGCTCTTAAGCGACCTTACACCTTTGTAGTCATGGCCTTGCTCATTGCTATTTTGGGCATATCGGCCATTATTTCGATGCCTGTCGATATCTTTCCGTATATCGACATTCCCGTGGTCAGCGTGATCTGGAGCTACTCCGGCCTTTCGCCCTTAGAGATGGAAAAGCGCATGGTCACCATCTTCGAGCGCGCCATGACCACCACCGTCAACGACATCGAGCACATCGAGTCGCAATCCTATAGCGGCGTCTCGGTGACCCGCGTCTATTTCCAGCCGGATGCCAAAGTGGAACTGGCGCTGGCGCAGATCACCGCCATCTCGCAAACCCTGCTGCGAACTTTTCCCCCCGGCACCACGCCGCCCAGCATTATCAAATACGATGCTTCCAGCGTTCCCATCATTCAGCTGGGCCTCGAAAGTAAAACCCTGAGCGAGCAGGAGCTGTTCGACCTCGGCCAGAACTTCATCCGCACCCAGCTTGCCACCATCCAGGGCGCGGCCGTCCCCTTGCCTTACGGCGGCAAGTTCCGCCAGGTAATGGTGGATATCAGCCCCGAACAGCTCTACGCCAAGGGGCTCTCGCCGGTGGATATTTCGAACGCGCTGGCCACGCAAAGCCTCATCCTGCCCGCCGGCGACGCCAAGATCGGCAACATCGATTATCAGATCGCGCTCAACAGCAGCCCGCGTATCCTGAAAGACATGAACCGGCTGCCGATCAAGGTGGTCAACGGCGCCGTGGTCTATATCGGCGATGTCGGCCAGGTCCGCGACGGCTATTCGGTACAGACCAGCATCGTGCGCTCCAACGGTACCCGCGGCGCCCTGCTTACGGTGCTGCGCAGCGGTCGCGCTTCCACTCTGGCGGTGGTGAATAACGTCAAGGCGCTGATGCCGAAGATTCTCGCCAGCCTCACGCCGGAGCTGCGCGTTACGCAATTGTTCGACCAGTCTATCTTCGTCAAAGCCGCCATCAACGGCGTGGTTCGGGAAGCCGTTACCGCTGCCTTTCTCACCGGGTTGATGATCCTCATCTTCCTGGGAAGCTGGCGTAGCACGGTGATCGTTTGCATTTCCATTCCGCTATCCATTCTGGTGTCGCTCATCGTGCTCCACCTGATGGGTCAGACCATTAACGTAATGACGCTGGGCGGCCTGGCGCTGGCGGTCGGCATTCTGGTGGACGACGCCACGGTGGAAATCGAAAACACGCACCGCAACATGGCGATGAAGAAGCCGCTGGTGCGCGCCGTGCTCGACGGCGCCCAGCAGATCGCGGCGCCGGCTTTCGTTTCCACGCTGTGCATCTGCATCGTGTTTGTTCCGGTGCTGCTGCTCACGGGCGCGGCCAAGTACCTGTTCACCCCGCTCGCCGGCGCCGTGGTGTTCGCCATGCTGGCCTCTTATTTGCTATCGCGAACCATCATCCCCACCATGGTTCACTACATGCTGAAGCCCGAGGTGCTGCTCTATGCCCAAGGCCATGATGGCGAAACATCCGGCGGCACGGGCATCGTCTGGCGCGTGCATTATCTGTTCAACCGGCGCTTCGAACAGATGCGCACCAATTACGCGTCGCTGCTCCATTGGTGCCTCGATCGCCGCGGCTTCGTGCTCTCGGGCTTTGCGCTGTTCATCTTTGCATCGCTCTTCTTAGCCCTTTTCATTGGCCGCGATTTCTTCCCCACGGTCGATTCCGGCCAGATGCGCCTGCACGCGCGCGCCCCCTCCGGCACCCGCATTGAGCAGACCGAGGTGATGTTCGCCGCGGTCGAAAACGAGATTCGCCAGGTGATTCCGCAGCGCGAGATTCAGGGGATCATCGATAATATCGGCATCCCCAACGGCGGATTCAATCTGGCGTTCGGCGACAGTCCCACCATCGGTACCGCCGACGGCGATATTCTGATCTCGCTCAATCCCGACGAGCACGGCTCCACCGCCGTTTACACCGATGTGCTGCGCAAGCGCCTGCACCAGCGCTTTCCCGATGTGGTTTTCTTCTTCGAAGCGGCCAATATCACCAATCAGATTTTGAATTTCGGCCTGCCCGCGCCCATCGACGTGCAGGTGGTCGGCCGTAACGCGACCGCCAATTATCAGATCGCGGAAGGCCTCAAAGCGCAGATCGAGCGCATTCCCGGCGCGGCCGACGTGCATATTCATCAGGTGGTGGATTGGCCGGAGATCGATATCGATGTGGATCGCGATAAAGCCGGCCAGGTCGGGCTTACCCAGCGCGACGTCAGCAATAGCGTGCTGGTGTCGCTCAGCTCCAGCGGCCAGGTGGCGCCCACGCAGTGGGTCGATTGGAGCAACGGCGTCAGTTATAACGTCGCCGTGCAGACGCCCACCTATCGTAACGATTCGCTGGACGCGATCATGCGCACGCCCATCACCCAACCCTGGACATCCATCGGCGCCGGAGGCATGCCGCTTGCCGGCAGCGCCGGTCCCAGCCAGGCGTCGCTGAGTTTCGGCAACCCCGGAACCACTTCCGGCGGCGCGCAGTTGCTGTCCAATATGGCGTCGGTTCACCGCAACGTGGCGCCTGAGATTGTCAATCACTATAACGTGACGCCGGTGTTCGATGTCTACGCCAACGTGGACCGCCGCGATTTGGGCAGCGTCGGCTCAGCCGTCGAGAAGATTGTGCAGCAGGAGGAGCGGAAGTTGCCGCGCGGAACCACCATAGACGTGCGCGGGCAGCTCGCCACCATGGAAAGTTCGTTTATCCGCCTCGGCCTCGGCATGGCGTTCGCGGTGGTCCTGGTCTATCTGTTAATGGCGGTCAATTTCCAGTCGTGGCTCGATCCGTTCATCATTCTGATGGCGTTGCCTGGGGCCATCGCGGGCATTGTCTGGATGCTGTTCCTGACCCAGACCACCTTCAGCGTTCCGTCTCTGATGGGCTCCATCATGTGCATCGGCGTGGCCACCGCCAACAGTATCCTGATGGTGGTTTTCGCCAACGATCAGCGCGAAGTGGGCATGGATGCGCGCGCGGCCGCGCTATCCGCGGGACATACGCGCATTCGCCCCGTCATAATGACTGCGACCGCTATGATTATCGGCATGCTGCCGATGGCGCTTGCCTTGGGCGAAGGCGGCGAACAGAACGCGCCGCTGGGCCGCGCTGTCATCGGAGGCCTGATTCTGGCCACGATCACCACCCTGTTCGTGGTTCCCATGGTTTATAGCCTGTTACGGACCAAGCCGCCCGTCGATCATGAGAAAGAACTCGAACGAGAGGAGCAAGACCACATGCGGAATGAAATGTTGCTCCGCGGTGATTTGCAATGAACCAACTTCAATCGATAGAAGATCAGTTACGCTCGGAAAATGAGTCGCTGCGGCGCCAGTTGGAAGAGCAGAAGCAGCATGGACATGCTGAAAAGAAGCCCACCGCCTGGACGGGCCTGGTGGTGTTGCTGCTGTTAGCGGCATTGGCAGTGGCAGGTTACTACTGGGGCTATGTGCCGCGGCAGAAGCGCGAGATGGTGCTGGCAGCGGAATCGCAGAATCAAAGCGATAGTCTGCCGGTGGTGACAGTGACGCCGGTGACCAGGTCGGCTTCCACCGATAGCCTGGTTCTGCCGGGCAATATTCAAGCCGTCACCGAGGCGCCGGTGCTCGCCCGGTCCAGCGGCTATATCAAGAAGCGCATCGCCGATATTGGCGACCGCGTTACCGCCGGCGAGGTGCTGGCCGAAATCGAAGCGCCTGAGCTCGATCAGCAGATCCTGCAGGCGAAGGCCGCCGTGCAGCAGGCCGATGCCGCCATGCAGCAGGCCGAAGCCAGCCTGCAACAGTCGCGCAGCAATGAGAACCTGGCGCACGTCACTTTCGACCGCTTCAGCAAGCTCGCCGATAAGGGTGTGATCTCCAAGCAGGATAACGACACGTACCGGCTGCAATGGGCCGCCCAGCAGTCCAACGTGCAGGCGCTCGAAAAGGCCGTGAATGCCGCCAAGAGCAATTCCTCCGCACTCGAAGCCAACGTGTCGCGTTTGAACGATTTGCTTGCCTATCTCACCGTGCGGGCTCCTTTCGCCGGCGTAATCACTCTGCGCAACGTCGATACCGGCGTGCTGGTCACCGAGGGCGCCACTTTGCTCTACCGCATCGCCCAAACCGACCGCCTGCGCACCTATCTCAATCTGCCGCAGATCGACGCCGATTCGGTACACGTCGGGCAGAAGGCCGCGCTGATCGTACCCGATCTTGCGGGCCGCAAGTTCATCGGCACTGTGACGCGCACCAGCAATTCACTCGACCCTTCCACGCGCACGCTGCTCACGGAAGTACAGGTAGAGAACACGGGAGGCGTGTTGATGCCGGGAATGTACACTCAGGTGGATCTGGCAGTTCCCCGAAAGGACCCGCCTCTGCTGGTTCCTGGCGATACGCTGGTGGTGCGCGCCAACGGTCCGCAAGTCGCGGTGGTAAGCGGCGATGGAACCGTTCACTTCCAGCTCGTCCAGCTTGGCCGCGATTTCGGTGACCGCCTCGAGGTACTTTCCGGCGTGCATGAAGGCGACCAGGTAGTGGTCAACCCCAGCGACTCCATACGCGAAGGCGCCAAAGTGAAGCCGGTCTCGTCAAAGGAAAAAGGGACGCGCTCGTGAAGGTTTTTGTGGGGCAGCCAATCCTGGCTGCCGCCGGCTTTCAGCCGGCGCGCCCGTTCAGCCTGTGGGGCAAGCGCTTTCGCCTGCCAACCGCCGGGCGTAGTACATCCCGAAAATTCGCCGTATTGCTCCTCTGCATAGCCCTCGCCGCGCCGGCCCAGCAGCTTCGGCAGGCGCCGCCCATATCGCGCGCCGTAAGTTTCGACAACACTCAGCGCATCCGCGACTTACTCCGCGCCGGCACGATCAACCTTTCCTTGCAGGACGCCCTGGCGCTCGCCATCGAAAACAACCTCGATATCGAACTCCAGCGTTTCACCTTGCCGCAGGCCGACACCGAGGTGCTGCGCGCCAAAGGCGGCGGCATAGTTCGCGGCTTGAACTACACGCTGTCGGAAGTCCCCACCGGCGTGGGCGGTCCGCTCAGTCCGCTGGTGACCAGTCCGGCGGCCACCGGCAGCGTCACCAACGGAACGTCTGTGCCCACCAATGCGCTGGAACTAGGCGTGCTCGGCGAGCCGCAAGACAGCTACTCGATGCAGGGAACCATCCCGCAATCGAATGGCTCCAACGTGCCGATTTACGACCCTTCGATAGTCGGCGGGCTGAATTGGAGTCACGTGTCCGCGCCTCAGACCGACTTACTCGCCTACGACCAGCCCAACCTGGTCACGCAGGGATTCACCGCCAACGCGGGCGTGCAGCAAAGCTTCTCCACCGGCGCTCAAGTCTCGGTGAATTTCGACAACAGCCACTGGTCGACCAACGCGCTCAACAGCAGCTACAATCCGTATACCGGCTCAAGCTTGGGCCTCAACATCACGCAGCCCCTGCTGCGCGGCTTCGGCATGAGTCTCAACCGGCGCTTCATCCGCATCGCCGGCAATGAGCGCCGTATCACCAGCCTCTTGTTTCAGGAACAGCTCATCATCACCGTTTACGGCGTCGTCCGCCTCTATACCGATTTCGTCGCGCTCTACGAAGACGAAAAAGTAAAAGAGGAAACCGTCCGGGCCGCCGAAAAGCTGCTCTCCGACACCAACGCGCAAGTGGAAGCGGGTACGCTCGCCCCCGTGGAAGCCACGCGCGCCAAGGCGGAAGTATTCTCGACCGAGCAAGACCTCATCAATTCGCGCGGATTGCTGGAAGAGCAGCAAGCCATCCTCAAGAACGTATTGACCCGCAGCGAAGACGAAGCCATCCGCTCGGCGCACATCATTCCCACCGCGACGCTCGAAATCCCGCCGCAAGACGAGATCCGCCCCATCCAGGAGCTCATCGGCGAAGCCGTCGCCAACCGTCCCGACCTCGGCCAGGCGCGCTTGCAAGTGGAGAATAATATCATCGGCCTGCAGGGATCGAAGAACGCCACCCTGCCCGAAGTGGATTTAGTCGGCATCGCGCAGAACAACGCTTTGGCGGGGCCGCTTACGGGGTTCTCGACGAGCGTCAACCAGCCGTTTGCCGGCGGCTATGGCAGCGTCCTGGGTCAGTTGCTGGCGCGCGACTATCCCACTTACGGCATCGGCGTGCAAGTTACTCTGCCGATACACAACCGCATCGCCGAATCCGACCTGGCGCGCGACGAGTTACAAGTGAAGCAGTCGCAGATTCGCGCGGCGCAGCTACAGAACCAGGCCAAGCTTGAAGTGGAAGACGCGCTGATCGCCATGCGCCGCTCCCGCACCGCTTATGAAGCAGCCGAGGAGGCCCTCAGGTATCAGCAGGAGTCCCTGGACGCCGAGCAGGCCAAGTTCGAAGTAGGCGCATCGACGGCCTTCTTCGTGATTCAGTACGAGAGTCTGCTGGCGCAGGCGAAATCGACGGAAGTAGCTGCCAAGAGCTCCTACGTGAAAGCGCGCGCAGCCTTGCAGCGCGCCATGGGAACCATCGTCACCGACAATAACATCTCATTCGACGCCGCCGTCAGAGGCAAGATGTAGGCGACAATTGTGGGGCAGGCGCTTTCGCCTGCCAACCGCCGGCCGCAATTCGAGATTGCCTGCCCCAGCTACTCGATCCAGCCGCCGCCCAGCACCACATCGCCGTCGTAAAACACCGCGCCCTGCCCGGGCGTAACGGCCCGTTGCGCATCGTCGAAAACCACCTCCACGCGGGCCCGCTCGGATGTTGCGCGCAGCGTCGCCGCCGCGGGCGCGTGCTTATTGCGGATCTTCACCTGCGCGCGCGCCGCTCTCTCCACTCCTGCGATGGAAATCCAATTCACCTCGCGGGCGAAAAAGCGCTCTCGCAGCAACTCGTCGCTCGAGCCGACCGTCACGCGCTGCGTTTGCGGATCGGTCGCAATCACGTAAAGCGGCTCCGCGGCGGCAACGCCCAAGCCGCGGCGTTGTCCCACCGTGAAGCGATGCACCCCGCCATGGCGCCCCAGGGTCCGGCCGCCGGTGGTGACAATCTCACCCTCCGTGCGCTCCGGCGCAACCCCGCACTCCTTCAGATATGCGCTCATGAACGCGGCATAGTCGCCGTTCGGCACAAAGCAGATCTCCTGGCTATCCGCCTTGATCGCCACGGCGAGATCCATCGAGCCCGCCAGCTCGCGCACCTCCGGCTTGGTAAGATGGCCCAGCGGAAAGAGCGTGCGGGCAAGCTGCGGCTGCGTCAGGCCGAAGAGGAAATAGGTTTGATCCTTGGCGTGGTCCACGCCGCGCAGCAGCTCATAGCGGCCGGAAGTTTCGTTGAACCGGACGCGCGCATAATGTCCGGTGGCGATCTGCTGCGCGCCGGCGGCGTCGGCCAGTTCCAGGAAGCGGTCGAACTTGATGTAGTTGTTGCACAGCGTGCACGGCACCGGCGTGCGGCCGGCGAGATACTCGGCCACGAACGGCTTCACCACCTGGTCCTCGAACTGCCGCTCGAAATTCACCACGTAATACGGCACGCCGAGTTGCTCGGCGACGCGCCGGGCATCGTACACATCGTCGAGCGAGCAGCACCTGCCCGACCCGGAAGATGCGCCCTCTTCGCTCGAAAGCTCCGGCAAACGGCGCTGATTCCAGAGCTGCATGGTCATGCCGACCACGTTGTGGCCCTGGCGCACCAGCAGCGCCGCGACAGTGGAGCTGTCCACGCCCCCGCTCATAGCCACCGCAATGGGAGCCTTGTAGGGCGCCCCCCCCGGTCCGCACGGGTCCCCCTGGACCCGTTCCTCGCCAGTGACATCACCTTCACCAGCTTGCTGGCAAGCAGAAGGCTCAGGCATACACCGATATCCTTCGCAGATGCGCCACCGACGCTTCAAGCGCCTCCACTAACTGGTCCACTTGCTCCACCGTATTCGCATGCCCCAGCGAAAAACGGATGCTCGATCGGGCGCTATCCGCGGAAAGCCCGATGGCCGTGAGCACGTGCGACGGCGTAATCGCGCCGCTCGAACACGCCGAGCCGGTGGATACGGCAAAGCCGCGCAGATCGAGCGCAATCACCATCGCCTCGCCGTCGATCGCCTCGAATCGGATATTGGTAGTGTTGGGCGTACGGCTATGCCGGTCGCCGTTGACAGCCGTGCCGGGAATGCGCTCGATCACCGCCTCTTCCAGCCGGTCGCGCAGCGCGCCATCCATGCACCGGTTCAGCGCCAGTTCCGCCGCCGCTCCGAAGCCTGCGATTCCCGGAACGTTCTCCGTGCCCGGCCGCCGGTCGCGCTCGTGATGGCCGCCGAAAGCGATGCCCGCCAGCTTAATCCCTTTGCGGATGTAGAGCGCGCCGCAGCCCTTGGGCGCGTACAACTTGTGCGCGCTCATACTATACAGATCGGCGCCAAGCTCGCGAACATCCACCGGAATCTTGCCCAGCGCCTGTACGCCGTCCACGTGCAGGGGCACGCCGGCCTCGTGAGCAATGCGCGCGATTTCGCCGACGGGCTGAATGGTTCCCAGTTCGTTGTTCGCGTGCATGATGGAAATCAGCGCGGTCTCCGGCCGAAGAGCGCTGCGAATGTCGCCGGGGTCGACGATGCCGCTCGACCCGACGCGAACGCGCGTCACCTGGACGCCCTCGCGCTCCACTTGCGCGCACGGACCCAGCACCGCGGGGTGTTCGATGGCGCTGACGATCACGTGCTTCGCGCCGCCGCGCCCGCCGATCGCGCTGCGGGCCACGCCCAGCACAGCCATGTTGTTCGCCTCGGTCCCGCCCGAAGTGAACACCAGTTCCGTAGGCGCGCAGCCAATCAGTGCGGCCACTTGCCGCCGGGCGGCTTCCAGGCGCTGCTTGGCGAGTTGGCCGAAGTAGTGGATGCTCGAAGCGTTACCATACACTTGACCGAGACACAGCGACACCGCTTCCAGAACCTCGGGAGCGACGGGCGTAGTGGCGTTATGGTCGAAGTAGAAATGCCGCACTAACATTCATCTTAGCAATGCGACAACCGGTTCTTACTCTCACCACGGATTTCGGGGCCTCCGACCACTATGTCGGCGCGATGAAGGGCGTGATTCTGAGCATCTGCCCGCGGGCGCAGATCGTGGATATCTGCCACGATGTGACGCCATTTCAGATCGCCGAAGGCGCATACGTAATCGCCCAGGCGTATGAGTGCTTCC